>NZ_FMXO01000001.1 GCF_900104215.1 Desulfonatronum thiosulfatophilum | reverse complement strand
TGCTGGGCGCCCTTTCTCGCTGTAGTAAACCGTAAACTCATCATCGAAGTGCTGCCAAGGGATCTGTTTAGCCAGTTGAAGCAGAGAATGATGGGGATTGAGTTGTTTCAACAAATCCGGATAGAGGAAGTTGCCTTGATTACAATTTTTCTTTTTCGCCTTCATAGTCACTCCAAAATCAGTGATTTTTCGACCGGCTTATTACAGAAATACTGCAGTAACTGGTTGAAAATGTACTACGAAATAGAAAAAATGTCAAACAATTTTAAATAGTTGATCTATTTTCAGGGCAGACTACTTAGAAGATGTCCTGGGAGAAGATGTTGAAATATTGGGGAGTTGAATTCAGGGGGGGAAATTCAATAGATTAGCTCGGTCCAATCCCAAACAATGCAGGCGTTAGGGTAAACGGAGTGTCTTTTTGAAACGAATCTTCGTACCGACCCAGAGTAGCGGCGACTGGCAGCGCTTGCTTGGCAAGCCAAAGATTCACTGGAAGAAGGGGCGTTCCGCTATGTCGGCCGCTGCGTGTTGGGAGGCTGCCGAACCGAATCTTCCTGCAGATATAAGAGCGGCCCTTGAATCTGCGAATGATCCCGCGCTTGCCGGTTTGGAGCTGCTGGTCGCAATCCCTGAATGGGAAGTTGCGCTGCCGGGGGGCGGAACTGCGTCACAGACTGACGTGATGGCGATTACTCGCAATGCGCAAGGGTTGGTCATTCTCGGGGTCGAAGCAAAGGTTGACGAGACGTTCGGTCCAACCCTGAAGGAGAAGAAGGCCCAGGCTTCGAAAGGCCAGTTGGACCGCATCGCCTTCCTTGAGCGGGAGCTGGGCCGTGATGAACCGTTCCCCGGCAGGGTCCGGTATCAACTTCTTCATCGTACCGTTTCCGCGCTACTCACCGCCCGAGCATTTCACGCTCCAGTAGCGGTAATGCTTGTCCATTCATTTTGCCCTAAATCAAGGTGGCGCGCGGACTTCTCTGCATTCTGTGATGCGCTGAAATGCCAGCCACTGAGTACAGATTTGTTTGAGACCCCCAGGATGGACAGTACTCGATTGATACTTGGGTGGTGCTGCGGCAGAGTAGAAAACCTGACAGCGGAGTGGCCAAGTTTCCTCTAACATGACGCTGCACAGGACGGGAATCCGCTGGCGCTCCTACCCGCCTGTGAGCTGACAGTTAGCCTTTCGAATGAATATGAAACAGAATCCAAATATTCTGACCATCAAGAACATTAATTGCATTAGTCACCCATCTTGCTATGACCGATTGGTCGGCAAGAACGCCAACAAATCGCTCCATGGCTCTTTCAATTGAAAAGATGGAATTGTATTGGTTTTAGAAAGTTTCAAGGGACTCTTCAGAAAGGCAAATAAGACATCAAAAAAGCGTGGGGAAAATTTTTACACTCTTCAAATAAGGCACGCCCGCGCAATGGTTGAATGAAGCTGAAGAAGAAGGTGAGGAAACAAAGAAGCCACCTCTAGAAACAGAATATTTAACTAAACTACTTGATTTTATCTGTCCCGAGGTTGAGGCCGGGATGGGCATTCCCAGAAGTCCAGCGGAAATCCTGAAAGGCGATGGGTATTGCGTGATGAATGGTGAAGCCGAAGTTGTCGATATAAACGGCGACAGGGTGACTCGATTTTTCTGTCTGGTGCATCTCGTGTCTTGGTGTTATGCAAAAAGTTCGGCATTGAAATCGCAATGCTGGCGGAATTCAGTCCATCGTGTGGAAGTTCAGCCATTTATGACGGCAGCTTCTCAGGTAAAAAAACAACTGGCATGGGCGTTACAACAGCTCTATTGCGACGACACGGGGTTCACGTGTTTAGCCAATATGAAATAGCTGATGCCAACAGGCAATTCACGCGACGAGCCTATAAGACCGTATGAACAAGTCCATTGCCGTCTTATGGCGTAGACTGGATATGCCTGGCCACGATGCTTGCCGGTTCGCACAAAGCAAGCAGGGCTGGACCTTGCGAGGCATGGCTGTATTCCTTGAAGGGAAGCAGGTTTGCCAGCTTCGCTACGAGGTACTTGCGGATCCGGCATTTCAGACACGGGAGGCGGTGGTCGCGGGATGGGTCGGCGATACGGTAGTGGACTTGCAAGTCTGTGTCATCGGTCACGGGATGTGGACAGTGAACGGTGTGGAGCAGCCACAGTTGGCAGGCTGTGTGGACCTGGATCTTGGCTTCACTCCCGCTACGAATTTCCTTCCGGTTCGGCGTCTGAGGTTGCGTATTGGTGAGGAAGCGCAAGCGCCCGCCGCTTATCTGGCTTTTCCCCAGCTGAGGTTTGAGGTTCTTCCGCAGAGCTACAAGCGGATTTCAGAAACGAAATACGAATACCAGTCGCCAAGCGCCGGCTATACTGGAACTCTGGAATTTTCCCCGCAAGGCGTCATCGTCAGCTACCCCGGTCTGTTCAGCATTGAGGGATTAAATTAACTGCGGTGCGGGAAATACGCGGGGTTGCTTGAATTCTGGAGTCAGATTATGGCTTCGGGCTTCGATTTTTAAATGAAGGACCGGCACTTCATGCGGTGCCGGATCTCTGATCAATTGGTTCCGTCAGATTTGGCCCATAACCCATTGTTCTATTTGCGAGGCGCCGACGGCTCCGGAGAATCGTGCTTTCTCCTTTCCATTCCGGAAAATGACCATGGTCGGTATTGACTGGATGCCGAATTCCTGACCGATTTGCGGCGCATCCTGGGTATTGAGCTTGGCGAGACGCACCTTTGGAAACAGGGCGCGTGCCGCTTCCTCGAAGGCCGGAGCCATCATCTTGCACGGACTGCACCAGGGCGCCCAGAAATCCACCAGAACAGGGATGTCCGTCCTGGTGATATACCGATGAAAAGAGTCCCCGGACAACTCAATGGGCCTCGGCTCGAAAAGAGGCGACCTGCACCGTCCGCAGACTCCCTTCCCGATACGATCCGAATCCACCTTGTTCACGCTGGCACAGGATGGACAGACAAGGTGCGTGCTGGAACTCATGTGAATGCCTCCATGGAAGTCTGGTGAGATTACGTGAAATAAGCGTAAAGTCGTAATGGGATCGTTGATATCCCAAGAAGATGCATATTGAGACATGCATCGTCAAGCCAAAAACGCCGGGCTTGCTCTTTCTCGGTTGAAAAGCGAAACCGGGGGGCGACGAAATAGTGGAGGTTGCCGTGTGATATCTCGAAAAACGTTGTTTACCCGGATCTCTCCGGATCATCTGCGCCATGGCCTGAAGACGGGTCTGGCCGCTGTTCTGGCGTATGCCGTGGTGTTCGTGTTCGATCTGGAATACGGCTTCTGGGGCGTGCTGTCGGCGGTGATCGTGATGCAGATCAATGTGGCCGATTCGGTCCAGATGTGCTGGTACAGGCTGACGGGCACCGTGATGGGCGCGCTGATCGGCATCGCCGCGATCCTGGCCTTCCCGGAGCCCGGCTGGCAGACGGCGCTGGGGCTTTTTCTGTCCGTGGGCTTTTGCGCCTACATGACCAGATACAACCCGCGCTACCTGATGGCGGCCATTACGGTGGTGATCATCGTGGTTGCCGGCAGCGAGGAGGAACAGCGGGTGTTGTTCGGTCTGTACAGGATTCTGGAAATCGGCATCGGCGTGAGCAGCGCCTTCCTGGTCACGGTGCTGGTCTGGCCGCGCCGCGCCGGAACCACGCTTCGGGAACAGTTGCGGTCCCATTTTGCCGAAGCGGCGCATTGCCACGATACCCTGGTGGAAGCCTTTCTTTCCAGACAGACCACAGTGAATCGGGACCTGCTGGACAATATCAGCGCCAAGTCGCTGCAGAGCAGGGAACTGCTGAACAAGGCGATTCGCCACGAGCGTCTGCTATCTTCAGAGGATACCGCCACGTTGAGCCAGAAGGTAACGGCTCTGGAAAACTGCGTCGAACAAATGCGCTCCATGCAGAACGTGCTCAATAATTTCGAAGAAGGCGAAGGGTATGACATCATCATGGCCCAGGAAGTGCGGAGTCTGGCCCGTGTGATCCGGGAAGTGATGGTTTCGATCGGAGAGGGGCGGGAAGCCGTCTTGAACGATCTGGCGGACGCGGTGCGGAGATTCGACCTGCGCCTTGAGGAACTCCGATCCGCCGGCGTCACCAAACGCTTCAACCTGCACAAGCTGCTTCAGGTTTTTTCATTCCTGCACGCCCTGGAACATACGGCCAAAGGTTTGCTGAAAATGCGGAAAAGTCCGGCTTGATCAAATGAGCATCCGGCTGCTTGGGGATGTCACCCTGTTTCTTTTAATTTTACGCAGATGAAAATCCTTATGTGTCGATCTGTGGGCAATACTCTTCGTGAAACAACTCGTTATCGTGATAGCTTTCAATTATGCAATAGGACCCGATCCGCCTTGACTTTCCTTTCCTAAAGACAACTATTTAGGATGATGATCATTCGCACTTCCGCTCGGTTGAATGGACGCCGACAAGGTCGAACCGAGTGCAGCCGAGATTAAATGATCAGTGGTTGGCGAAGGGGAACAATCCTGCGGACGCTCAAATGGAGAAAGGTCAAGGAGGCGGTTGATGCGTGAATTGCAAATAGTCATGATTTCGCTTTTGTTTCTGCTGGTCGCGGCCTGTGCCACGGTTCCCGTAACTGGGCGTACCCAGTTGCAGCTTGTTCCCTCGGACCAGCTTGCTGCCATGAGCCAGGAGCAGCACACTCACTTTATGGCCGAGCACAAGCTGTCCGGTGACGTTGAAAAAGTCAGGATGGTGAGGGAAGTGGGGCAGGACATCGCCTGGGCGGTGGAAGCATATATGCGCGAACTGGGCAGAGGGGATGATGTCGCCAATTACAATTGGGATTTCAGTCTTGTTGAGGATGACTCCGTCAATGCCTTCGCCATGCCTGGAGGCAAGGTCGTCATCTTCACGGGGATTCTCCCGATCGCGCAGAACAGAGACGGTCTCGCGGTGATCATGGGGCATGAAATCGCCCACGTGGTGGCGGATCACGGCAATGAACGAATGAGTCAGGGGCTGCTGACCCAACTGGGCGGCCTTGCCCTGGCCACGGCCTTGAGTCAACGACCGGCCGCCACGCAGGAGTTGTTCATGGCCGCATTCGGCGCCGGCGCTCAGGTCGGAGTGCTGCTGCCGTTCAGCCGGTTGCATGAGCGAGAGGCGGATCATCTGGGTTTAATATTCATGGCCATGGCCGGATACAACCCGGAAGAGGCGCCGCGGTTCTGGGAACGGATGACGGCGGAAAAAGGCGGGGCGCAGGCTCCTGAATTCTTGAGCACCCACCCGGCGGACAGCCGCAGAATCGAGGAAATTCGAAAGCTTTTGCCGGAGGCCATGGAATACTACAGGGCATCGCAGTGACGATTGTGATCCCGATTAAGCAGTATAAGCTTCATCTTGTTGATATTGAATCGAAATCTAGATAAGCCCGCATCAGGCAAATACCTGACGGTATTTATCGGTGCCTCGTTTTCATGCGGGACGCCATGTTCAATTTTAACCGCACGAGGTATCCGTTATCCGTGCGGTTTTTGCTTGTTCACGTCACGGAGAGATGATGATCGATGCCGGATTGGTGTTGGAAGGCGGTGGCTTGCGGGGCGTGTTCACCTCCGGGGTGCTCAGGCGATTCGTTGATGAGGGATTATGGTTCGCCAACATCTACGGCGTCTCCATGGGCGCGTGCAGCGGCGCAAACTATGTTGCCCGACAGCCTGAGCGGAACCGGATCGTCAATATCTCGTTCGTGAACGATTCCCGATACCTGAGCTGGATGCGGCTGCTCCGAGGCGGGGATCTGTTCGGCATGGAGTTCATCTTCAGGACAATTCCGCACTTCATCGTGCCCTTTGATTATGCAGTTTTCCGGGACAGCCCGATCACCTTCTTTGTCGGCATGACGGATTGCCTGACCGGAGAAGCCGTGCATGTGGAAAAAAAGGAATTCGCGAACACGGTGGAGGGGGTGGATACGGTGTTTCAGGCCACGGCCAGCCTGCCGCTGATCGCAAAACCGATACAATACCAAGGACGCATGGTCATGGACGGCGGCATCGCCGACGCCGTGCCTATCCGCAAAAGCATGGCTGAAGGAGATGCAAAGCGGGTGATCGTGCTGACCCAGGCGCGGGGCTACAGGAAAAAAACAAACGGCTTCCAGTTGCCGTGGCGGATCTGGTATCCTGATTATCCGGGACTGGTTCGAATATTAACCCGCCGGAACCATGTCTATAATGAGACAATGGATCTGATCGAAGAAATGGAGGTCCGAGACGAGGCATTTGTCATTCGGCCGGCTACGACTCTCGGAATTGGCCGGATATGCAGAACACCTAAGAAGCTTTATGACCTGTACGACATCGGCTATTTCGAGGCTCAGAAGCGGATGGAGGCGTTGCGAGAGTATCTCTCCCCGTAATTCATGCCCTGTTGTAAATGTGGACGCAACGATTTCGACGACTTTTCAACGACTTGTTTGACTTGCGGACCGGATTGGTTAAATAGAAAAATTCTTGCGGTTGAGGTTCGGCGAATCTAATTATTAATTCGAATAAAGAGGTAATTGATGCTTCAATCCAGACCGGGGGTCTGCAAGGAAGGGTTTCCATACATCGGGTTGGGAGTCTTCGTGACCTTGACCATGGCGATCATGGGCTGGACCATTCCGGCGCTTGTGGGTTTGATCCTGACGATTCTGACCCTGAATTTTTTCCGGGACCCCGAGCAGGTCACCCCGCGGGAACCGGGCTTGGCGATAGCTCCGGCTGACGGGAAAATCGTTTTTATCGGGCTGGCCGTTGATCCGGCAACGGGAAAGACGCGGCAGAAGGTCTCCATCTTCATGAACGTCTTCAACGTGCACGTGAACAGGACTCCCGTGACGGGGAAGGTTGAAAAAATCACCTATTTCGCCGGAAAGTTTCTGAACGCGTCCCTGGACAAGGCTTCGGAAGATAATGAACGCAACCAGTTCCGGATCGTGGACGAGTTCGGACATGGCTGGACAATGGTGCAGATTGCCGGGCTGGTGGCCCGCAGGATCGTCTGCTGGGCCGAAGAGGGTGATGAAGTGACCCGGGGCCAGCGCATCGGCCTGATCAAATTTGGGTCCAGGGTTGACCTTTATCTGCCGGAAGAATATGAACTTTGCGTGACGCAACGGCAAAAAACCTTTGCCGGTTTGACCGTCATGGCCAAGCTGAAAGCCCAACCAAATCTTCCCGAGGCATCGTGAATCGCCAGAACCAGCCGATCTGCAAAGGAGTTTACCTCCTCCCCAACCTGTTCACCACAGCCAGTCTGTTTTCCGGTTTCCTGGGAATTGTCTGGGCCATTGAAGGACTGTTCGTCCATTGCGCCCTGGCGATTCTGGTGAGCTGCGTGCTGGACGGTCTGGACGGGATGGTTGCCCGGCTGACCCGTTCCACCAGCGAATTCGGGGTTCAGTTGGATTCCCTGGCCGATCTGGTTGCTTTCGGCGTCACTCCGGCCATCATGGTCTACATGTGGCAGCTCCAGAACTACGGCCGCCTCGGCCTTGTGGCTTCCTTCCTCCTGGTGGCCTGCGGCGCGTTGCGCCTTGCCAGGTTCAACGTACAGTCTGGCAAGGTATCCCAAAAATATTTTATCGGTCTGCCCATCCCCGCGGCAGCCTGCGTGCTGGCGACACTGGTTCTGTTCAGCACCGTTTCCCCCGGCTTTCTTGAAGACAGATTCGGCGTCCTGACCCTGACTTTGGTCTATGTCCTCTCGTTCCTGATGGTCAGCAGGGTCCGGTACCTGTCCTTGAAAGAATTCGAAGGCATGCGCACGCATCCTTTCCGAACCACGGTCGTGGCCATGCTCATGCTCGTGGTCATCGCCTCCGAACCGAAGGTTATCGGGTTCATGTTCTTTCTCACCTACCTGATTTCCGGACTGGTTCTTTCTTTCCTGATTCTACCCTTTCGCAAGCTTCGTCTGCTACGGGAGTCCCCAAATGAACTCCCGTAACCAATCCTTCCCCCTCATATCCTGATTCATTTCTTGCTTCGTGAACACTTCACGGTCGACACCATCGCGTTTGGCTTCACGTGTTCAGGATTCAGGTTTTCTTCCGGAAATACGCCGCAACATTCTTTAATTTACTGCGCAAGACGATACGAGTTCAACGTCTCGTCTTGTCGGATCTTACATCCGGATATATTCGCAACTTGCTCAAGGCTTGTTGCGCAGTTACTTATGTTCGTGGCAACATGTCATTTTTTTTACATCATTTTCAATATATTGTGAGGACGTCATGAGTAATTCACGAGTTCTTTTTTTCGATACCACCTTGCGCGACGGAGAGCAGTCACCCGGCGCGACCATGAACATGCCGGAAAAGATTCGTCTGGCCAGGCAGCTTGAGTCCCTGGGCGTGGATATCATCGAAGCCGGCTTTCCCGCTGCCAGCCAGGGTGATTTCGAGGCGGTGCAGGCCATCAGCCGGACCGTCAAGGAGTGCCAGGTCGCCGGCCTGTGCCGGGCCACTCCCGCGGATATCGACCGGGCCTGGGATTCCATCAAGGACGGCGCAAATCCGCGCATCCATACCTTTCTGGCCACGTCCCCGCTGCACATGGAATACAAGCTGCGCAAAACCCCGGATCAGGTTCTGGAAATGGCTGAAGCTGCGGTGCGGTACGCGGTCAAACATACATCCAACGTGGAATTCTCGGCCGAGGACGCCTCCCGCTCGGACTGGGATTTTCTGGCCAAGGTCGTGGAACGGGTCATTGCTGCCGGAGCGCGGACGATCAACATTCCCGACACTGTGGGCTATGCCCAGCCGGACGAGTTCGGCGCCCTGATCCGCCATCTCCTGGAAAAGGTGCCCAACAGCGACCAGGCCGTGTTCAGCGTGCATTGCCATAACGACCTCGGGCTGGGAGTGGCCAATACCCTTGCGGCTCTGCGAGCCGGAGCCCGGCAGGCCGAGGTGACCTTGAGCGGCATCGGCGAGCGGGCCGGCAACGCCGCCCTGGAAGAGGTGGTCATGGCCCTGAACGTGCGCAAGGACGTCTACAACCTGACCACGAACATCAAAACCGAGCAGCTTTTTCCGTCCTGCCGACTGCTCTCCCTGATCATCGGCCGGCCCATCCCGGCGAACAAGGCCGTGGTCGGCGACAACGCCTTTGCCCATGAGTCCGGCATTCACCAGGACGGCATGCTCAAGCACCGTTCCACGTACGAGATCATGACCCCGCAGAGCATCGGCCGCTCCGGAACGGAAATGGTGCTGGGCAAGCATTCGGGCCGACACGCCCTGAAATCGCGTCTTGAGGAGCTGGGATACCGGCTGGACGAGGCCCAGCTGGACCTGGTTTTTCAGGCCCTGAAGCGTCTGGCGGACAAGAAGGAACAGATCGCCACCGAGGACATTGAGGCCCTGGTGCTGGAGGAGATCTACCGCATTCCGGACAAGTACAAGCTGGTCTACCTGAGCGTGATGTCCGGGAACATGGCCATTCCCACCGCGGCCATGAAACTGGAGGTGGACGGCGAGGAAAAACAGCTGGCGGATTTCGGCGTCGGACCGGTGGACGCGGTGTTCCACACCATTGCCAAGGTCTGCGGGCGCAACCCGAAATTGTTGCAGTTCTCCGTAAACGCCATTACCGGTGGCACGGACGCCCAGGGCGAGGTGACCGTACGCATCGAGGAAAACGGCGCCTCGGCTGTCGGACGCGGCGCGGATCCGGACATTATCGTGGCCAGCGCCAAGGCGTACCTGAACGCATTGAACCGTATCGCCAAAAAGCAGGAGGAAAAAATATGCCCCAGACCCTAGCGGAAAAGATACTGCAAGGTCACACCGACGACACGATCACCGGAGCGGGTCAGATCGTGCAGGCCAGGGTGTCGCTGGTCCTGGCCAACGACATCACCGCGCCTCTGGCCATCAAGTCCTTTGAGGCCATGGGCGCGACAAAGGTCTTCGATCCGGAAAAGGTTGTCCTGGTTTGCGATCATTTCACGCCGAACAAGGATATTGATTCGGCCCAACAGGTTAAAGTCGTCCGGGATTTTGCCAGGCGCATGGGCATCACCCATTTCTATGACGGCGGCGAATCCGGCGTGGAGCACGCCCTGCTGCCGGAACTTGGGCTGGTCGGGCCGGGAGACGTGGTGGTGGGCGCGGACAGCCACACCTGCACGTACGGCGGGCTGGGCGCGTTCGCCACGGGCATGGGCAGCACGGACGTGGCCGGGGCCATGGCCCTGGGCGAAACATGGTTCAAGGTGCCGCCGACCATCCGAGCGACGTTCACCGGAACCATGCCCCAATACCTGGAAGCCAAGGATCTGATCCTGCTGCTGATCGGCCGGATCGGCGTGGCCGGCGCCACCTACAAGGCGCTGGAATTCGACGGCCCGGTGATCCGGGACATGGACGTGGAAGGGCGGATGACCATGGCCAACATGGCCATCGAGGCCGGCGGCAAAGTCGGATTGTTCGCCGCGGACGAGAAGACCGTGGCCTATGCCCGGGCCGCGGGCCGCAAGGATCCGGCGCATATTGTTCCGGATCCCGGCGCGATCTACGAGCAGGAGCTGACCTTCGACGTTTCCGGGCTGTCGCCCCAGGTGGCCTGCCCGCATCTGCCGGACAACGTCCGGCCCGTGGAAGAAGTCTCCTCCGTGGCAGTGGATCAGGTGGTCATCGGTTCCTGCACCAATGGACGGATCAGCGATCTGCGCCGGGCGGCCGAGCTGCTCAAAGGCCGCAAGGCGGCCAAGGGGCTGCGCCTGATCGTCCTTCCGGCCACGCCCATGATCTACAAGCAGGCCCTGCGCGAGGGACTCCTGGAAATCTTCATGGATGCCGGAGCCGTGGTCGGACCGCCCACCTGCGGGCCATGTCTGGGCGGGCATATGGGCATCCTGGCGTCCGGGGAAAAGGTTCTGGCCACCACCAACCGCAATTTCAAAGGCCGCATGGGCAGCCTGGAGAGCGAGGTCTATCTGGCCGGAGCAGCTGTGGCCGCTGCCACGGCCGTGACCGGACATATCTGCCATCCAGCTGAAATCGAGAAGGGGAACTGACATGATCTACACTGGAGCGGCCCGCAAGGTCGGAGCCAACATTGATACGGACGCCATCATCCCGGCACGGTTCCTGGTGACCACGGATCCCCTGGAACTGGGCAAGAACTGCTTCGAGGGGTTGGAGTCGGGCTGGATCAACCGTGTCACGCAGGGCGATATCCTGGTCGCCGGGCCGAATTTCGGCTGCGGATCATCCCGGGAGCACGCACCCATCGCCATTCTCGGCGCGGGCATGCCGGTGGTCCTGGCGCACAGTTTCGCCCGGATCTTCTATCGCAACGGTTTCAACATGGGGCTGACCCTGCTGGAAATCGGCGATGCCGTGAACGATATCCGGGAGGGCGATCGCCTGGAAGTGGACGCCGAAAAGGGGCTGATCCGCAACCTGGACCAGGACAGGGACATCCCCTGCACCCCGGTCCCCCGGTTCATGCAGGACATCCTGGCCCAGGGCGGGCTGGTGGGATACGTCCGGAGAAAAATGGCCGTCTGAAGCAGGGGAAGTTTGTCCTCGCTGAATAAATTCTTATGTATCGCAAATGGAGGTGCAACGACATGCGCAGTTATAATATCGGTTGGTTTCCCGGGGACGGCATTGGGCCGGAAGTGACCATGCAGGGCCGCAAGGTGCTGGATGCGGCCGGAGCCAGGTTTGGATTCAAGATCAACTGGAATCATATCGACCTGGGCGGCGAACGCTACCTCAAGACCGGGGAAACCGTGCCGGACTCCGTGCTGGAGGAGATGCGCGGACTGGATTCCATCTACCTCGGAGCCATCGGTCATCCCGACGTCAAGCCGGGCATCCTGGAGCAGGGCATTCTGCTGAAGATTCGTTTTGCCCTGGATCAGTACATCAACCTGCGTCCGGTGAAACTCTATCCCGGGGTCGAATGCCCGCTCAAGGACAAGGGGCCGGAGCAGATCGACTATGTCGTGGTCCGGGAAAATACCGAAGGGCTTTACGCTGGCAGCGGAGGGTGTCTGCGCAAGGGCACGGTGCACGAGATCGCGGTGCAGGAATCCGTGAATACCTACATGGGCGTGGAGCGCTGCCTGCGCTACGCCTTTGAACTGGCCGCTGCTCGGCCGCGCAAGAAGCTGACCCTGTGCGGCAAGACCAACGTGCTCACCTTTGCCTTCGGTCTCTGGGATCGGGTTTTTCACGAACTGGCCAAGGACTATCCCCAGGTGGAACTGGACTACGCCCACGTGGACGCCACCTGCATGTGGATGGTCAAGAACCCGGAATGGTTCGACGTCATCGTCACGGACAACATGTTCGGGGACATCATTACCGATCTCGGAGCCATTACCCAGGGCGGGCTGGGGATCGCGGCCGGCGGAAACATCAACCCTGAAGGGGTGTCCATGTTCGAACCCATCGGCGGATCCGCTCCGAAATATACCGGACAGGGCAAGGCCAATCCTTTGGCTGCGATTCTGGCCGGACAAATGATGCTCACCGAGTTGAAGGAAGATGCGGCCGCGCAGGCCGTGGAGCAAGCGGTGATCGGCATCCTGCCGACAATGGCCGGCCAGGGCGCCGGACGGATGGGAATGACCACGGACGAGGTCGGAGATCGTGTGGCCGAGGCTATCGCTTAAAATTCCCTTCGACAAGCTGGGGGACGGGCTGAACTGGTTTCTGCAAACCACGTACGGCACCGTCCTCCAGTTTTTGAAAAATCAACTTACAAGCCACGCTTCAGCCGCGGCTTTCTACTTCCTGTTGTCCATCGGGCCGTTGATCCTGCTGGTCATTTCCCTGCTGAACATGTCCCTGATCAACAACCCGGAGCTGAGCGACCGGCTGTTCAACTTCCTCACCGAGTTCAACGAAGAATTGAACGAGGATTTTTTTCGGACCATCGGTATCTTCGAGTCGCAGGTGGCTATCAGCGGTCTGGGTTTTCTCGGCTTTCTCTGGACCAGCCGCCTGATCATCAGTTCCATCCAGAGCGCCTTTCACGTCATCTTTCCAAGCAGCCGGACCAGGAATTTTCTGTGGAGCAATCTGCTATCCATGGTTCTGGTGCCGGGGGTGCTGACCCTGCTGCTTCTGTCGGCGCTGTTCAACATAATCATCCGTTTTCTGTACAATCAATTGCAGGTCATCATTCAGATGGAGCATGTCTATGAACCGCTGCTGTATCTGTCCGGCTGGATCGTTCCGCTGGGGCTGGTGTTTGGCCTGATTTTCGTATGTTATCGATTTCTGCCTCTGGCGAAGCCGAACACATGGCACGCCCTCCTGGGAGCCGGGTTATTCACACTGTCCATTCACGGCCTGAGAGTCATTTTCGTTGAATTTATCACTCTGGCTTCCTACAACTACATCTACGGCTCCCTGGGTGCCGTGATATTTTTGCTGCTGTGGGTTTATGTGATTTTTTTGCTTTTCTTCCTGTTTGCCCAATTCGTGGAAGTGGCCGGACAGGTGGATATTTTCGCTCTTGATCGAATCATCGACCCGCAAAATGGTTCCGGCGGAATCGGCAATCGAGTGGAAACGAGGTTGTTCACCCGGTCACGTCGCATCTTCTCCAAGTATTCCCGTAAGGTCAGGGCCGGCGAGGTAATCTATCGCCAGGGTGATCGGCACCGCGAAATCTTCTACCTGTATTCCGGAAGAGTGGAGTATTTCGACGAATCAAAACCTGACGTCGCCACACACCTGGAAGATGTGGAACCGGGACAGTTTTTCGGTGAGACGGCATACCTGCTGCAACATTCCCACATTGTTGCAACCCGGGCCAAGGAGGATTCCGAACTCCTCCTGGTCCCGCCCCATGTCTTCGAGAGCCTGCTGGCCCACAGTCCTTCGGTATCACGCAAGGTCATCAAGTCGCTGAGCCTGCGCCTGAAGCAGGTGGCGACGGGAGAGCAGGGAGGGGTGGCGAAACCGGCCTGAGAAAGAAGCTGTCCCGCGAAGCGTTGTGCCCGCGGGACTCTTGGAGGGGATTAGTCGACCTTGAAAAATGCCTTCTGCATGGCATTGCAAACCGGACATTTTTCCGGAGCATCGCCTTCCACTGTATATCCACAGACGCTGCAGACATGGATGTCCACTTCCGCGGGTTTGCCCAGATTCTGCATGGCCTTTTCGTATAACCCAGCATGAATTTTTTCCACTTCATTGGCGAAGTGAAAACCGCGCTCGACTGCCTTCTGCTGTTCTTCCTGCGCTTCGGCGATCATCTGGGGGTACATTTTCGTAAATTCATGAGTTTCGCCGCTCAACGCTTCCCTGAGATTCTCTTCGGTGGTCCCGATGCCGCCCAGCAACTTGAGATGGGCGTGGGCATGGACGGTTTCAGCTTCGGCTACAGCCCGGAACAGCCGGGCAACCTGATGATGCCCTTCTTTGTCGGCCTGCTTGGCAAATGCAAGATATTTGCGGTTGGCTTGCGATTCTCCGGCAAACGCTTCCTTCAGATTCTCTTTTGTCTTGGACATGGGCTTCTCCTTTTTGCTGTAATGGCTCATGTACGGCGACGAGCGTTCTTTGCGTCGTGCCGTTGTCATACATCCACTTTCACCATACTAAAAGTGGCTCAGCAAGGAAAGCCGTTGTCGACGTCTTGAAAAAGGGCTAATTGCTTTTCGGGTCCCGCTTTAGGCGCATTCAGGGGGTGGATCGGGATGTTTTGTCGATAAATGGAGGCAAAGACATGTTGGGGAGCATGATGGAGCGCGATTTTCGTCGGCTTAGCGAATTTGTGCAGAATAAATGCGGCATCAAAATGCCTTCATCCAAAAAGACCATGATGGAGGCGCGATTGCAGCGGCGGTTGCGGGCCCTTGGTCTTGCCGATTACCGAGCGTACTGCGAATACGTTTTCAGCCCCAAAGGTACGGAGAGTGAGATTCCGCACCTCATCGACGCCTTGAGCACCAATACGACCAGCTTTTTTCGCGAACCTCACCACTTCCAGTACCTCACTTCCTCAGTACTTCCGTCCTGGTGGCAAAACAACGGACACGAGCGGGAACTGGCGGTCTGGAGCGCTGGATGTTCCTCCGGGGAGGAACCGTACACCCTGGCCATGGTTCTTGCGGAATTCATGGAGCATCATCCGCTGTTCCGGTGGTTTATTTTGGCCACGGACATCAACACCCAGGTATTGGAGCGGGCCGCCAAAGGCATCTATCCCGACGACAGGCTGAATTCCATTCCGGCCCAGCTCAGAACAAAATATCTGCTGCGCAGCAAGGACCGCTCCAAAAAATTGATTCGCATCATCCCCGCCTTGCGGGAAAGAATCCATTTTCGCCGCCTGAACTTCATGGAAAAGTTCGCCTTTCGAGAACCCATGGACATCATTTTCTGTCGCAACGTCATGATCTATTTTGAGCGCGACGTGCAGGAACGGCTGATCCGAAACTTTCTTGAATATCTGCATCCCTTGGGGCACCTGGTGATCGGTCATTCCGAAAGCCTCGCCGGAATGAACCTGGGGCTGCGCCAGGTCGCCCCAACAGTGTATGGAAAGGCATAGCGTCATCTTTTCTTCAGCAAGATTTTCCTACTCACTGGCTACTGCTTCGCTGGCTTCGTAACATCGGACCATTGTTCAGATAAACATCAAATGGCGTTTCAGGCGCTTGGCAATGATCGACGATCGAATCCTGGCTCAGTCCGACAGACGATGCAGAAAATCGAGACAAGCGAACCCTCCGTGCTTGTTGTGAAAAGTGAGTAGTGACAAATTTGCATCATTAGGGGAATGGGATGGAGAGACATTCGCGTATTTCCATTATTTCATTCCCGCCCTTGACAGACCGACTGCTCTTGGCTACTTACACAACCCTTCGAGCGGGAATAACTCAGCGGTAGAGTGCAACCTTGCCAAGGTTGAAGTCGCGGGTTCAAATCCCGTTTCCCGCTCCAATTTTTTTCGGCGGCATAGCCAAGTGGTAAGGCAGCGGTCTGCAAAACCGCCATTCTCCGGTTCAAATCCGGATGCCGCCTCCATTTTTCATATCTCTTGCGGGAGTAACTCAGTGGTAGAGTGCAACCTTGCCAAGGTTGAAGTCGCGGGTTCAAATCCCGTCTCCCGCTCCAGTTTTACCTTTTCCTCCCCAGCAGCTATTCCACCCGATTCCATATTCCACCTGCTTTGCTTCATCTCATTGAAGAACCGACCATCTCGGCAGTGCTAGAAGGATTTGTTCCAATGCAGCTTCTGAATCGTTCTCTTTCCTCACAACAACTCGAACACCTGCTCCGCGAAGGAACCCTCGAAGAACTTATGGCGGTGGTTTCCGCCAGAAACAAGGTTCATTTCGAGAAGGTGCGCGTTGGTGAGGATGTCGTGGAATGTCTTCAGGTGACCGACATGGAGGGCTACATCGAGGAGCAGTTGGAGCGGACGGCCGGTGGCGGATTCGATGCGCTGCCGCTGTGGGCGAAAATATGGCCGGCCTCTCTGCCATTGGCCATCTACATGCAGCGCCTGATCCCCGGTCCTGATGAACGTGTTCTCGAAGTCGGCGCCGGCCTTGGTCTGGCAGGCCTTTTCGCAGCCAAGCAGGGGTTCTCCGTCGTGGTCAGCGACATTGTGCCAGAGGCCTTGCTCTTCGCCAGGATAAACGCATTACAAAACAATCTTGGCGAATCCATCCAGGTCCTCCCCATAGATTTTGTCAAGAATGGTCACATTGGTCGCTATCATCGGATCATCGGTTCCGAGGTGCTTTACCGGGAACAATTTTTTGAACCGTTGTTGGCTTTTTTGCGCAACCACCTGGAACCGACCAGCCGGAGCGAAGTTCTGCTCACGGCGGATGCAAGCCGGCGTTCCTCGAAATTTTTTGCGGCAGCCAAGAATTATTTTCAGATCTCACGCTCTTCCATGCCATACAAGAATGATCGGGTTCATGAGTTCGGGTTTGGAGGCGATGTGGCCGAAAAGGAACTCTGGTTTTACCGCATGAGACCGTTATGAGCATTCACCTGAAGCCCTGTCCCAAAGGGCACACACGGGAGCTGGACAAAGTCTGCTCTCCGGAACAAACCGTCCAATGGGTGCGTAAGGCGCTGGCCGTCTTTGGCGAAGACATTCTTGCTGAGACGAGGCGCATCGATACCGGACGGCTCGGAATCCCGGTATATTTGAGCGTCTGTGGTGAAATGGCGCGGCAGGTCATGCCGACACGCAAACAGATGGGCAAAGGCGCTTCCGCCATCCAGGCCGAGGCCTCGGCACTGATGGAACTTGTCGAGCGATTCAGCTTCTTCAGCTTCTGGAAAGGTGTTCAGGATGTCGTTCCCTGTACTTGGAGCGAGGCGGAACGCAAGTGGCCGGGAAAGATTTTGCCGATTTCCGAAATCGCCGGTTCGGTTGCCGAAGACATTGCCGAAGAGCGGGCCAGGGCTCTGATGGATCTGGTTTCCTGGCGGTTTGTTCCGGCAACCCGTCTGGATACCGGCCAGGAAATGCTTGTCCCCTTGGAATGGTTCAAGAAAATCAATGAATTTAACGGATCTTCCGCCGGCAACACCGAAGAAGAGTCGATTCTGCAGGGTCTGTGCGAACTGGTGGAGCGGCATGTGTGTGCGGTGGTGGATCGCCGGCAGATGGAAACGCCGACCATCGATCCCGCCAGTGTTGAAGACCCTGTCCTGCGAGATCTTTTGAATGCGTTTGAACGCCAAGGTATCGTCGTTTTACTCAAGGATTTTTCCCTGGGGCTGCCCGTACCCACCGTTGCCGCGGTCGCTTATGATCCGGCCACGTTTCCGGACAGCAGCGAGATCGTTTTCACAGCGGGCACCGCATCGACTCCGGCCAAGGCGGCCATCCGGGCTCTGACCGAAGTGGCTCAACTGGCGGGGGATTTCGAAACTGGGAGCAATTATGAAGCTTCCGGGCTTTCGAAATTCACCGAGCTGGAACAAATTGCCTGGCTGGAACGGGGAGATTCTGTTGCGCTGGCAAGTCTGCCGGATATTGGTCGTGAGGACATTCTTGACGAGCTGAAATGTTTCTGCGAGGGGTTGTTGGACCAGAATTTTCGGGCCTACAGCGTGCAGACAATCCAACCGGCACTGAATGTTCCGACTCATTATTCCTTCATTCCAGGCTTTCAGTTTCGCGAGAGGGCGCAGAACTCCACCATCGGGCTTTTTGTCGGGCGCATGCTTGCCGAGGAGTCCTCTTTCGAACAGGCTCAAGCCGGTCTGGAAACGCTGCGAAAAATGTACCCATTGGCAGCGTTCCCCGTGTTCTTTCGAGGTTTGTTGGCCATCCGCAGAGAAGCTTTTCAGGAAGCCAGGGAGTTGCTTGCACGGAGCGAGCAGGGTTTGGAGCAGCAGGATGATCAGGCTCTTGCCGCCTTCTATCAGGGCTATGCCATGAGCCAGGAGCAGCGCTGGCCAGCTTCCATACCGCATCTGGACCGGGCGATACGTCTCTGTCCAGAGGTCAAGGAATATTTCAACCTTCGAGGTGTGGCCAATTTCAAGCTGGGCGAATATGCCCTTGCCGAATCGGACTTCAGGAGCGCCTTGAATCTTGATAGCGGTTCCGCCATGGATTTGGCGAACATGGGGCTTTGCGTCAAATTCCAGGGCCGGACGGAAGAAGCCGAACACCTGTTGCAATCCGCCCTTGATCTCGATCCAAATTTAGGTTTCGCCCGGACCCACCTTCTGGAACTGCAGTCCGGAAGAGCAGCTTGACGGCTCAGTCCTCGCAGAGCGCACTTTTCGTTATTCCGTTCCATGGGCAAAAGCATCTTTTTCGGACAGTTTTTCGGTGATAAGGTATTCGGCATTGACAAGAAATCTCTGGTATTTTACAAGCTCCATAGATTCAGCCGGTCATGTGAATGAAATCCATGAAGTTGTTTTTCAAGGACTTTCATTTGGTCTCGAAGGAATGTTTTATCGTTACAGACTATCTCGGACACTTCGTCCGTGATTTTTTTGACAAGGTCCAGGTCGTGCTCACGGCACATTCATTTCGAGTTTTAACAATTGTTAAGGAGGATTGACAATGGCAACAGTAGAATTCAAGGGAAATAACTTTGAGGTCGATGAAGATGGTTTCTTGCAGCGCTTTGAAGACTGGAACCCTGATTGGGTAGAATATGTCAAGGAAAGCGAAGGTATCAAGGAATTGACCGATGAACACCAGAAGGTCATTGACTTCCTGCAGGATTACTACAAGAAGAATGGAATCGCGCCCATGGTTCGCATCCTGTCCAAAGTGACCGGATACAAACTGAAGCACATTTACGAACTGTTCCCGTCCGGACCTGGAAAAGGCGCCTGTAAGATGGCCGGCCTTCCCAAGCCCACAGGTTGCGTATAGTTTCCATCTTTCGCATGTGATGTTTAAAGCGGAACTCGTAAGAGTTCCGCTTTTTTTTTTCGGGACCACCAATCCGGAAAGCAACTACGCAACCAAGGTCCGGCTTGCCTTGATTTTGCAGCCTCGCAAAGTAATTGCTCATTAAGGCCGGGCAACCAATCATCGGGGGGCCGTGCTGCCTGGATACCGGCCTTCGCCGGTATGACGGAATGGAGTGGCGCGTTAACGAGTTCCTACGGGCGTCACCCAGCGCAGGCCGGGGTTCTGGTGTTTTGGTGTAGTTCACCCGGAGTTATTGAACAGTTGCCTCGCAAACTCCTCGACAAGCGCTCATTGTTCACTTGCTGCGTTGTCTTGAGGCCAGGTATTTCCGTTTTTGCTTTTCGTACCCCAGGCTGGTCCAGACAGCGGCAATGGTCCCGCTGATGACGACCATGATCAGGCTGACGGTTCTTTGGACCTGCCAGCGTTGATCCGTAATCCATTCCGTTGCCCAGACTGATCCGGACTGCTGAATGGAATGCAAGAGGACGGGAACCACGACAATCGAAGCCAAGAGGCCGAAGATAGCCAGCCAAAGGAATCTTTTGCACAAGAAGAGCACAAAGAGAGAACTCTCTCGGATCAACTTTACGCTTTTCATTTGTTTACTCATTTTCTGGAGAATATCTTCAGCTTCCTGCATCTGCGTCAGTGCTTGCCGATATGTTTTTCCGTTATGCAGGTCCATCTTGCTGATTGATTGAAGAATGCGTCCGCCTTTGTTGTAATAGCTGTTTGTTTTGCGGATCAATCTGGGGAAGGGGAAATAACAAATCTCTTCATAGATTGAACGCATCCTGGCTATATTGTCGCGGACCCTGATCCTGATCGCGGCAACAGCTTCCTTGATTTTCTTGTCCGTATCCTTCTGGAGATTCTTTCCGGCGGCGAGGGTTCTGGAAAACATCACGTAATTTTGGACATCCTTTGTTTCCGACAAATGTTTGATTCGCTCTTCGGCATCACGACGAAATGGGTTTTCATCTTCAAACCATGTTGCCAGTTTTGTGTTGAGTCCAGGCAGGTCATTTTGTTCCCTTGTAGCGTTATGTTGCGCCGCGGCCCAGGGGCCGGACAGGGATGTCAGCAGAAAGGACCGACCGCGTTCCAGTTCGTGGTCAATCAAGATGCGATTGAAAATGTGTGGGTTTTCGGCCATAAGCTCTGAAAAAAGTACCCAGGCCTGATCCAGAAAACCCTTCTTGGTGATGCAGACCCCTTGCCGATACCGAGGTTCCGGCCATTTCGGGCTGAAGGAAAGGGCTTCGCCGTAAAGTCCATGCGCTTGATCATATGCTCCCTGAATCTCGCGCAATCTGCCCTTTAAAAAAAGGAGGTAGGCCTGTTGCAGAGGGGTGTAGCTCAGGTTCTGGGCATCCCTCCAGTGGGCTTCGGCCTTCCGTTGATTATCCGTTTCCAGGGCGATGAAACCAAGCAACACATGTGGCTGGTAGTTCTTCGACGTCCTTAGAACGGCCTGCTGCATCATGCGTTCGGCTTGGGCATAGTTCCTGGACCGTGCATTTTCAAGGGCCGCCCAAACGTACTCGCCATCCGGCTGCGTGAGCTGGCGCAGACCGTCCGGAAACTCCTTGCCTCTGCACCTCCAGACAAGGCGGATCATGCGATGTTGGACGGGAAAATTGATCTCGAAGACGGCCTTGAGGAAAAGATTTTCCGGGGCTTCGGCCAGTAAAATGTCCGGATTTGTGCTCAGGTTGCCGTTTCCCACGGCCTGATCCAGCTTCTTTACGGCTTGGGCAAACTCCTTGTGGTCCAGACTGCCGATTTTATCCCACACGCCTTGATCCTGGTTGAAGATCTGTCGGCTCGGGCATTGGGACAGCTGGTGGGATTTCATGCCGCAATAGAAGCACGGCAATTCTTTGCCCGCAGAGGTGACCGCCGAAACCGGGAACTCAAGGGTTGGACGTTGCGTCTGGCCGGTGGTCCGTGAAGTTACCCGGCATACGGAATCCAGCTTCAGTGTGCCGGCAGAATTCAGAAAGGTGATTTCGAAATCCTCTCGAAGCAATAGTCCCGCGCTCAAGGGAAGGTGCGGCTCATCCGGAGGAAGACAATCCCAGTCCAAATCGACCTTGTTGGGCAGGTCGTCGGTGAAAGCCAATCCATTGGGTGTGAGCGCATCGTAGAGGCAGGGCCAATACTGATTTGGGTCTTCTGATTTGACTTGCGCTATGATTGACAGAAGATCTCTGCACCAGGTGGTCAACAACGCCAGTCCGTCAATTTTGAAGAAAAGCAGCTGATGTTGATAGATATACCTGATGCCCAATCGATCCAGTGTCCCTTTCAGGCGCATGTAGAAATTTTTCCAGCGCAACGCGTAATGTTCATTGCCCGTATCCTGCACTGGTTTGACGAAGAATAACCAGCTCAAATCAGCATCCAATGAAAATCCGGGATCAACCATCAATGTATGCCAACTCAAGGAAGACATGCCGTAGGCGGGCGGCCGCTGCTCCGTGGACAATCCCGAAAACGTTTTGATTTGTTGAACAAGGTCCGGATGAATCCAGACATCCAATGAATCTCCGGGCTGGACTTTTTGCTCTTTGAGTTGATTTGGAATGCTCACGGAGAGTTCGTGCAAGGATTCCCCTATGAGGATCTTGGCCGGCAAGACCTGGATCAGTACCGGCTCGGGATGAATCCTGGCCCAAATCAACAACCTGGCCAAAGCCGGATAAACCTGACTGCCTTGAAAAAACCAAAGACTCTGGTTTGTGGAGACGATGATTTTTTGTCCGCCAAACCGGATCAGGGTCTGGTGGATGGTGGTATTGGCATTCTTATTATTCCAGACCACCCAGACGCCGAAGCCGGAGTGCACAAGGCGAGGGTTCCCGATGCTGGACAGACTTTTCAAGATATCCGAAAGCAGGTACATGCAAACCCCTTGTCAAACGACGTAATTATTCTAAAATAAAGCAGATGGTACCACGAAGAGCACGAAGGCCAGGAAGGATGGGAACTCGATTCACCAGCTAGAAATCACATGTGAGCAGTTCTCGCCAATGTTTCCTTCTCTGTCCCTTTCGTGTCCTTCATGGTGATAATGGACTGTGAAGCAAAGACTTATCAGATTTATAAGATCAACAGCATGTTGCTGAACTAAATTCTAATTGCTCGAAGCTTGGAAAAGCAGGTTGCTCGCAGGCTGTGCCGACAATTTAAGCAGTTACACAAATTTCAACCAAAGGACGAGTCATGGATATCAGCAAGGCAATCGCTGAGTTGAAGCAAAAACCGGGTTTCGCGGACAATGTGGGCATGGTGCTGGTCCATAACGGCACTGTTCGTAGCTGGTCCAGGCAGGACAAGCAACATGTCACGGCCCTTGAAGTGACGCCGGATCAGGAAAAAATTCAGGAGCTGGTCCGTGAATATTCAGCGAAACCCGGAATCTTCCGGATTGTCGTGGAAGCCAGATCCGGCCGCTTTCAGCCCGGGGACGACCTGTTGTTCATTATCGTTGCCGGAGATGTTCGCGAACATGTCAAGCCGGTGCTTTCCGAACTCCTGGAGCGCATCAAGGCAGAGGGCGTGCGTAAACGCGAAATCATGGCCGGAGCATAATCGTTTCGATCATGTCCGTGTAATGCCTTCGACGTCCGGGCGAGGGGTTTCGGCATTCATTTCCGTCAGCCACGGCCGCAGCCACTCCTTGACCCGCTGCGCTTCATCGGACCTGTCGTGCTTGAGGCTGCCCTGGATATATATTGCCGCCTTGGCACGAAGTTCCCGGAGTGTCATTTCCCGTTGCCGCGGCGTCATTTTTGCGTTCCGGAGCAGTTTGTCCATGGCCTGGAGGCGGTAAAGGTCCAGGCCGATGATTTTGCGGGACAACTGGTCCGGGTGCCCTCCGGTCTTGCAGACCAGTTTTTGCGGGCATAGTCCCACAGGATGCCGCACCAGCGTGCGCAGCCAGAGGTCGTAGTCCTCGCATGCCGGAAGAAGCGGGTCGAAGGGGCCGATTTCGTCCCAGAATTCGCGATCAAAGAGTACGCAGGAAGGGCTGATCAGACAGAGTTTCAGGGCCTGCTCCAGGAACCAGCCTTCAGGTTTGCCGTGTTTGTCCTTCGGATTGACGCGACGCCCATGCCGGATCCAGATTTCGTCGGTCTGCGAGATCCGCCATCCGCCGGCCTGATGGCAGCGCAGGTGGACGGCCGTTTTTTCCGGCAACCACCAGTCATCCGAATCCAGCAAGGCCAGCATTTCCCCTTGGGCTGCCGCCAAACCGCGATTTCGGGCCGCGGAAACTCCCAGGTTGGTCTCGTGCCGGATGAGCTGGACACGCGGATTCCTGACGGTCCGCAGGGCCTCGGGCGTGGCATCCGTGCTGCCGTCGTCCACCACGATGATTTCCAGGCAATGGCCGGTCGGCAAGTTTTTCTGTCCCAGGACCGAACGTACCGCCCGGAGAACCTCAGCCGGGCGGTTGTGGACCGGGATGACTACGGAAACAAGCACCGGCTGCCTCACCAAAATTCCATAATCAACCTGGCGTAAGCCACCGCGAACAGAAGCATGATTCCGCAGGGCAGGGCCAGGCTTTTCAGCACTTCATCCAGGCGGGCGTGAAAGTATTCGCAGGTCAATATCAGGCAGATATGCAAGGGCGAGGCCAAGACACCGATGAAACCGGAGAAAAGGACAAGGACCACGTAACCGGTGGTCTGTTCGATGTGCAGATTGGCGGCCAGGCCCATGATCAAGGGCAGGACCCCGCCGACAAAAGCCACGGTCAGACCGGAAATCATGCCGACGATGAAGGGCAAAAAAACACTGATCCAGAACAGGGCCGTGGGTGTGGACACTGATCCGGCAAGGGCGTCGACAATCCCTCCCTGTTCCAATACGGCCTTGAAGGCAAAAATGGCCGCCACCAAAAAGAGCATCCGCAGGGCATGGGGACTTTTGATCACCGTGACGAGCATCCTTCCGGGCAGCCTGTTCTGCAGGACAAGACAGGTCACGGCCGCGGACAAAGCGATGATGAAGCCCCATTCCATGGGTATCTCCGGACTCAAGAGGGCGATCAGCCCTTCCAGCCCCAGGGAACCGAAGACGGCGATCAGCAGGGGCAGGGATTCCCGGAGCAACGGGGCGAGACTTCTTTTTTCACTGACCTCGGCGACAGGCGCGTGGTCCGTCAACGGCAGAACGCCGGGGCGAAGGAAGAACAGCCAGCCCAGGAGGATGGTCAGCACCAGGCTGGGCCAAGTGAACATCAGCAGGCGAAACAATGCAATATCCGCGATGAAGGCTGCCAGAATGATCCCCGGATACAGCGGCCAGCAGAGTTCCCAGACATGGCGGAACCAGTAGTTGAGCTGGACGAACCGCTGGGGGGAAATGGAGAAGGGGGCGGCGATCTCCTTGAGCATGGGCGCGGAGAAAATCGCACCCCCGGGCATGGGCAGCAAGCCGATCAGGGCCGGAAAAAAAACCAGCCTGGGCCGTGGCCAGTGCAGCAATCCGGAGATGTGGTTCATCATCCGGCGGCCTTGGCCGGATCGTTCCAGGATGTCGCTGAAGTACAGGATCAGCAGGACGATCCCTCCCAGCAGGAGAACCTTTTCGTGATAGATGCCGATGGCGGCGATGGTTGCCCATTCCAGAGGCTGGACGCCGAACAACAGGGCCAAGAGCAGACTGCCCAGCAGAATTGATGTTCCGATGCCCAGCTTGAAACGGATTCCCGTGAGAATGGCGATGAAGGCCAGGGCGATCTTCAGCAACGGCCAGATGGTGGTCATGAAGAATCAGCGCCGGAGCTTTTGTTCCAGATAAAGTTTGAACTGATTGGCTTCCGGCATGGCCGGATTCAATTCCAGGGACTTGATCACGAATTTGAGCGCCAGAGTGTCGCGGCCCTTTTCATGGAAGATGCGGGACATGTTGAACATCAGGTTTTCATCACTCTTGCACAAGGGCATGGCTCGGGCATAGTATTTCAACGCCTGGGCGAACATCTTGTTCTTGCGTAACGCTATCCCGAATTCATTGAACATGTGCTTGTGGCATGGCTGGAAGGCGCCCTTGAGACGGACCAGGCGGCGAAAGACAATGTCCCCGCGTTCCCGGTCGCCCCGGGACAAATAGCATTGTCCCAGGCCGAAGGTGGCCCGGATGTTCTCCTCGTCGATGCGCAAAACGTTTTTGAACTCCATCTCCGCGCTGAAGGCCTCCTTGTGTTGCAGGTGCCGTTCGCCACGGGCCACGCCCTTTTCCACCTCGCGCATGACCGGAATCACTTTGGAAAAGTAGACATCCGGCTCCGGAAGGTAGTTTTTCAAAAGCTCTTCCTTGGTGATTAGCCTGGAGGCGCCGGTGGGCATGAAACGATCGTTCAGGGACTGGACGGAGATCTGGTCGTTCTCCTGCTCCACGGCATATACCAGAAGATTCTGGACGGTGTTTTTTTTGGTGTGGCCAAACCCCACGGGAATAAGGCATTTCGTGGAGAATACTCCCTTGATGGCGTTGGAGGGCGACGGGAGGGGTGGCGAACTCATTGTCTAGTTATTCCGGAATGTTAAAATGATGGTTGACCGCTCTGGAAGCAGTCTATTAACTGCCATTGTCTGAGGATGCAAGCCGACAGATGAACAGTTCCAATACAATACGGTTATGGAACCGAGGCAGGAAGGACAAGGCAAATCAGCCATGAACCGCGAGTCCATGGCCAAGCGAGGAGAGAGGATGAGCGACTGCATTTTGGTAACGGGCGGCGCCGGGTATATCGGCAGCCAGACGTGCAAGGCCCTGGCTGCGGCGGGATATCGGCCAGTGACGCTGGACAATATGGTCTACGGCCACGAATGGGCCGTCAAATGGGGCGAGTTGGTCCGCGGCGACATCCTGGACGCCCAGACCCTGGATGCGGTGTTCTCCCGCCATGCTCCGGCGGCGGTGATCCATTTCGCGGCCTATGCCTACGTGGGCGAATCCGTGACCGATCCCCAGAAGTATTACCGGAACAACGTGGGCGGGTCGTTGAGTCTGCTGGAAGCCATGCGCCGCCACGACTGCCGGTACATGGTTTTTTCCAGCACCTGCGCCACGTATGGAGAGCCGAAGGAGATCCCCATTCCCGAGAACCATCCCCAGCATCCGGTCAATCCCTATGGCTGGAGCAAGCTGATGATCGAGCAGATGCTCAAGGATTTCGATACGGCGTACGGCCTACGTCATGTGGCGTTGCGCTATTTCAATGCCGCCGGAGCGGATCCTGACGGGATCGTGGGCGAGGAGCACGATCCCGAAACCCATCTCATTCCGCTGGCTATTCTGGCCGCCCTGGGCAGACGCAGGGCATTGTCCGTGTTCGGCCGCGATTACCCCACACCGGACGGCACGGCGATCCGGGACTACATTCATGTGGCCGATCTGGCCGAAGCCCATGTGGCCGCGCTGAAGTTTCTTCTCGCCGAAGACCGCAGCGAGGCCTTCAATCTGGGTACGGGCACGGGCCATACGGTGCAGCAGGTCATCGAGACGGTTCAGGAAGTCGGAGGCCGGGAGGTGCCGGTGGCGGACGCGCCCCGCCGGGCCGGAGATCCGCCGGCCCTGGTGGCCGTGGCGGACAAGGCCCGAAGAATTCTCGGCTGGGAGCCTAAAATCCCCGACTTGCAAGGCATCATCCGAACTGCGTGGGACTGGCACCGCAAGCAGTAGAATTTTCAACAAGTCAGCTAGAGCCGGCTTGCCTGAGAACCCTCAGAAATCATACATGTTCAAGATGATAGCTGACCTGGTGATTTCTCCGATCAAACGACCGTCTGCCACGACCGGCAGGAAGCCAAGCTCGGAATGCGCCATGAGCTGGAGAGCTTCCCGGACGCTTTGGTCCGGGTGGATGACGGGAAGATTTTGGCGGATCATGGATGTGACCGGCCTGTCCCATTGCCGGTCCTGCTTGATTTTAGCCGTCTGTTCCTTGGCGAATGATCCCAGAAGTCTGTGGTTATCCTCCACCACGAGCATGGCCTGACGTCCGGCGTGGGCGAGGCGGGCGGCTGCCTCCCGGATCGTGACCCCGGCCGGGATGCATTCGCTGGTCTTTGTCATCAGATTGCGGACAGGTATTTCCCTGCCCGGCGCCTGGCGGATCAGTTCGATGACCCGCTCACGGACAGCATCAGTGGGGGCGTGGACAACGGCCGAACCGGCCCCGGGATGCCCGCCGCCGCCCAGCACGCGCGCCAGGGTGCCCACGTCGAACATTTTCGGATTGCCGCGACCAATGACCACCGTTTTCCGGGCGCTCATGGGAAATATGCCGAAGGCAACGTCAAGCCCCTTTATTTCCTTGAACTTACTGACCACCGTGGGCAGCATGTTCAATCCCTTGTGCGTGTCCTGGACGCAGACGCCAAGTTGCAGGCTTCCAATGGCGAACGTTTCCGATTCGGACAGCATGCGGGAGAAGATATCCAGGTGCCGGGCGTCAAGAGCGCTGTCCAGATAAGCGGATACCACGTTCAGGTCGGCGCCGTTTTCCAGCAGGAAAGCGGCCATCCCCGCGTCTCTGGACGTGGTGTTCGGAAAGGACAGGGAGCCGGTATCGTCGTAGATGCCCAGCAGGAAGAGAGTGGCCTGGACCGGCGAAAATGCGCAGTCCCGGGCTTTCATCCGCTCCAGGAGCAGGGTCACCGTGGCCCCGACCTCTTCCCGATGTTCTTCCTCTGCCTCAATGTTACCAGGAGTCATGTGGTGATCCCAGATAATGGCCGGAAAGTTGTCCCGCCGGGCCAGTTCATCCAGAGCGTCCAGACGTTCCCAGTTGGAGGTGTCCGTGACGATGAGCCGCTCAACTTCGGAAACGTTCAGAGCGTTTCGTGACCTGAGCTGGAGCATGTCCCAATGAACGGCCAAAAAATCGCGCACCGAAGGCTGGACATGGGCGGGGGCCACGCGCACCGCCTCCGGATAGAGATAGGACGCGGCGACCATGGAGGCCAAGCCGTCAAAGTCGGTATTGGTGTGCGTGGTGACGATGATCATATGGATTGACCTCCAAGAACGCTCCAGACGTTGCCGCGGTTGTTCAACGGTGCTTCCAGACAAAGGTGGGGAGCGCACCTTTGCAACATGTGCTGTTCTTCTGTATCTTACCCAATGTTGTCGATCAGAGTGGGCAGCATGTTCCGGGCGAATCATGCTTTGCTGTAAAAAAAGTAACTACACAGCTCATTTGAGAATATTCGGCCTGGATACCGGCCTTCGCCGGTATGACTGAATTGAATAAGGCTTGCTATGATACGTCATCCGGCGAAAGCGGAATTCAGTGCTGGTGAATGATCGCACTGCATGTGCTGAATAGTTACTAAAAAATACCATAAGGGAGTTTGTATGACCAGAAAGACCGGGGGCGGAAAGCAGACAGCCCCTTCATTTGATTTGAGTTGCAAAACGTTCGACGCGGACATCGGACTGCGGGAAGACAATACCGTGGAGGGGTTGAAACGGGACATCATCCGGCATGTGGTTTCCACCCAGGGCAATGATTACGCCCGGCCCAGCGACTACAACTATTATCACGGTCTGGCCCTGGCCGTGCGGGATAGGATGATCATCCAGTGGATCAAGACGCAGCGCTCCTACTACAAGGATAAAGCCAAGCGGGTCTACTATCTGTCCATGGAGTACCTTCCCGGCAAATCGCTGATGAACAGCCTGCACTGCCTGGGTCTGACGGAAACGGCCCAGCAGGCCCTGAAAGATTTCGGGCTGGACCTGGAGGACGTGGCCGAGGTGGAATGGGATGCCGGGCTGGGTAACGGCGGCCTGGGCCGTCTGGCGTCCTGTTATCTGGATTCCATGGCCACCCAGTGCATTTCGGGTTACGGGTACGGCATCCGCTACGACTACGGCATGTTTCACCAGATGATTGAAAACGGCGCTCAGGTGGAGAGCCCGGACAACTGGACCAAGCGGGGCAATCCCTGGGAATTCGACCGGGCCCGGTACATGAAGCCGGTCAATTTTTTCGGGCATGTGCAGACCTGGGTGGATGATCAGGGGCGGTTGCGGCATAGCTGGGTGGATACGCAAAAGGTGCTGGCCATGGCCTGCGATCTGCTCGTGCCCGGATTCCGCAACGGCCAGACCATCAACATGCGGCTCTGGGCAGCCAAGTCCACCATGGATTTCAACCTGGAATACTTCAACACCGGCAACTATATCGGCGCCCTGGAAGCGAAGATCCGGGACGAAACCATCTCCAAGGTACTCTATCCCAGCGACCAGAAATTGACGGGCAAGGTGCTCAGGCTGTCGCAGCAGTACTTTTTTGTCGCCGCGTCCCTGGAAGACATCCTGCGCCGCTACAAAAAGAAGCACGACACCTTTGACATGTTTCCGGAAATGGTGGTCATTCAACTCAACGACACCCATCCGACCATTGCCATTCCCGAGTTGATGCGCATCCTCGTGGACGAGGAACTTCTGGACTGGGATACTGCCTGGGACATCTGCACCAGGGTCTTTGCCTACACCAACCACACCATCCTGCCCGAGGCCCTGGAGACCTGGCCCTGTTCCTTGATCCAGCGCGTTCTGCCCCGGCACATGGAGATCATCTACGAGATCAACCACCGCTTCATGCAGTGGCTGGATACGCTGGCGGACGGTCATCCGGATCCGGACAGCCGCAAATCCCGCCTGTCCATCATCCAGGAGCATCCCGAGAAGTCCGTGCGCATGGCCAATCTGGCCATTGTGGGCAGCTTTTCGGTCAACGGCGTGGCCGCGATGCACACCGAGATCATCAAGAGCGTGGTGTTTCCGGAGTTTCACGAGGTGTTTCCGGGCCGCTTCCGGAACATCACCAACGGGGTCACGCCCCGGCGCTGGCTGAACCAGGCCAACCCGGGATTGACCGAGCTGATCTCGGAGAAGATACCCGGAAACTGGCTTTGCTATCTGGACAAGCTGGAGCAGCTTTCGCCCCATGCCGATGATCCGGAATTCCGGGTTCGCTGGCGGAAGGTCAAACGCGCCAACAAGGAACTCCTGGCGAACTACGTCCGGCGCAAGATCGGCATCGAGTGCAACCTGGACGCCATGTTCGACGTGCAGGTCAAGCGCATCCATGAATACAAGCGCCAGCTGCTCAACGTGCTGCACGTGATCACCCTCTACAATCGCATCAAGGCCAATCCCGGCGGCGAGTTCACTCCCCGGGCCGTCTTCTTCGGCGGCAAGGCGGCTCCGTCCTACTTCATGGCCAAGCTGATCATTCGCTTGATCAACGCCGTGGCGGACGTGGTGAACAACGATGCCGACATGGCAGGACGGCTGCAGGTGATCTTCCTGCCCAACTACTGCGTTTCCCAGGCCGAACGGATCATACCGGCAACCGAACTTTCGGAGCAAATCTCCACGGCGGGATACGAGGCATCGGGCACGGGCAATATGAAGTTTGCGCTCAACGGCGCACTGACCATCGGCACCCTGGACGGGGCGAATGTGGAAATGCTCGAGGAAATCGGCGCGGAGAACATGTTCATCTTCGGCCGCACCGCCGACGAAATCCGGGATTTGCGGCGTTCAGGCTACAACCCTTGGCACTATTGCGAACGCGATCCGGAACTGAAAAAAGTGCTGTCCATGATTTCCCGGAACGTCTTTTCACCGCGCGATCCCGACCTGTTCGCGCCCATCACGGATTCCCTGCTGCACAACGGGGACTATTACTGCGTTCTGGCCGATTACCGGGCCTACGTGGACTGCCAGGAACAGGTGGACCTGGTCTACCGCGACCAGGAAGAATGGACTCGCCGCTCCATCCTGAACACGGCCCGGATGGGCAAGTTCTCCAGCGACCGCTCGGTGGCCGAATATGCCCGGGACATTTGGGGCGTGGAGCCGCTGGCATGTCCGATTTGATGATTTTTGTTGTTCTCTGGTAACTACTCAGCTTGAGCGGGAAAAAGGTGGCTTTTCAAAAACTTGTGGCAAGCATGACCTGGATTCCCGCCTTCGCGGGAATGACTTGTTTTTCCAATCCCGTCTTCGAGTCAGTCATACCCGCGAAGGCGGGTATCCAGTCCGTTTTTACTCGGATGAGCTGAGTAGTTACGTTTTCAGTTCTGAAATGTCTTTTCACCTGGGGAGGGTCGCAAGGCCCTCCCTTTTGCATTCCTGGGATCAAAGGAAAAGAATCATGAGCCAGAGCATTGCTGCCGCGGGTATGGCGGCGATGCAGTCGTCCACCATGACGCCGAAGCCTCCGGGGACATTGCGGTCCACATAGCGGATCGGCCAAGGTTTGAGGATGTCGAAAATGCGGAAAAAGACAAACCCGGCAGCCAGTTGAACCGGTGAGAGCACGGCAAAGGGCAGCAGGGTCAGCCACTGGCCCAGCAGTTCGTCCACCACGACGCAGCCCGGGTCCTTGCGTCCAAAAATCCGCTCCGAACGCGACGCGGCCCAGGTGCCGACCAGGAGAATAAGCATCAGCACCATCACGCGCATGGAGAAGGACAAGGGCATGAACAGCCAGGGCGCGGCGGCAATTGCCGCCAGCGAGCCCCAGGTGCCGGGAATCTTGGGCAGATGGCCGAAGGGGCCGAGGGTGGCGATGATCGAGGCCGTGCGGTCGAGCAGGCGGGTGGACATGTGAACTCGCTTCGATGGTTGCATTTGTTGAAAAACGGCAGCCGTATCGAGTAATATCTTCTTCTCGGTTCGGCAATCGTCATCTGTTTGACTCCGTGTTTTCTCGCTGGCGCAGGCTGGACATCCGACAAAGGCATTTAATTGTCATTGCATGTTTCGATGCCTATTCTTTTCTTATTCCGATTCAAAACAGGTAAAAGATCCGTTATCGATTCTGCACGACGTATTCAGGCAGGGATAATGTCGTTTTACAGAAAATACATCCTTCCCAGAGCGACGCATCTTACATGCGGCATGAAGCCGATGATGCGTCAGCGGAAGAAAGTGATTCCTCGTGCCTCGGGGCATGTTCTGGAGGTCGGATTCGGGTCCGGGTTGAACCTGCCGTTCTATGATTCCCGCAACGTCTCCAAGTTGTGGGGACTGGACCCATATTCCGAGATGACGAAGATCGCGGAAGACGTCGTCCGCGACGCTCCCTTCGAGGTGGAGATCCTCAAAGCGCCGGGTGAGGAAATGCCGCTTGAGGACAGGAGCATGGATACCATCGTCATGACCTATACCTTGTGCACCATTGCCGATCCGCAAAAAACATTCGCGGAGATGGCTCGCGTGCTGAAGCCCGAAGGATCGCTGCTGTTCTGCGAGCACGGCGTTTCTCCCGATCCCAGCGTGCATTCGTGGCAGGATCGCCTGACGCCGATCTGGATGCGCTTGGCGGGCGGGTGTCACCTGAACCGCGACATTCCAAAACTCATCACCCAAGGCGGATTCCGGATCAGGGAACTGGAGACCGGATACGTGTCCGGGTTGCGGATAGCCAGTTACAACTATCTGGGTATTGCACGTTTTGGGTGATTATGATTATGGCAGTGTAAGAATATAACTTGAACTTTGGATACTTAAGAGACTGTTTAATGTCGTCCGCTAAAGAAGCAATGAGTCATTTCAACATGTCGCGCCTCCTTGGGCCAGGCAAGGGCAGACGTCTGGGCCTGCTCACCGCGATCACGCTGCCGATCCTTGTGGTTTTGCTCACGCTGCAAGATTCTCGGACCGTTTACTATTCACCTTTTCTCCTCCAGACCGCAACATTTTTGTTTATTATCATCCCATGCGGGATCATGGCCATTCTATTCGCCAGAATCTATCTGCGCCAGGGACAGCCAAGCGTGCTTGCGCTTGGTGGCGGCGTGGTGGCCTTCGGCATTGCCAACGTGCTGACGAGTTTCTATTCGGCCTTTGGGCTAGGAGCCAATGATATCGTAACGGTCCACAATATAAGCACGCTCGCCTTTGCCGCGAGTTGCTTCGTGAGCACACACCAGCGACTTCAGTCTGGTTCCTATTCTCAAGGAGGGGCTAAGTTCTCTTTGCTGGCCCTGGTCTACACCAGCATGCTTCTACTTCCCTTGCTGGTCTACTGGGCAAGCCTCAGTGGCAACCTGCCAACCTTTTTTGTTCAGGGAGAAGGGCCGACGCGCATACGCCAACTCGTGCTTACAACTGCCCTGGTCCTTTTTGTCGTTGCCTTGAAAGAACAGTACTCCGTATACCGGCGCATTCGCTCGGTTTTCGGCTACTGGTTCTTGCTCGGCCTCGTTCTCATCATAACTGCTTTAATTTGTTTCGGCCTTATGTATGCGGTGCACACTCCCCTGAGTTGGCTTGGCAGAATCAGTCAAATTTTTGGATTCGGCTTCATCCTTGCGGGCGTACTTGCGACCTACCGGGATTCCAGAGAGGGTCGCCAAAGCGTTGAAGATGCCCTCCAGTCCTTTTTAAGTGCCAATACTGGTTACAGGCTTCTTGTGGAGAACTCATCCGACCTCATTGCGAGGCTCAATCTCGAGATGCGTCTCTCATACGTCAATCCCTCCATAGAACGCCTGACGGGTCTGCCGGCAAGCCAATTACTGCACCGCACGCTGGCCGAGGCCGGGCTAAAGGGTGAAACTCTGAGGAGACTGGAAAGTACCGCCCACAAGGCACTCGAGGAGGGCGTGGAGCAGACCGCGGAGATCGCATTCGCCACACGGGACGGTTCCTATGTCCACCACTGCCGCTTCATGCCCGAGCGGAACGACCGTGGACGCATCTGGGGCGTGGTACTCGTCGGTCGTGACATTACCCAGCGTGCGAACTTGGAGAAGGAGCTTCAGCAGGCGAAAATAAAGGCAGAGCTCAGGGCGAGTGAACTCGATGCCGCACTCGACGCCCTTGCCGAAGGTGTGGTCATCTATGGACTCGATGAGAAGATCAAGCGCATGAATCCTGCCGCGGAACATCTCCTCCAGTACGATCCCCGCACTCGCGAGGCGGATCTCGCCTCGCGACTGGCGATGTTGCGCGCGAGCCTGCCCGGAGGCGGCCTGGTAACATCTGATGACGCTTCGATTAGGCGAGCCGCACGTGGCGAGACAGTACGGTCCAAGGAGCTTCTGGTGTACCTGAAAGGGGATGACCAGCCGCACTTCATCTCTGTAAACGCCGCGCCCATCCGCATGCCGAATGATGAACAGATCGGGATTATCGCCACCTTCATCGACATAACCGAGCGGAAGCGCATTGAGCAGGCTCTGCGCGAGAGCGAGGAACGCTTTCGCACCCTTGCCGACAACATGAGCCAGTTGGCCTGGATGGCCGACGAGAAGGGCTTTATTTTCTGGTACAATCGACGCTGGTACGTTTATACCGGCACCACCTTTGAGGAGACGCAGGGGATGGGCTGGCGCAAGGTTCACCACCCCGAGCACGTGGACCGCGTCGTGGAGAGTGCCAGCCATAGCATCTCAACAGGAGAGGAATGGGAGGACACCTTCCCTCTGCGCGGCAAGGACGGCCAGTACTGCTGGTTCCTGTCGCGGGCTGTTCCCATCCGTGACGACCAGGGCCGTATCGTACGCTGGTTCGGCACGAACACCGACATCACCGAACTGCTTGAGAAGGAGCGTCAACTTGAGACAGCTCTGGCGGAACGGGACAGATTCTTTTCCATCATCGCGCATGACCTCAGGTCACCCTTCATGGGGTTTCTCGTGTTCATCAAAATGTTGACGGAACGTGTCGACAAGTTGTCTCTGAATGAGATCCAACGGTTGTCCCATGACATGCAGGAATCCGCTGAAAACCTGCATCGTCTCCTCGAAAACCTGTTGGAATGGGCGCTGGCGCAACGAGGTGAAATCGCGTACGAGCCGGGCCGGTGCGATCTGGCGGAAATGGTCGATCGCAACATCGAGTTTATCAAGATGGTCGCTCTGCAGAAGGATGTCGAATTCCAATCCGAAATTCCGGAAGGATTAAGTGTGCTTGTCGACAAACACATGTTGGATACTATTCTGCGCAATCTGTTCACCAATGCCGTCAAGTTCTCGAGCAATGCGGGAAAGGTGCATGTTCGCGCCGACAGTAACGAAGATTTCGTCACGGTTTCCGTCAAGGACAATGGCATCGGGATGGATGAGGAAACTCTGTCCAACCTCCTGAGATTGGACAAGATGCGCTCCAGGAAAGGAACTGGCGGCGAAAAAGGAACGGGACTCGGTCTGTTGTTGTGCAAGGAATTCATTGAAAAGCACGGCGGCAGAATATGGGTGAACAGCAAAGCTGGCAAAGGGACAACCATATATTTCACCTTGCCCGCGTATGCCGATGACCAAGTGACGGATGAGGCCACCCTAGATCATGAAAGAACTGGGCCTATGTTTTAGATATGACATTGATGGAGGTGGAGACAATGAAAGTGTTGGCAGTCAACGGAAGTCCGCGCAAGGGCGGCAATACGGAAGTCCTGTTGCGCAAGGTTTTGGAGCCGCTAGCGGGCGAGGGCTGGGAAACGGAGTTCGTTCAGTTGGGCGGCAGGAAAATCTCGGGCTGCATAGCCTGCTACAAATGCTTTGAGAACAAGGACGAGCGCTGTGCCGTGACCTCGGACGCGCTGAACGACATCCTGGAGCAGGTCCTGGCAGCCGATGCCCTGGTTTTCGGTTCCCCCACGTATTTCACCGACGTCAGCGCCGAGATGAAGGCCCTGCTGGACCGTACGGGCTTGGTCAGCGTGGCCAACGGCGGACTGCTGCGCGGCAAGATCGGAGCTGCCGTGGTCGCGGTGCGCCGGGGAGGGGGCACGCATGTCTTCGACACCATCAACCACATGTTTCTGATGTCCTCGATGATCGTTCCCGGATCGATCTACTGGAACCTGGGATACGGCCTGCACAAGGGCGACGTGCTCCAGGACGAGGAGGGACTGCGGAACATGAACCACCTCGGCCGAACCATCGCCTGGCTGGGCAAAGCCGTTAAACCTCACCTGAACGATTTCCCCGATCCCGGACCGGCGGAGGGATAAGCGGTTGGTCAAGTCCAATGTGTTTTCCTTTTCAGTGCGAAGTCCAGTCTGTTGAAGACTTGACCCCTTTCTATGAAACAAAATTGAGACAAGACATCATGGGCGGTTCCCTGGACGCAAAGGCATGGAATAAACACTTGACGCCCTGATCGATGAATAAACCGGCAGCACCAAGATCTATGCCATTTGCAACCTGAAACGGTTGTGGATTATTTCAACCTATCCCTTCTTCATCTTCGGCAAAGGGTGGGAGAAGGGGGCGTTTGTGGATGACGGCAAGGCCTACAAAGGTGACACCGTCATTGGAAATGACGTTTGGAGAGGGTATGAAGCCATGCTTATGCCCGGCGTCACGATCGGCAACGGGGCGGTTATCGCCTCACGGTCAGTGGTTGTTTCCGACGTGCCGGCCTATGCCGTTGTCGGCGGGAATCCGGCCAGGATAATTCGTTTCCGCTTCCCAGAGCACATCGTTCTGGCGCTGGAGCAAATCGCATGGTGGGATTGGCCCGTTGAAAAGATAACGCGGAATCTTAGGATACGGGGCTGCCCCTGCCATTGGGGTGGTTTCCGCGCTGGACTTCAGGTTGAGGGCGATATTATAATGAAATGTTTGTAACTACTCAGCCTTCTGAGCAGGAAAGGTTACTTTCAAAAACTTGAGGCAAGCATGACCTGGGCTCCCGCCCTCTCGGGAATGGCTTGTTGTTAAAGCCGTCTCCGGGGCAGTCATACCCGCGAAGGCGGGTTCATTTTTCTCCCCAATCATCTATGCCCTCGACCACTCCAACCGTCATTGAAGCCAGCAATTTGCGCAAACAGTTCGGGTCGTTCACTGCGGTGGATGATTTGAGTTTTTCCGTGGCCAAAGGGGAGTTCTTCGGAGTTCTTGGACCCAACGGCGCGGGCAAGACCACGGCCATTCGGATGATCTACGGGTTCTCGCCCTTGACGTCCGGGACGATGCGCGTTTTCGATCAGGATATCGGGGTGGGGTGGCGGGATATCCGGTCCCGGCTGGGGGTCTGCCAGCAGGAGAATACTCTGGATCCGGATCTGACCGTGGAACAGAATCTGCTTGTCTTTGCCGGATATTTCAACATCCCCAGGGTGGTGGCGGTTCGGAAGACCTCGGAACTGCTGGAATTCTTCGCCCTGGAGCACAAGAAGTCGGCCCGGGTCCTGGAACTGTCCGGAGGCATGGCCCGGCGATTGATGCTGGCCCGGGCATTGATCAACAACCCGGAACTGGTCATTCTGGATGAGCCGACCACGGGCCTTGATCCACAGTCGAGGCATCAGGTCTGGACCAAGCTGAAGGAGTTGCGGGGCCGGGGACTGACCATGCTTTTGACCACCCACTACATGGAGGAAGCTGCTCGTCTATGCGACCGCCTGATCATCGTCGACCACGGCAAGCTGCTTGTGGAAGGGGCGCCGGTCAAGCTGATCCGGGAATATGCCGGTGATTCGGTGATCGAAGTGGAGTCGCCGTCCCAGGAGTTGCGGGAGTTCGTGCGAGCTCACGAACTTGCCCATGAAGACCTGGAATCGCGGATCATCATCTACAATGATCGTGGGCATGAGCTGGAGCAGACATTGCGCGGCACGTTCTGCACCCAGACCTGCACTTTCAGGCTGGCTACCCTGGAGGACGTGTTCCTGCGGTTGACCGGGCGAGGTTTAAGGGAATGAACCTGTCACGGCAATTTTTCATGCAGTACTCCCGGAGGCTGTTGCGGGTCTGGGAACGCAACTTGGTGGTGTACCGGCGGATCTGGAAGGTCAATTTTCTCGTGCCCCTGCTGGAGCCGATCTTCTACCTGGTGGCCTTTGGCGTGGGATTCAGCGGATTGATCGGCGATGTGATCTATGCGGGGCAAGAGTTGACCTACGTGGCCTTCATCGCGCCGGCTCTGCTGGCCACTGCCATCATGTTCAACGCCTTCTACGAGACCACATTCGCATCCTTTGTGCGCATGTATTACCAGAAGACCTTTGACGCGATGCTGGCCACGCCGCTGTCGCTGGAAGAGATCATCACCGCAGAAATCCTCTGGGGAGCCACCAAGTCCGTCATGGCCGCGGCTTTGATGTTGGTGGTGATCGCCTTGTTCGGGCTGGTGCGGTTGCCGGAGGGGCTGTGGATCTTGCCGTTGGCCTTCCTGGGGGGTATGGCCTTCGGGTCGGTGGGCATGTATTTCACCGGCATCACCCCGAGTATCGACATGTTCAACCTGCCGATGTTTCTTTTCATCACGCCGCTTTTTCTGTTCAGCGGAACCTTTTTTCCAGTGGCCGGTCTGCCGGAATGGGCGCAGCTCGTGGCCCAGCTTTCGCCGCTGTATCATTTGGTGGAGATTTCCCGGCTTGCCGCCACGGGCAGGATGGAGTCCGGTCTTTTCACCAGCCTGGGATATCTGCTGGCGTTCAGCAGCGTGTTTTTTATCCTGGCCATACGCGCCATGCGCAAGCGGCTGATCAGGTAATCATGAATATGATTCCGCCAAAACAAGAGCTGCAATGACCGAATCGGCGCGAACACCATCGTTGTTTCCCGCTGCTGGCTGGGTAGTTATCCTGGGCATCATGGGGCTGGCTCTGTGGTTCGGCATGGAGTACGGGAAGCTGATCCACCTCAAGGCGGAGCAGTGGACCCATACCTGGTGGCTTGTTCCGATACTGATCTGCGCCCAGGCATTTCCTTTTGCCCTGGCATTGCCCGGATCGATCATGTTTCTGGTGATCGGGCTGCTCTATGACCCTCTTCCGGCTACTGCGATGATCACCGCCGGCGGCGTTTTGGGAAGTACTTTGGCCTATTATTTCTCGCGGCGTCTGGGAAACAGCTGGGTGTCGCGGGTGCAGCAGGGTCGCATGTATCAAATCCTGCGGCGCAATACGAATTTTTTGATGCTGTGCGCCATGCGCACCCTCCCCGGTTTTCCGCATTCCATCATCAATTACGGCTCCGGACTATTGCGTATACCTCTGAAGCGTTTTGTGATCAGCGCGATGATCGGCTACATGCTCAAGGGGCTGCTTTATGCGTCGATGCTGCACGGTGTGATGGATGTCGATGAAGGGCGGGAGATGATTTCCCTTGAGGTTCTCTGGCCGCTGATCGTTTTGGCCGGTTTGTTCATCGTCGGTTTTGTCCTGCACAATCGGTTGGGCAGGCCTCAGGCGGATGCGCAGCAGACGATGTCCGCGGATTAAGGAGCGCAATGTGAACAACATGGCAAAGGCAGATGAGGCGAAGCAATCTTCACGAATTGTCGACCTTGTGCACACCCCGCTGGAGGCCGTTGCGGCCTACTGGCTTTCCCTGAAAAAGGCGCTGGACCGGCACAAGAACGGCCGTTTCCTGGAGGAAGAGGCCAGGCATGCGGCCGAACCCTTCATCAAGCATCTGTTGAGCCTGTTGCAATCAGGTTTTTCCGTCGATGACTGCAGGCGGCTGGCCACTGTGAAGCAACGCAACCTGCTGCGGGATCTGCACCGCAAGCTGGACCTGCTGGCAATCTGCCTGCTCGGCATCGCCGGGAACGAGAATCCGCAAAAAGTCCTGATCCGCATCATATCCAAGTTTTCCATTTCGCCCATATTCGAGAAAGAGGTATTCGAGATCGCCCAGCAGGCCTTACAGAACCTGGACAAGCCGAAAACCAGGGAAAAGTTCCTGCTCATCGATCAGGCCATGAAGATCGAGGCGTTGATCATCAACATGATGGTTTATTCCATGTTCGCACGGCGCAACGATCACAAGAAAATGCAGCTGTTTTCGGAGTACATTCGTTCCTACTACTTTTCCGAGGGCATGGCCCTGATCCAGGACGGATTTGAACATGATTTCGTGAAATATCGTTTGATTCTGCTGCGTAAGGAGATCCTGGCAGACATGGAAAACAAGATGGAAATGTCCCTGGAAATGTTTTTCGGAATGCGAAATGGGAACAGCTATGGAGACATGTTGAAAATATACAACTCTTTTACCATCTGACAACTGAGATTTTTGATAACGGTTCAGCCGAACAATTCCCTATTGTCTTGTCATAATTGCTTAATAATTTTTTCTTTCTTGACCCTCCGCAATTTCCAAAGATTAGCCAAATTTTGTTGTTCCCATAAAGTTGTTGATTTCATGGGAGGTTAATGGTTAGGACTTCACTTCCGTCAATGTACACCTCCAACTGATGTTTATCCATTCAGATTAACCTCCTATTGAAAATCATGATTCTTGGCGTCTATTCAAAAAAAACGGAAATGTCCGGTGGGTTCGGCGGGACGCGAATGTCTTCATCAACCAGGACATACTGGTTTGTCCGCAGAGTGGATGACGATACCTATGAGGTTCAGCCGCTGAATCAACAGCATGTTCCCTCAGGCATTGTCTCGCGTATTTCCAAAAAGACATTCATGCTCGAGTATGCTCCAGAACTCGACTATTACGAGCGCAAGACCTTGCCTGTGCTGAAATCGTTGCAGCGGAAACTGGATCAAGGAGAGAAGCTTTTTGAATTAAAGCAGTTGGACGCAGCTGAGTCTGAATTTGTCAAGGCTTTACATATTGACGAGCAGAATTCCCAGGCGAGTCTCAGGCTTGGAGATATCTACTGTCAAACAAAAGATCATCAACGATTGAAGAAGGCTCTGGCCCGAATTCTGAATCTTGATAATGTTTTCATTGAGACGGAACGGCATCGGTTCAATGAGTTCGGCACTAATTTGCGGAAAGGGGGGTTTTTGGATGAATCCCTGGCGTATTACGACAAGGCCTTGTCGCTTAACGACCATGATGAACACTTGCATTTCAATGTCGCTAGAGTCTTTTATGATTTGAAAGACTATGGCAAATGTATCGATCACCTCCAGCGTGCCTTGGCCCTTAATCAGGATTTTGAAGAGGCGAAGGATTTTCTGGAATACTGCCGAAAGTTCAACACCTGATTTTTGCTGGAAAAACCAGCTGAATTCTCGGAAGATGCGATTGTCGCGTCTCAATGCTATTTCTGGAAACCGCTTTTGATGGAGAAAGGTTTGAGCGCAATAGAAGTTGGCATGAAAGTCATGGTTGAATTGCCCGGCATGAAGGACAAACTTCATACTCGTTTCGTAGGCTACATCAACAAGCGCTGCGTTATTACCACGATACCACTGGTGCCCGAGGTGAATCGGTCCATGCTTTACGAGCACCTTTACAAGGGCAATGCCATGACGGTCCGCTTCATCAAGTCCGGCTCCGTTCTCGGATTCGCCACCTTGATCCAGCACGTTTCTTTTTCTCCCTTTCCTCTCTTGTTCCTGGAGTTTCCCGATAAGATCGAATCCTTCAACTTACGCAAGGACAGCCGGGTAAATTGCTTGTTCCCTGTAGCGATGGCCCTTAATGGAACAACAATTCAAGGCGCCTTGTTGGACATCAGCAAGTCCGGCTGCGGGATTGGAATCCAGGGTGAAGAATCCCAGAAAATTACATTTGAAATTGACGATGTCGTTAGAGTGCAGTGTCCATTTCTGTTTAAAAGTGAAGATGAACGAGTGGACTGCGTGATCAAGCGTATCAATAAGAGTGGCTCGAAAGTTGATCTCGGCCTTAAATTCAATCAAATTCCGGAATCATTATTGTCTGTTATTCATGATTATGTTCAGCAGATGACAATGTATCTGGACGATTAAAGAAGCGTTGGTCAGGCCGGCACCACTTGAAAATAACCACCAGATTCCAATAGGCGCAAGGGAGTCTCGAACAGATCGGCCATGGCCTGTTCGGTGAGGACAATTTCCTTGGGGCCGTCGGCAACCACCCTGCCGTTCTTGAGCAGGACGATGCGCTTCATTTCCGGGGGAATTTCGTGGATGTGATGGGTGACCAGGATCACGGTTTTCTCCTGGCGCATCAGTTCGCGAATCGTATCCAGGTAGAAGAAGCAGGCCTTGATATCCAAACCGGACGTCGGTTCATCCAGGAGCAGGGCCTGGGGATCGTTCACCAGGGCCCGCGCCAGCAGCAGTCGGCGTTGCTGACCGGTGGACATGGAACGGAATGATTTCCCCGCCAGTTCAGTAACGGAAAGGGCTTGCAGAAGCTGATCGGTCCGCAGCACCTCCTCCCGGCTGAAATGGTGATGAGCATAGGTGCCGATGGAGGATCTGAAGCCGGAAAGAACCACTTCACGTCCCGAAACATTGCCCGGATACTCCTGCTGCAAGTCCTGTGACACCATGCCGAGGCGGGAGCGCAGATCCCAGACGTTCCACCGCTCCTGGCCAAAAAGGCGCAGAACCGTGTCCGTTCCCGGCATGGGATAAATTTCCCGGGCCAACAATTTGAGGAGCGTGGTCTTCCCGGCGCCGTTGGGGCCGAGTAGGGCGGTGTGCTGCCCCCTGTCGATGTTCAGGCACAGGTTCTGGAAAACCCGGTTTCGTTCCCTGTATACCGTGGCGTTGTGGATGTGTAATATGTTTTGCATATTCCCGGCACCCTAGCTTCATGATGCAATTTTGACAAATTCGAGGCCTTGTTGCCATTTCTCGGGATATGATGGCAAATCGACTGCAGGCTTCCACCATTATTTTTTCAACAGGAGTTGTCATGAGAAACGTGAGTCTGGTCATCATCGGTCAGGGACCGGCAGGCTTGTCCGCCGCCATTTATACAGCCAGAGCAGGAATCGGAACGCTTGTGCTCGGATGCGCTCCGAAAATTGCAGGGGATTATGATATCGACAATTATTTCGGCTTTGCGGAAACCATTTCCGGCATGGAGTTAATCCAGCGCGGGATCAGGCAGGCTGAGCGTTTCGGGGCCGAAGTGCGTAACGAACGCGTGCTCTCCATCCATGCGGTGGCGGAAGGGCGCTTCCATGTACGGACGGAGCAGGAGGAGTATGAAACCTGCGCGGTGATCCTGGCCACCGGCGTTTCCCGTGTCCGCCCGGGGATTGACAATCTTCAGGATTATGAAGGCAAAGGAGTTTCGTATTGCGTGAGTTGCGATGGATTTTTCGTCCGGCAGAAAAAGGTGATGGTTCTGGGCGAAGGAAATTTCGCCGCGAACCAGGCTCTTGAATTGCTGCACTACACCCCCTTTGTGCGGATCTGCACCCAGGGCAAGACCCTGGATATGGCCCAGGAATTTCAAGACAAACTGCTGCGCTCCGGAATCACGATCGTCCAGGATAAGATCCTGTCCCTCGGAGGCAGCGACGGCCTGGCCACGGTTCATTATGCCGGAGGCGAACAGGAGGAGGTAGATGGGCTGTTTATCGCCATGGGACAGGCCAGTTCCTCAGATTTCGCCGCCAGTCTGGGATTGGTGAAACGCAAACAATTCATCGCCGTGAACGAGCAGCAGCAAACGAACATTCCAGGAATCTATGCCGCCGGCGACTGCGTCGGCAGGTTCCTCCAGATCAGCGTGGCCGTAGGGGAAGGCGCATTGGCAGCCCGCTCGGCCATCGAATACGTAAAGAAGGAATGCGCCAAAGAATAACGGGAATTGCTTTGACTTTCGTCCCCAACCCTCCTTCACCCTAATCGAAATCGAAATCGAAATCGAAACCGTCCTTGTCATTTTCGAAAACATTCGACTTGACAGGGGCCATCGGTGAAAGGTAATTATATCCTCTTTTGCAATTTCAAAAGGGCCTATAGCTCAGTTGGTAGAGCCACCGGCTCATAACCGGCAGGTCCCAGGTTCAAGTCCTGGTAGGCCCACCAAAGAGGAAACTGGTGCCTCAGGCGCATATCTACTTAAACCGCATCGCTGAAAACATGTTCGCCGTTCTTATGAGAGGTGTTTCTTGGAAAAGTTTATCCGGGAAACACCTTTTTTTGTTATTTTGTAACTTTTCTGCACATCTTTACTGCGAGACAAGTCGGACAGCAGGTGAGGAGTTACGTTCTTGCGGAATGCGCGACAACTCAGAATGTCTTGATGCCCGCGGCCCGAACAACGAATGATTTCGGATTATGATATGCATGTCCACGATTTGATAGCAAAAATTGAAATGGAGGCGCCGCCGGAGTGCGCGGCCTCCTGGGACAAGGGCGGTGTTCAGGTTGCGGGTGGTCGGTCGCAGGTTCACAAACTGGCCGTCGGGCTGGATCCGACACCGGGGCTGATTGACCAAGCCCTGGAGTGGGGCGCTGATTTTATCCTGGTGCACCATCCATTGGCCATGAAGCCTGATTTTCCGTCCCGACCGGACAGCAGGTATCACCATGTACTCGGAGCTCTTTTTCGCCATGATGCCTGGCTCTATGCGGCTCATACCAGTCTGGACACGCAGCCTGACGGCCCGGTGCAGTGGCTGGCCAGAGCGCTGATCCTTCAACATGTCCGCGTTCTGGAGCAGACAGGAAAACAGGTCGGGCGTTGGTTCAGGATTCTTGGAGCAACGGATGCCGTTGCCGGAGTCGGGCGGGCACTTGCGGTCCAGTCGGGAATCGAAATCTTCCAGCAGCATGCCCAGACCTTGGAGGTCGTTTGCGGTCCGGCGCAGAGTGCGCTGGTCCGGAAGGCAGTTGATGATGACGCGAGCGGTACGCTGCGCATGATTTCCCAGGAACTGGACACCCCTTCCAAAAATGTCGGTTTCGGCTTTGTCGGCGAATTGCCGTCGGCATTGTCATGGTCTCAGTTTGTCCAAACTGTTGAAGGGCTTATCGAAGAGCCTTTGCGGACCGTAGCCGGTGTTGTTCCGGACCAGGTACGCAGGGTGGCCTGCTGCCCGGGCTCCGGAGCGTCATTGCTTGATCGGGCCGCGAAGTCAGGCGCCCAGGTCTACATTACCGGTGATTTCAAGTACCATGATGCTCAGATGGCTGAAGAGCTTGGTCTTCTGGTCGCGGATGTGGGCCATTTCCGTCTCGAAGAACGGATGATGGCTTTTTTTGCCAAGGATTTGCGGCTCAAACTGGAAGAATTTGCAATTGAAGTGGCTTTTATTCCCGGACACGACGCATTCACGCATCGTTTCCTCGAGGAACGCCCGGCGTGATGTTGCTGCCGCGGCAACGAAAAATGGATCAAGTTGAACATGGGTTTTTGCCTGCAAGGAGGGGAAGACATTGAGCTTGTATATGAAACAGATCGAGCAGTTGGTCGCTCTGCAGATGATCGACGACGAAATGATGCATTTGAACGGATTCTTGAAAAATGCTCCCGCTGAACTGGAGCGGATGGAGGCCCGGCACCTTGAACTCAAGGACGCGGTGGCCCAGGTGAATGCAAAGATCGCTATCATCACTAAACAACGGGATGATCTGGGCCGGGAGATTGAAGATACCGCCATGAAGATCAAAAAAAGCAAGAACAAGTTGATGATGGTCAGCAATTCCAAAGAACATCAGGCCATGATGCGGGAAATCGACAACCTGGAAAAAACGAATCGCAGCCGGGAAGAGGAGAAGGTTTCCCTGCTGGAAGAGTTGGCCCGCCAGGAGGAAAGACTGGACATGGCACAAGGGGAATTGAAGTCCCTGCAACAGGAGATTTCCCAGAAAAAGAAACAGATCAACCAGAAACTGCAAGCATCCAAAGCCCGCCTGGAGGTTTTGCAGAACCTGCGCGGCGATGCCGAGGAAGTGATTCCCAAGCCGATCCTGAGCCGGTATCAATTCATCCGCTCACGGTTGTCCCAGCCTGTCGTGGTGTCCGTCGGCGAAGGAGTCTGCAAGGGGTGCAACATCAGCATTCCGCCGCAGACCTACAACGTTCTCCAGAAAGGCGAACAGATCCTGAGCTGCCCGAACTGCCAACGCATCATTTACTGGTCTGAACATTTCGCGACAGAGGAAGAGGAAGCGGAAGCCGTATAATTGACCACGGATGATTTTGTGAGCGGAGCTTAATCATCCGGCGAATGCTGGTTTTCAAGTTTCAGTGCTGCTTTGACCTTCATCGGACACTGTCATATATAACGTTCGTGCGGGAGTTGGGCAGGCTGTCGCTCCGCGCTTACTTTGCCCTGGAAGATGAGACTCTTGGGGTTGATTTTTCTGGGCAAAGCGAGTGCGGGGAGGAAAGTCCGGGCTCCACAGGGCGGGACGCTGGATAACGTCCAGCGGGGGCGACCCCGGGAAAGTGCCACAGAAAGCAAACCGCCCCGCGCTCACTTTGTCCTGAAATCCATCTGGTAGAGATGCGTTTTCAGGGCAAAGTGAGCACGGGGTAAGGGTGAAACGGTGGGGTAAGAGCCCACCAGTTGCCGCGGTGACGCGGCAAGCTCGGCAAACCCCGTTCGGAGCAAGACCAAATAGGAGGACGCTTGAGGCCGGCCCGGTCGAAGTCCTCGGGTAGGTTGCTTGAGGCAGGGAGTAATCCCTGTCCCAGAGGAATGACAGCCGCCCCGCGCTCATTTTTCATGCGACTTAAGCCTCCTTGAGGTTCGGGTCTGATGAAAAATGAGCGCGGGGAGACAGAACCCGGCTTATCGCCCGACTCCCGCATATTCATTCAACACATACTCATGTCATCCACTTCCGAATCCCCCCAAAAATCTCTCCCGCTCCGGTCTGCCTGGGCCATTGTCGCGGCGGCCGGTCAAAGCTCGCGCTTGGGTCAGGCCGGACTTCCCACCAAGAAACAATTCCTGATCTGGCAGGATGTGCCGCTGTTCTGGCACAGCGTGCGCGTTTTTGCGCGCGTACCCGCCATGCGCGGAGTGGTCGTGGTCTTTCCGGAGGCGGAACTTGAGGCGGGAAAACAGTGGGTGCAGCGACTCATGGCCGAGGATGATCCCGGCGTGCCGGTGCTGGCCGTCCAGGGCGGAGCGCTGCGCCAGGATTCAGTGCGCCTCGGTTTGGCCGTCATCCCGCGTGAATGCGGTGCGGTCCTGGTCCATGATGCAGCCAGGCCGTTTTTGAGCCCGACCCTGGTCCAGGCAATGCTGGAGGCGCTGCGGGAGCATGCCGCCGCGGGAACCGCGGGAGTTGTTCCGGGAATTCCCGTGACGGACACGATCAAAGAGGTCGCGGACGGACAGGTAATGGGAACCCCGGACCGTGGATCGCTTGTGGCGGTACAGACTCCCCAGGCTTTTGTCCGGTCGATCCTGGAACAGGCACATCAGCATTGTGTCCGGGAGCAGTGGGCCGTGACGGACGATGCTTCGCTGCTGGAACGCCTGGGTTTTATCGTCCGCATCGCGCCCGGCGATCCGTGCAACACCAAGATCACTAATCCGGACGATCTCAAATTTCTCAAGGATTCTTCCGCCATGAACGTTCCTGTGCCCTGTGTCGGTTTCGGTTATGACGTGCATCGTTTCGGTCCGGGGCGGCCCATGAAGCTGGGCGGGATCTCCTTTCCCGGTGGGCCGGAGATTATTGCCCATTCCGATGGCGATGTCCTGTTGCACGCCCTGGCCGATGCCCTGCTGGGATGCCTGGGCCGAGGGGACATCGGCGACCTTTTTCCGGACACGGACCCGCGGTTCGAGGGCATCGACAGCGCGATTCTCCTGTCCGAGGTTCTTGAGCTGGTTCATCAAGGCGGACTGACCCTGACCCATGTGGACGTGAACATCATTACCCAGATTCCCAAAATAGCACCGAGGCGAGAGGAAATCCGGCGCAACCTTGCCCGCTTGCTTCAGCTGGACCCGTCTCAGGTCGGCGTCAAGGCCGGTACCGAGGAAGGGATGGGCTTCACCGGCGCAAAGCAGGGAATCAAGGCCATGGCCGTGGTCACGGCATTGAAGTCTCCTGTCAACTGTCCAGTTGATCCATGTCAAAGATACTGAACCCGATGACCGTCTTATAGCTAAAGTGAGAACGTATGCTTTTATACAACAGCCTGCACGGCAAGAAAGAAGAGTTCCAGCCCCTGCGTGACAACCATGTCCGTCTCTATGTCTGCGGAATCACGGCCTACGACTACTGCCATATCGGCCACGCCAGATCCGCCGTGGTTTTTGATGTTCTGGTCCGGTATCTGCGCCATCGGGGATGGGAGGTCACTTTTGTCCGCAACTTCACGGACATCGACGACAAGATCATCAAGCGGGCCGCCACCGAGGGACTGAGCTCCGCCGAGGTGGCCGAGAAGTATATTGCCGCCTTCTATGAGGATATGGACCGGCTGGGAATCCTGCGCGCCGACTACGAACCTCGGGCCACGGAACACATTCCGGGGATGATCCGGCTCAACGAGTCGCTGATTGAGCGGGGCTATGCGTATGCCACGGATCAGGGCGACGTCTATTTCCGGGTCCGGGCCTTCGAGGGCTACGGACGTCTGTCCGGCCGCAACATTGAAGAACTTCGTTCCGGCGCCAGGGTCGAACCGGGAGAAAGCAAGGAGGATCCGCTGGATTTCGCCTTGTGGAAGTCCGCCAAGCCTGGAGAGCCGTCCTGGCCCAGCCCCTGGGGACCGGGCCGGCCGGGCTGGCACCTGGAGTGCTCGGTGATGAGCGAACAACTGTTGGGCCTCCCCCTGGATATTCATGGCGGGGGCCAGGATCTGTCATTTCCGCATCATGAAAACGAAATGGCCCAGTCCATGGCCGCAACGGGCGGCGAGTTCGTCCGGTTCTGGGTCCATAACGGATTTGTCCAGGTCAATGCCGAAAAGATGTCCAAGTCTTTGGGAAATTTCGTGACCATCCGGGATATTCTGGCGAAATTCAACGCCGAAGTGTTGCGGTTTTTTCTGCTGACCAAGCATTACCGCAGTCCTTTGGATTTTTCCTTCTCCTCCATGGAAGAGGCGGAAAAGGCTTTGCAACGAATCTATCAGACCATGGCCCTGCTTTCCGAGCACGTCTCCGGCGGCAAGTGGAACGACACGGCCCTGCCGGCGGAGCTGGAGACCGAGCTGGCCGCAATGGAAGACGATTGGATCAGATCCATGGAGGATGACCTGAACACCGCCGGTGCCCTGGGGCATGTTTTTGGGGTGGTCAGACTGGGCAACAGGATGCTGGAGAACAAGGCCTGGCGGAAAAGCGCCGCAAGCAGGAATCTGGGCAATCGAATTCTTGAGGATTTGCAACGCTGGGGGCAGGCCATGGGTCTATTCCAGGCGGAGCCGGCCTCATGGCTGGCGGCGCTGAAGGACATCCGGGTTCAGCGCAGGGAACTGAGCGTGGAGCGCATCAATGAACTTCTCGCCGCCCGCCAAGATGCCCGTCAAGCCAAGGATTTCCAACGTGCCGATGCCGTGCGTCACGAATTGGCGGAACTGGGCGTTGAAGTACGGGATACGCCCGGTGGCCAGGTTTGGGATGTGGGGTAGCGAAACCGGATGAGCCGGAACATGTCACGAAGTTTATTTACACTTGGCTCCGCAAGGCCGGGGTGGCCCCATTTGTTGAACCATTGCCTTTCCATGCGGTAAAGGTTACGCAATTTCTATTACGTCCCGGTGATATTGTACCCGCTGGATGCATCCCCTGCATACCCTACAAAACGGAATTGACCTGAAGCCAATTCGGAATGATCCTAATCCATGGATGAAGATCAACGCGGTGCACCCCGAGTGGATGTCGTACCGGACTTTTGCATCCTCCAGACCTCCAGTGGCGAGCGATTCTATGGTATTGTCTACAACATCAGCAGGATGGGAGTTTTGCTGGATGTTTCCCAGAATGATGCAAAACAGCTGCAGCTCACGGAGAAAGACACCCTGGAGTTTTTGAAAACTCCTGATTTCCTGCGCCCGGCACTAGACGGTGTTCGGGGCAGGATCGTGCGGCGGAACTCCGGACATTGGGGGGTGCAGTTCGAGGAACCGCTATCGCTGTCCCAGGATGAACTGGATCGGCTCCGGGATTACCTGGAAATGCCTGAAGGCGGAGAATGGAGCAAATATTAACCTGAAGTAACCAATATTCCGGCCTCCTGCCTGATTGTCGTGATTTCAGATCCCCGGCAGCCGGTGCACGGCCCAATCAGCATTGAAGTCATAAATTCAGATATGAACAGGCATGTTTGGTCAACAGGCCGGATACCCAAACATCAAGACAATCAGGTCTCGAAGGCATCGGACAAGTGGTTACTCATTGAATCTACGCCATGAACCAACGACGTATTTTTTTTCTCTCTCCTCGCTTCCCTTGGTGGGGCTGGATCTTATTGCTGCCCCTGGCGATCCTCGGAATATTTCTGGGGGCGATCTTTTTTCTGGTGTTCATCTCCTTCGTGTTTACCGCTGCTTTGGTGATGTGGATACGCTGGAAATGGATGCTGCGGAAAATGGGCAAGCAGGGACAAGAAACCGTACACAGGGAATTTGAGGCTCGAAAAACCTACGACTATGAGATCAAGCGGTTGGATGATTCGCGAGACCATCGCGACTCGTGATCTTCCTTCGCGTTTGTTGTTTGCCTTGATTTCTACATCGTAACTACCCAGTTAAGGTCCGGCTTGCCTTGATTTTGCGGCCTCGCAAACTCCTTCGCCGGCTTCGTAACATCGAACCATTGCTTTGAATAAACTTCATTTTGTGCTCCAAATGTACGGCAATGGTTCGATGAACGAATCCTGGCTCAGTCAAACTTGCGAGATCCGCAAATCAAGCAAGCCGGACCAATCCCGTGTACGATTAGAATTTGCTGAATTGTTGCTCTACATCTTGTTTTTCATGGAAGCTAGCCAGACCGCCGATGAGCCAGTCACTACGTTCACGGTGTGATCCCGACAACATCTACCAACTTTAAAACATGAAAGATCGATACGAAAGGCTGTACCATATTTCCTGGGAGCAACTGCACCGGGATTCCAAGGCACTGGCGTGGCGGTTGCTGGACATCGGCCCCTGGAGCAAAATCGTGACCATCACCAGGGGCGGACTGGTGCCCGCGGCGGTGATCGCCAGGGAGTTGGAAATTCGGGTCATAGATACGGTTTGCGTGTCCAGCTATGCTTGGCAGGATCAAGGCCAGAGCAATGTGCTCAAAAGCTTTCAGCCCATTACGGACGAGGACGCTACCCGGACCTTGATCATTGATGATCTCGTGGACACCGGCCGCACCGCTCGTATTGTCCGGGACATGCTGCCGAAGGCTCATTTCGCCACGGTTTACGCCAAGCCGGACGGCCGTCCCATGGTGGATACCTACATCACTGAAGTCAGCCAGGACACCTGGATTCTCTTCCCCTGGGACGCCGAATCCCGCTTTGTCGAGCCGATGGTGGATCAACGGAGCAAATCGTCGACTTGATTGCGGTGTCCTTTTATGGGGCTTTTTTTCTTGCAAGTTCACTGTTGCTGGACTATTTCCGCTGAATAAATTTTCGCCAACCATTTGGAGGATCCCAGAATGAAACGCAATTTGACAGGTCTTGTGCTGTTATGCCTGATGCTGATCAGCATGCCGGCAGCGGTCGCGGCCAAAGAGATCAGGGCCGGTTTCGTGTACGTATCACCCATCGGCGATGCCGGCTGGTCCCATGCGCATGATCAGGGCCGTCTGGCCATTGAGGCGCTGGAGGGCGTGGAAACCACGTTTGTCGAATCCGTTGCTGAAGGTCCGGATGCGGAGCGGGTGCTGCTGAACATGGCCCGGCGCGGGCACAACCTGATCTTTGCCACCAGCTTCGGCTACATGGACCCGGTGCTCAAGGTCGCCGCCCAGTTCCCGAACGTGGTGTTCATGCACTGCTCCGGCTACAAACAGGCGGAAAACGTCGGCACGTATTTCGGCCGGATGTATCAGCCCCGATACCTTTCCGGAATGGTCGCCGGCTCGATGACGAAATCGAACATTCTTGGATACGTGGCCGCGTTCCCCATTCCCGAAGTCATTCGAGGCATCAATGCCTTCGCTCTGGGCGCCCAGGCCGTGAATCCGGATGTCCAGGTTCGTGTTGTCTGGAGTTCCACCTGGTATGATCCCGCCCTGGAAAAAGAAGCGGCCAACAGTCTGCTGGACGTGGGAGCCGATGTCATCGCCATGCACCAGGACTCTCCCGGTCCCCAGGTCGCGGCGCAGGAGCGCGGCGTCTATTCCGTGGGCTACAATTCGGACATGAGTTCCTTTGCTCCCCGCGCCCACCTTACCGCTCCGGTCTGGAACTGGGCCGAGGTGTACAAGCATGTCGTGCAGGCCGTGCGGGAAGGCACCTGGGAAAGCGAGAGCATCTGGTGGGGCTTGGATCGGGGTCTGGTGGACCTGGCGCCCTTCGGCCCCATGGTGCCCCAGGAGGTTCAGGACAGGGTCCTTGCCAAGAAGGAAGAAATTCGCTCCGGTGAAACCGATGTTTTCGTTGGCCCCGTGCTGGACCAGAAAGGTGAAGTTCGCATTCCGGAAGGCGTTCGGGCCACGGATGAGGAAATGCTGTCCATGAACTGGTTCGTGAACGGAGTGGTGGGAACCACGCAGTAAAATGCATTTCAGAGCAAGCTCTGCTTCCTGAACTGTTTCCATTGACGGCATGAGGTTATTTCGCGTCAAGAAAAGGACCGAGCCCCTGTACTGGGGCTCGGTCCTTGTTTTTTTAACTGCCCTGGCTTTTTCACTGGGACTGGCATGCTTGGCGCTGCTGGTGCAGGGCATTCCTCCCTTGCGGGCCATGGCCCTGCTCTGGGAAGGCGGCTTCGGCCATACATGGTCCCTGGAAGACTCGCTGCTCAAGGCGATTCCCATTTACCTCTGCGCTCTCGGCGTCTCCTTCACCTTCCGGATGCAGATCTGGAACATCGGGGCGGAGGGACAGTTCGCCCTGGGCGCCATCGGAGCCGCCTGGGCCGTGCTGACCTTCCCAACCTTGCCCGGATATGTTCTGCTGCCCTTGATGATGCTCTGTTCCGGCGCGGCAGGCGCAGCGTGGGCCCTGCTTCCGGCCTGGACCAAGGTGCGCCTGGGCGTGAACGAGATCATCTCCACCCTGATGCTGAACTATATCGGCATCCTGCTGCTGAGTTATCTGGTTTACGGCCCCTGGAAGGATCCGCGGGGAATGGGTTTTCCCATGACCATGGAATACCCGGCGGCAGCGCAGATCGGCATGATCGGCGCCGGTCGGCTGCATTGGGGCCTGGTGTTGTGCGTAGTCCTGAGCATTCTGGCCTGGGTTTTTCTGAACAAAACCCGATTGGGATACGAGATCAAGGCCAGCGGGGAGAGCCTGCGCACGGCCCGCTATGCCTTCATGCCCTACGGCTTTCTTGTTTTTCTGGTCATGGGCATCTGCGGCATGATCGTCGGATGGGCCGGGTTCGTGGAGACGTCGGCGGTGGCCCATCGCCTTCAGCCCAGCGTGATGGTCGGCTACGGCTACACCGCCATCGTCGTGGCCTGGGTCGCCCGCCTCAAAATCGGCCCAATGGCCCTGGCCGCCTTTCTGCTCGCCGGTTTGCGGGTCGGGGTCGAGGTTCTCCAACTTGAACTCCGGGTCCCCGCCGCCTTCGGGTTCATCCTGGAAGGATTGATCCTGCTCACCGTCCTTTCCGGCCAGTTCTTCACAACGTACACTCTGCGCATCGAAAGACGCACAACAAATTGATGATCAATACATCTCAATCAAAATCGAAATCGTAATCGCAATCGCAATCGAAAATATCGTGTTTACCGATGGCTTATTTGATCGACTGGATGATTTGGCTGAGTCTTCCCCGTTACGGATTGATGGCGATGAGGCGTGCGCTTACAATTTGGTTCTGATCGATTTCGATTTCGGTGGCGATTTTGATTGCGAGGGGAGAATTAGTTGCTGTTAATCGAGGATACAGTTCATGCCCATTGAACTCATCATCGCTTTGCTTGCCGCGGCCGTGCAGTCCGGGACGCCGATTCTGTATGCGACGCTGGGAGAGATGGTTACGGAGAAATCCGGCGTGCTCAACCTGGGCGTCGAGGGGATGATGATGGTCGGGGCGTTGGGTGCGTTCTGGTTCAGTCTGACCACCGGCAGCCCCTGGCTGGGGTTCTTGATGGGCGGTTTTTGCGCCGCGATGTTGGCCGCGTTGCACGGCATGGTCTGCTTGGGGTTCCAGGGCAACCAGGTGGTTTCCGGCCTGGCCCTGACTATCCTAGGAACAGGCTTGGCCAATTTCTTGGGCACGCCCCTGATCGGATCCCAGGGCATCGGTTTTTTCAGGGTCCCGTTGCCCGTATTGTCGGACATTCCCGTTCTGGGACCGATTCTTTTCAACCACGACGTCCTGGTCTACCTTTCCTTCGGGTTGCCGGTACTGATCTGGCTGTTCTTTCGCCATACCCGGCTGGGGTTGCATCTGCGCTCCGTGGGCGAAAACCCGGCAGCCGCGGCCACGGCCGGATTGAACGTGATCGGCCTGCGCTGGCTGGGGATCATCATGGGTGGGTTTCTGGTCGGATTGGGGGGAGCCTATCTGTCCCTGGCCTACATTCATCTCTGGACCAGCGGGTTGACCGCCGGGCGGGGATGGATCGCCGTGGCCCTGGTCATATTTTCATTCTGGCGACCGGGGCGGGCCGTATTCGGCGCCTATCTCTTCGGCGGCGTGATGGCCTTTCAATTGCGCCTGCAAGCCACGGGAACGGATATTCCGTCCTCATTCCTGCTGATGCTTCCCTATGCCTTGACCATTCTGGTGCTGGTCGCCTCCACCATGACCGGCCGGGGCAGCGCGGCTCCTGCTGCCCTGGGCGTGAACATCCCACCTGAGGAATAAATTTGTGACCTCCACCGCGGAAATCCCTTTGATACGCCTGGAAGGCCTGACCAAGTCCTTCGGGCCGGTGCGGGCCAACAACAACATCAGTTTCGACATCCATGGCGGTCGAATCCTGGCTTTGCTCGGCGAGAACGGGGCGGGCAAAAGCACGCTGATGAGTATTCTGGCCGGACGCCTGCACCCGGATGCCGGTCGGATTCTTGTCCGGGGCCGGGAGACCCGGTTCGCCTCGCCCAAGGACTCCATCGCGGCGGGCATCGGCATGGTGTACCAGAGCTTCATGCTGGTCAATGCGATGACCGTGGCCGAGAATGTGCTTTTGGGCCAGGAGAAATCGTTCTGGCTTTCCCGCCGGGCCATGGAGCGAGAAGTGGGTGATCTGGCCAGCCGGTTCAACCTGGCCATTGATCCCGGCTCCAGAATCGCGGATCTGTCCATGGGCGAGCGGCAGTTGGTGGAAATTCTGAAGCTGCTGTACCGTCAAAGCCAGATCTTGATTTTCGACGAACCCACGGCGGTTCTCACTCCGGTGGAGGCGGCGCATCTCTTTGAAGCTTTGAGGAACATGGCTGAGCAGGGCAAGGCCATCATTTTCATCAGCCACAAGATGGAGGAAGTGATCGCTGTCGCCGACGACGTGGCTGTGTTGCGCGGCGGAGAAGTGGTCGGCCAGTGGGAAGCCGATGAAATTCAGTCCAAGGAAGAGCTGGCCAGTCGGATGATGGGGCGCAGCGTCTCACTGGACATTGACCGGACGGAATCGATTCCCGGTGAGGAAGTCCTGCGCATCGAGCATCTCAGTGGTCCTCGCCTGGATGACGTGAACCTGGTTGTGCGCGAGGGAGAGGTCATGGCCCTGGTGGGCGTGGCGGGAAACGGGCAAAAGGAACTGGTGGAAACCGTGGCCGGACTGCGTCCGCCGGGAGCAGGGCGGGTGGAGGTCCTGGGCAAGGAATGGGCTGATTTTTTCGCCAATCCCTCTTGGAAGGAGACCTTGAGCTATATCCCCGAAGACCGTCTGGGCCTGGCTGTCTGTCGGGAAATGACCCTGACGGACAATTTTTTATTGACGACCCGCCAGGGATTCTGCAGGGGAATGTGGCTGCAACGTAGGGCGGCCAGGGAGACAGTTGTCCAGAAGGTCAAGGAATTCAACGTACAGCCCGGCAGGCCGGATATGACCGCGGGCCGGTTGTCCGGCGGGAATCTGCAAAAGCTGGTCCTGGCCCGGGAATTCTATCGCAACTCCCGGCTAATCGTGGCCGAACAACCCACCCAAGGTCTGGATATCTCTTCCACCGAGGAAGTGTGGCGTCAGCTTCTGCAGGCCCGCGCCCATGCCGGAATTCTCCTGGTCACCGGAGATTTGCGCGAAGCCGTGACTCTGGCCGACCGCATCGCAGTCATTTTTCGAGGCCGGATCATGGATGACTTTTCCGTGGACGACAAGGAACGTATGAAACGCATCGGCATGCTCATGGCTGGAGCGCAGTAGCGGTTGCATGGGAGATCTTACGGACCAGCGATCGTTTGGTCGTCCTCCAGTCTTTTTCAGGAATGAAAGACTTCTGCGGGAAAATATTGTGCAGTAGATCATAAACGTAGAAGCCCCCGTCGTTGTCGCAGTGCATTCAAGTCTTGTTGTGTTGCTTTATGTGGGCCGATTTACGCCAAGTTCTTGTCAGGCATTGCGGAAATAGTTATGGTCCAATCTTCATCAATCAATACATGAGGTGAAAGGTCCATGAGAAAAGCAAAAAATTCGCGAATGGTGTATGCCGTCGCTTTGGTTCTGTTTATTGCTGGTTTCGGGACGTTGCTGATGACTGGTTTGAAGCAAAACAGTATCTATTTTCTTAATGTTTCCGAGGCATTGGCGATGCCTGTCGAGGATATTCGACAGATCCGCCTCTTTGGCACCGTGGCCAAGGAGGGACTGGCGTACGACGCGGATTCCATGGGTGTGCAGTTTCTTCTGGAGGACAGCGACGATCCTTCTAAGCGAATTCCCGTACAGTTTCGCGGCGTCGTGCCGGATCTCTTCGAGCCCGGGGCCGAGGTGATCCTGGAGGGCGGGTACCAGGCCCAGGCCGAGTACTTCCATGCCAAGACCCTGATGACCAAGTGTCCGTCCAAGTATGAAGCGGAGAACCGTTCCGGCTGATATCTTTCCCCATTCTTTTGCAGAAGCGGTCCGCGGATGAGATGAGCGGGCCGTTTTTTTTGGAGATTGTTCATGCACATCATTCCGTATTTTTCTTTGCTGGCAGCTTTGCTGATCTCTTTACTGGGAGCCGCGGCCTGTATTTATCAGGCATGGGAAGGCAGATCGCGCCTTCTGTCCTGGGTGGAGAACTCCCAGATCGTCGTCTGCACCCTGGTGACCATCAGTTCGTTGTTTCTGTTCTATGCATTCTACAGCCGTGATTTTTCGCTGGTCTACGTCAGCCGCTATTCCGATCTGACCCTGCCGATGTTCTACACCCTGACCGCCTTCTGGGCCGGCCAGGCCGGTTCCATGCTGTTCTGGGCCTGGATGGTGGTCATTTTCGGTACGGTGTGGGTCTTCTCTCCCAAGTACCAGGGGCTGGGGAGCCAGACCAAGGTCTTTTTCTGGATTTTTTTTCTCGGCGTCCAGACCTTCTTCATGTACCTGCTCACCGGGGTCCAAAACCCGTTCATTGAAATTTCTCCCGCTCCCCTGGACGGCCAGGGGTTGAACCCTCTGCTCCAGCATCCGGGGATGATCATTCACCCGCCCACGCTGTTTCTGGGATACGCCGGGTTTACTATTCCGGCCTGTCTGGCCCTGGCCAGCTGGATTGCCGGAGAAAAACAATCCTGGATTCAGGTCGGCCACAACTGGACCCTGACTTCCTGGATCTTTCTCTCCATGGGCATCATCCTCGGCGGATGGTGGGCGTACCTGGAATTGGGCTGGGGCGGCTACTGGGCCTGGGATCCCGTAGAAAACGCTTCCCTGATTCCCTGGCTCAGCGCTACGGCCTTCCTGCACACCGCCATCGTTGGCCAGGGCCGCAAAGCCCTGGGCAAGACGAACGTGCTCCTGATGGTCCTGACTCTGGTCTTGTGCTTCATGGCCACCTATCTGGTGCGCAGCGGAGTAATCGATTCCCTGCATGCCTTCGGCGACGGCGGCGTGGGAACCCCGCTGATGCTGTTTATGATTTTCAGCATGATGCTCACGGGTTTGATCCTCTTTTTCGGACCCAGTCGTGATAATCAGGAGCTGAGCGGCCTGCTCAGCCGACAAGGTCTGCTCGTGATCACGGCCTGGATCCTGCTGACTCTGGGTCTGGTGGTCATGATGGGAACCTTCTGGCCGGTGATCAGTTCCCTGTGGAGTGAAAATCCCATGGGTCTGGATGCAGGCTTCTACAACCGTGTCTGCCTGCCGCTCTTCGCGCTGATCGCCGTCATCCTGATGATTTGCCCTTGGGTGCAGTGGAAAGAGGGCGTTCGCCACGGCAAGTGGTTGGCGGCATTGATCGGAATCTGGGTGGCTCTGGGCGTGGTGCTCTGGTTCGGCGGCATCCGCATGCCCCTGGCGCTGATCGGAGCAAGCGCCGGTCTGGGAATTCTGGTCAGCATCGTGATGCTGTTTGTTCTGGAGCCCGGGCTGCGCCGGCGACGTACCGCGTGGGGCGCATACGGAGTGCACTTCGGACTGGCGCTGATGGTTTTGGGCATTGCCGTTTCCGGACCCTACAAGACCGAGGTCGATGCGATCCTGTCTCCCGGCGAATCCATGACCATCAGGGATTACACCATAACCTACCAGGGCATGGAGACGTGGAGCACTCCGGCGATGATGGTTTTTGCCGCACGACTGGAAATTTCCAGGGACGGCGAAGTCATCGGCGAGATCAGGCCGCAGCGGCGCAGCTACCGCACCTGGGATCGTCCCCATGCGAAAATCGCCACCCGGTTCAGCCTAGGCGAGGAACTCTATGCAACCCTGCTGGGCTTTACCGAGGATGACATCATCAGCCTGAGGATGAGCACGCATCCGCTGGTGAACTGGGTCTGGATCGGCGGGACCTTGCTGTGTCTGGTGGGGTTTGTCGCATTACGCACATCTCGAGGCGTGCGGCGGGAAACCGAAACAGCCACCGCCTGATCAGGCCGGCGGCCATCACGTCATGACATCGGACCAGGGCATGGAGCGCGAAGACACAGGGCTGGTCGATCTGCGTAAGGTAAGCCATTTTTTCGGCTCCCGACTTGTGTTCCGGCACGTCAGCCTGCGCATCGCCCCCGGGGAGGTGCTGCTGGTTCTGGGCCCCAACGGGGCAGGGAAATCCACGCTCCTGCAGATTATCGCCGGCCTGCTGACGCCCACCGGAGGCGAGATCGACTGGTCCATGGAAAGCGGTGAAATCGGCTATCTGGGACACGGCACCTGCGTTTACCCGTTCCTGACGGCCATGGACAACCTTCAGTTTTGGGGACGCATGCACGGCCTATCGCCGACTTCGGACGCCATCATCGGCGTCCTGGACCGGGTCGGGCTGAAAGTCGCGGCCCTGGAGCGGGCGGGAACCTTTTCGCGGGGTATGGCCCAGCGGTTGAGTCTGGCGCGAATACTGCTGCTGAACTCCCGGCTGTTGCTCCTGGACGAGCCGGCCACGGGGCTGGATACCGCCTCCCGGGACATCCTGGACCGCGAGATCAGTCAGGCCAAGTCCCGCGGAGCGGCCGTGGCCTGGGTCAGCCATGACGCTCAGCGCGATCTTCGGTTGGCGGATCGGGTGCTGGTCCTGGAAAACAAGGGGCAGGCGTTCTTGGGAAGCACTGCGAACTACTCCGAATGGGTCGCCAATGCCTAGATTTTTGATCCTGACCTTCAAGGATCTGCGACTGATGCTCGGATTGGGGCTGGGGCTGGTGCAGACCGTTTTACTGGGGCTGTTGATCATTTTCGTCTTCAGCCTCTCCCTGCCCATCGGAGAGACCATGAGCGGGCAGGCCGCCGCGTCCATCTTTTGGCTGGCTTCGGTTTTCGGTCTGGTCCTGCTGTTCAACGCGCTGTACCACATTGAAGAGGGAAACAGCGTCCGCCTGGGTTTGCTGCTGGCGCCCATCGCTCCGGGAACCGTGTTCCTGGGCAAGGCCCTGGCCGGGGCCGTACTTCTCTTTCTGGCCCAGATCTTTTTCCTGCTTGGACTCGTGGTCTTTCTCGGCCAATCCCTGCACGGGCAATGGCTCTGGGCTCTTGGTCTCGTCGCGGCCATGAATCTGGGCCTCGTGGTCATGGGATCGTTGTTGGGCGCGTTAAGCCAGGGGCAGGCCGCCAGGGAATCCCTGCTCAGCGTGATCCTTTTTCCACTTCTGGTTCCCCTGCTTCTCGGCGGGGTGAAAGTCGGCGGCAGCCTGCTCGCCGGCGTGGGTATCCAGGACGAAACCCAGTGGATGGTCCTGATTCTGGCTTTTGACGCACTGTTTACCGCTGTGGCGCTGATTCTTTTTCCCCTGGTTTTTCGGGAAGGTTGACGGTTGTCCGGTTTGAGCCGTAATGCCGTTCACCGATCAATAATATGAAAAAAACTCCTTATCTCCCGTATCTGGCCGTGATCGCCGCGCTTCTTCTGGTGATCGCCCATCTGGTCATCTGGCTGCATGCGCCCGTGGAACTCACCATGGGCCTGGTGCAGAAGATTTTTTATCTGCACCTGCCCATGGCGTGGTGGGCGCTGCTCAGCTTCTTTCTGGTCTTTGTGGGCAGTGTCGGAGTGCTTCTGCGCAAAACCGACTTCTGGGATGCCCTGGCCGGTTCGGCAGCGGAACTGGGTGTCCTGTTCAGCGGCCTGGCCCTGATCACCGGCTCCCTGTGGGCCCGCCCGATCTGGAACGTCTGGTGGACCTGGGATCCGCGCCTGACCACGGCCCTGATCATGTGGTTCGTGTACACAGGTTATCTGGTTCTCCGAACGTCGCCGCTGCCCCACATCAAACGCCGCACCCTGTGCGCGGTTTTGGGGATCGTGGCTTTCGTGGACATTCCGCTGGTGTTTTTTTCCACCCGCTTGTGGCGCAGTATTCATCCGTCCGTGATCTCCTCCTCCGGCGGGGGCATGGAGCCGGAGATGTGGCACGCCATGGGAGCGTCCCTTGCCGCCATGGGCGTGCTCTGGCTGGTCCTGCTGATCGTCCGTACCCGTCAGATTACCGCTACCCAACGGCTGGACAGTCTCTGGTCGGCGCGACTTTGATTTCTTGGTTGTCGGCATCAGCAGTGTTCTTTCTTGTGAAATATCTCCTCACCTCCGTTCACTCCTTTAGTTTAGAGAGTTTTTCATGTTATTTCCCACCATGGACGGTTCAGCCGGTACCTGAGGTCGGCTCTACAACCGGTCTCCGCGTTTTCGGGCTATCTGGAACGGCCGTCACCTCCATGAAATCAGCCGCCCGCAGCCAGGATGCCAAAGCTGTCGAGGATGTCCTGCGGCGTATGGGACCGGAGTACAATGTTCAGGATACAAAGCGTCTACTGGATGAACAAGGGAGCGGTTGCAGCGCAGAAACAACGAAAACACTGAACGCTGCTTCGCGACAAATACCAGAGGAGGCGGCATGAGCGGGAACACGTTCGGGCGGGTGTTTCGCCTGACCACCTTCGGCGAATCCCATGGCCCCGGATTGGGCGGCGTTGTGGATGGTTGTCCCGCGGGCATTGCCCTGGACGAAGACGTGATCCAGCATGAGCTGGATCGCCGCAAGCCCGGCCAGGGATTGGGGACCACCAGCCGCAGCGAATCGGACCGGGTTCGGATATTGTCCGGTGTTTACCAGGGCAGAACCACGGGCACGTCCATCGGTTTTTCCATTCCCAACGAGGACCAGCGTTCCCGGGACTATGGTCGTCTGGAGACCGTATATCGGCCCGGCCATGCCGATTTCACCTATCAGGCCAAGTACGGTATTCGCGATCATCGCGGCGGCGGGCGCTCCTCCGGGCGGGAAACCGTCTGCCGGGTGGCGGGCGGCGCCATTGCCGGCGCATTGCTGGCGACCATGGGCATTGCCGTGACGGCCTACACCGTCGAACTCGGCGGGATTGCCGCCGGTTCCGTGGATATGGAGGCCGCAGCAAATCGACCCTTCTTTGCCGCGAACAGGGACGTTGTTCCCTTATGGGAAGAACGGATCAAGGCCGTCCGGGACGCGAGCGACACGCTGGGCGGGGTGGTGGAGATTGTTGCCCGGGGCGTACCCGCGGGACTTGGCGAGCCGGTGCTGGACAAGCTGGACGCCCGCCTGGCCTTCGCCCTGATGGGCGTGGGCGCGATCAAAGGCGTGGAGATCGGTTCCGGTTTCCAGGCCGCCCGCATGCTGGGCAGCGAGAACAATGATCCGATCCTGGCCCAGGGATTTGCATCGAATAATGCCGGCGGCATTCTCGGCGGCATCAGCACGGGGCAAACCGTGCTGATCCGGGCCTCGGTCAAGCCCATTCCCTCCATCGCCAAGCCCCAGACCACCATCGACACCCAGGGCCGGGAGCAGGAACTGCGTATCGGAGGCCGCCACGACATCTGCGCCATCCCCCGAATCGTCCCCGTGCTCAAGGCGATGGTCTGTCTGACCCTGGCGGACATGCTGCTCCTGCAACGCATGCAACAGCACCCATGAGGTGGGCTATGCCGGGTCTGGTTACCCCTCGCTGAAATCCCTCGCTTGAACCGTTTCTGAGACCCACAACGAAACGCCTTCCCGCTCATGAAGCAGGAAGGCGTTTTTTCGTGATCATGTCGATCACCGGGTTGTCAGCGGATAATTCGCGGCATCTTCACGCCGCCTGGCCTTCCTCCTCGCCAACATCTTGAACCACGCTCAGTTCCTCCGCGGAAAAGATCTTGTCGATGTTCAGGATAATGATGAATTGGTCTCCGCTTTTGCCCATGCCCTCGATGAATTCGGTCTTGATCCTGGTGCCCAGACGGGGCGCGGGCTCTATCTGGTCTGGCTCCAGGTCGATCACTTCCTGAACCGAGTCGGAGAGAGCTCCCAGAATGGTCGATTCACCATCCACGTCCACTTCCACGATGATGATGCAGGTGTTCACGGTTTGAGTGGTCTTGCTCAACCCGAACTTGAGGCGCATGTCCACCACCGGAACGGCCCGGCCGCGGACATTGATCACTCCGCGCAAAAATTCCGGCGTTCTCGGTACGCGGGTAATTTCCGTATATTCAAGAACTTCGCGCACCTTGGCGATGTCCATGGCATACAGCTCCCTGTCCAGCGTAAAGGTCAGATATTGACTCAACATCTTGCCGATTTTTTCGTTCATTTCATGCCTCCCGAATAAATATCAACGCATAACTCAGAATGTAACTGCTTTACACATTTTATGGCAAGACAAGCCGGAACACGCAGCTGGGGCAGTTACTTAGAATTTTTTTCGTAACTACTCAGCTCATCCGAGTAAAAACGGAGTGGATACGCCCTCGCGGGTATGACTGACTCGGAGACGGGATTGGAAAAATCAAGTCATTCCCGCGAAGGCCTGGAATCCAGGTCATGCTTGCCACAAGTTTTTAAAAGCCGCCATTTTTACGCTCAAGCTGAGTACTTAGAATTTTCAAATTCTTCGTCCTTCTCAGAAGCCATGTCCAACGCAAATCCGGCATTATTTGACTGCTTGATCGCGGGTGGTTTTGCCGGAAGGATGTTTCGAGCCGACCTGGTGACGCTTCGCGCATGCTGGGAGCGGCCGCGGTTTCCAAGATCTCCGCGCATTTTGAAGAAGGCCATTGTGGTTTGCAGTTCTTCGGCCTGACTGGAAAGTTCCTCGGAGGTGGAGGCCATTTCCTCGGCTGCGGAGGCGTTCTGCTGGCTGACCTGATCCAGCTGCTGCACGGCCTTGTTGATCTGTTCCACACCGATGCTCTGCTCCCGGCTGGCGGCATTGATCTCCTGGATCAGTTCGGCCGTGCGCTGGATGTCCGGGACGATCTTGACCAACATTTCTCCGGCCTGCTCGGCCACCTGTACGCTGGACGTGGACAGCTCGCTGATTTCCGTGGCTGCCGTGCCGCTGCGCTCGGCCAGTTTGCGAACTTCCGCGGCGACCACGGCAAAGCCTTTGCCCGCGTCTCCGGCCCGAGCCGCCTCGATGGCCGCGTTCAGGGCCAGGAGGTTGGTCTGGCGGGCGATCTCCTCAATGATGGAAATCTTGTCCGCGATCTGCTTCATGGCCGTGACGGTCTGGGCCACGGCCTTGCCACCGCTTTCCGCGTCCTTGGCCGCCTGCAGGGCGATTTTTTCGGTCTGGGCCGCATTATCTGCGTTCTGCCTGATGTTGGCGGTCATCTCTTCCATGCTCGAGGAAACTTCTTCCACGGCCGCGGCCTGTTCCGTGGCGCCCTGGGACATCTGTTCGGCCGAGGCGGAGAGCTGCTCGCTTCCCGAGGCCACGTTCTCCGAGGCCGATTTGACCTCGCCAACGATCTCCCGCAACTTGTTCTGCATATCCTGCATTGCCTTGCCAAGGATGCCGATTTCATCGTTCTGGTTCACGGCCAGCTTGGCGTCCAGCTCGCCCTGGGCGAGTTCCTTGGAAAAGAAAACACCCAGCCCCACGGGCAAGGTTATGGCCCGGGTCAGGAATATGGCGATGATGATTCCTAAAACAAGAGCAATGCCCAGGCCGATCAGCATCATGAAAGAGGCCTGCCCGAGGTTGGTAACGGCATTGTTGGCAATACCTTGGGTCTGGTCCATCCCCAGTTGGGCGGTTTCCTGAGCCACTGTCAAAACTTGGTAACCCACCTCAGTGCGTCTGGTCCCAAGCTGGTCCAGAGCTTGCCAGTTTTTGATCAGAGAGGCCATGGCATTGCGATAGATATTGGCCGCTTCACGGATCATGGCCAGCTGGCGAAGATTGGCTTCCTGACGGGTTGTGGTCTGGATGGCCTCCAGATGACGTTCAATGACACCAAATTGGTCCATGGCCTGTTCCACCTGGGTCACGTTGCGCTCGGCCTGAGCTCTCCAGACCTGGATTCGCAAAGCATTGCCGGCGTCAATGATTTCGTTGATCTGGTTTATCTTGTCCAGACGCTCGCGCAGGGCCGCGGGAGTTGCTTCCTGGGTAATTTCACGGACCATGGCCTCATTCTGGGAGTTCAGAAAGTCCTCGGCGCTCTGCATGAATTGGGCAGCTCCGGTGTTCAGGGCCTGCCGGTCGGCATTCATGGCCTGAATGGTGGACGCTGTCTGCTCCACCAGCCCGGCATATTCCTTGACCCGCTCCTCCGCGGTCCGGGCTTTGTCACGCAGGGCAGGCAAGTTTTGCTGTTCGGACAGCGTCAGGGCGTCAGCCAGGGTCTGACGCAGTTCCTCCAATTCCCTGCGTCCCTCATCCAGATAGTTCGTTTGCTCGGTGAAACCGTAGCCGCGGATAGCGTACATGACTTGCTGCGCGTTGCGCTCCAACTCGTTGGCCACAGCCACTTCCGGCACATAGGCATTGGCCAGTCGCTCGGCTTCATGCTCCACGCTGTTCATGTTCCAAACAGCCATGCCGCCCAATAAACAAGATATCAGGATCAACAAGCCGAACCCCATGCCAATCTTCAGCCCAAGCTTCATGTTTTTCATGCCACCTTCTCCTGTTAGACGTGTTTACGGCAAAGAAACCGGGTATTCGCCCCCACTCAAGGCAGAGGCAACTTCACGCAACAACTCGTCCGCATCAAAGGGCTTGTTAATGATTTTCCAACAGCCCATGGCTCGCATTTTCGGCGCATATTCATTGTGGTCATAACCGGTCATGACGATAATTTTGGGTGCGACGGCTTTCCGGGACAGGGCTTCCATCAGTTCGATGCCGCTCATCCGCGGCATTCTGATATCCGTGATGACCAGATCAACGTTTCGATTGCTTTTCGACAGTTCACCCAGGATTGCCATGGCTTCCATTCCGTGTCCGGCCTCGTAAACGGCATATCCCTGCTGACGGAGAACAAGGCTCAAGGAAAAACGAAACTTCGGTTCGTCTTCGACAATCAGGATGCACTTTGAAGCCATGGCCACTCTTTGGGATTGGAGAAAGCTGTCACGATTTGGAAAGGTACTGGTCCGCTTTCAGGCACGATCTGCATTGCAGGTACTTGAGTGCGGGGCGACCAGGATAGGATCTCTTGAGCATGGATTGTACCAATCATGCATGCTTGCCTATCATTCTGAAATTATGTGCTATTTTTGTGGAGGCTGGGGGGGGAGGAAGGGATGCTGTCAATCTATGTTGACGGATGAGAGAGGATACAGCTGATTCGGAAACGGCATAGAACAACAAGTTCATTCCCGTGAGGCAGGCACGTTGCTACAATCAGATGAGGATGTCCGAGTTGTTGAAAGAATACGGCTGGTCGTCAGTCTATGTTGACAGAGGGTTTGTCAATATGAGTTGACTGGAGGCTGTTCGGCTGATTTTCCAGCGTTACCTAGTGTACGCGCTTGTGCATGGCTTGGCGGGATATGCCGAGCATGCGCGCTGCCGCGGCCTGATTTCCGTGAGCACGGCGCATGGCTTCCCGGACCAGCAATTCTATGGCTTGATCCATGGTCGGCAGAGGATCGGGAAACAACATGATTTTTTCGGAAGGGGGATTGTCCTGCAGGACGGGAGGGTGAGAGGTTTTGAGGAGTCGGGACAGACTGCGGATCAGGATTTCCTGTCCACCGTGGGCCACGGCGTTGAAGATCAGGGCGCGCAGCTCTCTGACGTTGCCCGGGAAATTGTAGGCCTGAAGAAAATTACTTAGTTGCGGTTCAATATGCCGGAACGAGCTTTTGAATTCTTCGGCAGCCTGGGCGAGGTAATAATTGGCCAGCAAGGGGATGTCTTCAGGGCGTTCCCGAAGCGGGGGCAGATGCACGTGATAGGTGTTGATTCTGTAGAAAAGGTCCTTGCGAAACCGGTTGCGGCGGACTTCATCTTCCAGGTTCCGGTTCGTGGCCAGGACGATCCGGGCCCTGCTTTGGCGGGGATTGTCAGCTCCCAGGGGATAGAACTCACGATCCTGGATCAGCTTGAGTAGCTTGATTTGGGAGGATAATGTCAAGTCCCCGATTTCGTCCAGAAACAAGGTGCCGTTTCGGGCCTGTTCCACCATGCCCTGACGTGCGACAGCGGCATCGGTGAATGCGCCCTTGACATGGCCGAACAGCGTGTCCGCAAAGATGTTGTCGTCCAAGCCGGCCGCGTTCAAGGCGACCAACGGACCGTCCCGGCCGCTGATCTGATGCAGGGCTGAAACGATCAGATCCTTGCCCGTTCCGGTTTCTCCAGTGACCAAAACCGGATCCGATGCCGGAGCGACGACTTCCAGGTACTGGAAAATCGTGTTCATTTTCCGATTTGCGGTAATGATTCCGGCAAAGGCTTCGGGATGATCCAGTTTGCCTGTAAGAAGTCGTTGGCGCAGATTAAAATTCTGGCGAATCAACACGGCATGGCTCAGCGCACGACGGACCGTGGCGATAAGCTGCTCCGGTTCCACGGGGTTGACAAGGTAGTCGAATGCTCCGGCCTTCATGCAACGTACGGCGGTTTCCGTTTCGTCCACCCCGGTGATGACCACCACCACGACATGTGGACACTCTTCGCGAAGTCTCAGCAGTACTTCCTCTCCGGAAACGTCCGGCATGTACAAGTCCAGCAGGACCAGAGAGCATTCGAGATCGGGAAGAAAGGACAGGATGTCCCGCCCGTTGTTGAATGTCGCAACGTCGTCATATCCGGCGGAACGCAGCGTATAGTTCACTCCTTCCAGGAGCCGCTGTTCATCGTCGACGATAAATATGGGATGCTTGGAGGGGATATGAGGCATTATTCGAGAACGTTCAGGTAGACGGTGACGGTTGTGCCCAGATCCGGTGCTGAATGCAAAAAGCATCTGACCTCCATGGTCCTGGACCACGGCCATGGAAATGGTCAGGCCCAGCCCGACGCCGCCGTGGTCCTGCTTGGTGCTGAAAAAAGGGTCGCAGATTCGGCCGACGATTTCCTGAGGGATGCCGCAGCCGTTGTCGGTGATGCGCATCGCGATTTTACTCCTTTTGGTGCAAGGAAAGGTTTCCAAGGCAATCCGGTGATCTTTATTCGGCAGGGCTTGGCATGCGTTGATCAGCAGATTGACGACCACTTGTTCCAGCTTCTGAAAGTCTCCCCGGATCAACGGCAGATTTGGGGCCAATGAAAACAGTGAAATGATGCGTATGCTGGGTGATGGTTTTGCGAAGCATGACCAGGGCGGCTTCGATCACCTGATTCAGTTGGATTTCCTGATGCATATCAGGGGGGGATTGCCTTGCGAAATTTTTCAGCTCGGACACAATGCGTTTGATTCGTTTGCTGCCTTCGTTAATTCCGGAAAAAGTTCCGTTACATATTCCCGCATCTGTAAAAAGGGAATTCCGGCCAAGGTGAATTCCGGGTGTCGTTTCTGATGCGCCTCCAGAACGGGCACGGCGTCATGCCAGGATTTTTCCAGGAGAGGGGAGTTGAGCATGATGAAATTGTTGGGATTGTTCACCTCATGGGCCATGCCGGCCACAAGTGTGCCCAGCGCGGTCATTTTCGCGGCCTGAAGCAGTTGTTCCTGTTGCTCGCCGGCTTTCAACACAGCTGTCTTGTGCTGGGTGATATCCTTGGCAAAGCCGATGATTCCTGCTGGAGAATTATTATGATTCCGAAAAATCATGCGATCCGTGAGCCTCCAGCCGTGCACGCCTGATATCGAGGCGTACTGTTCCTCCATGCCCATCTGCTCCGTGCCCGTACGCAGCACTTCCAGGTCAAGTTCACGAAATTTGTCGGCAATCTTTCTCGGAAAGATGTCATGGTCGGTTTTGCCCAGGATGTGATCCTGAGAGATTCCGAGCGTCTTACAAAAGGTTTGGTTCACCTGGAGGTATGTTCCGTCATGGTCCTTTTGCCAGATCAGAGCTGGAACCGTATCCACGATCAGGCTGAGATGGCGCTGCGTCTCCCGCAACATAGCCTTCTCACGCTCCAGTTCCCGGAACAGAAGATCATAAGGATTGGTCAGTCCGCACCTGATCAGGGCCAGGTAGATGAACATGTAGGAGATGATTTTCAGGAAATGGCCGACGATATTGGAAATATCAAAGACCCCAGGTAGGTGGTGAACGTCAGTTCCGCGGCGACGCTCGCGGCCATGGATCCTGCCATGAGCCTGTAGACCTTCGCGTCCAGCATGGCGCGCTTGCGATACAGAATGCCAAAGGCAGCCAGCAGTACAAGGCAGATGACGTACTCGCTCCAGATTTTGAAGGGCGTCAGACCGATGCTCTCCAGATGGCAATCGGGAAAAATGCACCAGAAAAAAATCATGCCCATCAAGATCGCAGCCAGGCCGGCCCAGAAGGTCAATCCGATCAATGGGTGAATCCTGCGTCCCAACAGGAGTGAGAAGAGCAGCAGGGCGAGGCCTTCCATGTATCGCCCCGCAATCCAGAGCTGGGTAGGAAGGTTGGTGCTCCATGCATCGGGAAAGAAGCCCATGTCCTTGAAGGCCAGGGTATGCAGAAGGTCCATGAACCCGATAAACAAATAGGCGGATCCGAGCAGAAGCAGGGCATCATTGTTGATGTAGCTCCGAGCGTTCCAGACCAGCATGAACACGGCCCAGGCAACGGCAATGGAGAACAATTCGGCCATGCCGTGGAAAAGCAGAAAATTGTGCCTGCTGACGATGAACAGCATGGCCAGCGTCGCCGCTCCGAGACCATACCAGATGAAATCGGATGACTTGAAGATCGTCCGCGGAATGGTTTGCGGCGCAATGCCTTGGATACTATTCATGGGGACAATTGAATTGCTGATTGGATTGCTTTCGGTTGTCGTGGAGATTGGAAACTACCCGCCTGTCTCGATTTGTCCTGAGATGAACATGACCGGAACACGCTGCGCAGGGCCAAAGTCGGGTCATAATCTTGAATGCAGGCAGTACGACACTATTGAAAGCCTGACAATGCAGCGTCTGGTCGAAGGCAAAATTGGCCTACTTGTTATTGGATATGCAAATACCGCCCCCCCATCGCTAACGCAATCGCAATCGCAATCGAAATCGATAAAATGACAATGGACTACTGCGATACCGGTTCGGTTCCGATTTCGTTTTCGATTGCGATTTTGTAAGAATGTAAGTTGAATTGATCAGTATCTTCCTGGAAGCAACTTGGAATACCCACTCGCCGAGGTCCGGCTTGCGATGCGTGCCGGTTCATGAAAATATCTCTTCCAATTCCAACCAAAACCAAGGAGGCAGCCATGGATCTTTTCGAAGCGTTGCATACCAGGCGGAGCATCCGCAAATTCGATCCGAACAAGCAGGTGAGCGATGAGGATCTGAACAAGATTCTCGGTGCCGCCATGATCGCACCCAGTGCGGGAAACGCCCAGCCATGGCATTTCGTGGTGGTCACGGACCTGGTCCTGAAGGAGGAGCTGAGTCGGATTCATCCGTATATCGGCATGCTGCGAGACGCACCGATGGGGATCGTGGTGTGCGCTGAACTGGCTTTGGAGAAGTATCCCGGGTATTGGGTGCAGGATTTGGCCGCCGCTGTTCAGAATCTGCTCCTGGCTGCGCGCGGCTTGGGGCTGGGAACGGTCTGGACCGGGGTCTGCCCAATCCAGGAGCGTATGGATGCCGTGCGCCGGATACTCCAACTGCCGGCCGGGATCGAACCCCATGCCGTCGTTCCCTTGGGATGGCCGCTACAGGAATTCAAACTCCAGGACCGATTCAAGGAAGAGCGGGTGCACCGCAATGGTTGGTAGGGTTTTTCTTGTATCATGATTTGAGAGCGAGTAGAGGCAGATGGATTCATCTCGGGATGCATCTGCCGAGATGAAAACCGGCTGAGGACCAGCTTTCACACTTTGCGATGGCCGTGAACACGAAGGACATGCCTATGTTGACCTTTGCTGAAGAAATCCTGCTTTTGGCTCTGGATGACCAGAATGGAAAAATCAAGCCCCTGCCGCCTCAGGCCCTGCGCTACGCCCTGGTCGGGGCTCTGCTCACGGAATTGGCCCTGCTGGACCGAATCGACACGGATCTTGATGCACTCAAGGTGATCAATACCGAGCCCACGGGCGATGAACTGCTGGACCTTGTTCTGGAGCGGCTGGCGTCTTCGCGTACGGAGTGCGGCACCACCTATTGGCTGACGGAGCTTGCCTGGCATATGCGGGATTTGCAGGATCATGTTCTGCAACAGCTTGTGAACAAAAGCGTGCTGAAGATTGAGGATCGCAAAATCCTGTGGGTTTTTGCCGTTCGTCGCTACCCGCTGATGGATGATCGCGAAGTCAAGGAAGTGAAAAGCCGCCTGCGCGAATTGATCATGAGCGACAACATACCTGACCCGCGGGAGGCGGTGCTGGTCAGCCTCGTCAGCGCGTGTCAATTGTTTGATGAAATCTTTACCCCGGAAGAGTTGAACCGCCTGCGGCCTCGTATCGCTGAACTGGCCAAGCTGGATCTGATTGGCCGTGAAGTATCACGTTCCATCAATGAAATCTCCCTGGCAGTAGCCGCATCCATGCCGGCAATGATGTAACACTATCATTCCTATATTTGATAATCGCCCTTTTTGGCCTTGCTCTTGCAATTATCCGACTGAATGCGTCGAGATTCCAAACCAGGAGAGGCGATTATCATGCAAGGGAATCAATCCCATAGCCGGACCGAAGTTTTGGCCATAGGGCTTGGTCCACGTGAAGAAGAGGAAATGCAGGGAATTCTGGGACCGGAATTCTCTCTGGAACGTTTTGTGTTTCCCTGTTCCGGGAACGGTCGTCCAGAAATGGACAACAAGTTGATGGCACTTGTTTCCTGGCGCGGAGTGAACGGACAGATCGCCAGATTGACCCGATATTCTTTCTCTGATGAGAATTTTCCTCCACGTGTGCTGGTCCTGGATGCGCCTGTTGCCCAGTGCGACCTGGAACGTGTCGTGGATGCCGGCTTTTCCAGCGTACTCCGTTATCCCTTTGAGCCGGAGAAGGTGAAGGCGCTTGTGGACCAGCTTATGGAGTCTCAGGGACTCTATAAGGACTTGTATCACATGGCCAGGGAGATATGCCTGGAGCGGGAAATTCTTTCACGTCAGGCGGATCTGCTGCAGTTCTTCAACAAGATCCTCACCAATGCCAGTTTTTCTTTGGATACAATTGAAATTCTGCACCAGGCCCATGAAGATTTGCGCATCCTCTTGCCAGTCAAAAGCGTGGATGCAATCTTCTGGCAAAGCAATCAGAACCAGGAATTGGAGTCGGAAATCTTCATACATGAGCATTCAGGCAAGCAGATCCAGGATAGAATGATCCAGTTTCTGCTCGAACATGCCGAAAAACATGCTGATCAGAAGATCATCGGCTACCATGTTAATTTCATGTCCAAAGTCGAGAGCATGGAAGTCATCGAAGATGTCCGCGAGGATGATGTTCTCGTCCTTCCGTTACGTTTCGGCGGAAAAAGTTATGGATGCATCAGCATCGCCTCGGAAAAAATTTCCCGCTTGGGCCGCGACCGGTTGCAGACCATCCTGGCCGCGGTGAACCATCTGGCCTTGGCATTGCGCAACGCCTTGCTCTTCCAGCAAATGCGCACTCGGGCTGACAGGGACGCCTTGACCCGTTTACCCAATCGTCACTATTTTGACGAGCGGATGATCCAGGAGGTGAAGCGCCATCAACGCTACCGGATTCCGCTCAGCCTGATGATGATGGATCTGGATTTTTTCAAAAGCATCAACGACAACTATGGTCACCAGGCCGGGGACATGGTTTTGCAGGATATCGGGCGACTGCTCCGGGACATTCTGCGTAGTTCAGATATTCCGGCCCGGTTTGGCGGAGAAGAGTTCGTGGTTTTGCTCCCCCACACTACGCAGGAGCAGGCGGGCATCCTGGCGGGGCGAATCCTTGAATCCATTGCCAAGCGTCGCTTTCACTTCAAGGGAAAATTTTTCAAGGTGACGGCGAGTATCGGCGTTGCATCAATGGAAACCGGTTTTTTTGCAAAAAATGAGGACTTGCTGGGCGAGGCGGATGCCGCGTTGTACAGGGCCAAGGCAAGCGGCCGCAATATGGTCTGTCTGGCTGGTGAGGAGGATGCGGAGGAGAGCCGCCGGCAGTATGCGTAAGCACGTGCATGGTCTTTGAACGACTCCAAAGCATATGTCTGGTAGTGAGCATGCTCGGCTTTAGCCGGCATGCTTTTTTTTTCGTAATTTCTCAGTGCGGTCCGGCTTGATGCAACCTGGAAAGGTTGTCCAAAGTGAGCCTGCTTGTTAGAGTGTGCGTTTATCTTCATGGACATCTTTAACCTCAGTCTGAAAATGATCATCCTTTTGGAGGAAAATATGGAAGTGTGCAGTGTCTATCCTGAAAAACGACTGAGCTTTCCCGATGCCGAAGCAAAGCTCACCTGGCTGTCCCGACTGTTGGACGCCTACTCCATTGTGGATCAGGGGGTAGACGAGGGAATTTCGAAGGAGATTTCCACGAACGCAAGGGCGCTGGCATGCAAAAAAGGTTGTGCCAGCTGTTGCCGCATCCATGCCGCTGTCCCGATTTATCCCTTGGAAATGGCGGGAATGGCTTGGTACTGCACGGAACAGGTTGACGGTGAGGAGCGGGAGTTGCTGGCAGCCCAGCTGGAAAATTTTCAGGAAGGGCAGCCTTGCCCGTTTCTGGTGCATGACGTTTGCGGCATCCACGCTTTGCGTCCCATGGCCTGCCGCCAATTCAACGTCTTCGACACCCCCTGCGCTGAAGACGAAGATCCTTTTTACAATCGGCGTGAGGATGTCTTCACTCCTCTGGATTCCTACAAGAACAAGGCCTTCTGGGTGACGTTGCCTTTCTATGGAATCACTGATGAACGGGACAAGGAGATCGCCATCAACGAGAACCATATCCATCGTCAGGTCCGGGTGCTGCAGCAGTGCAACTGGAAGGAGTTGGCCAAGAAAATGCGACTGTTCGATGCGCAAAGAAAATTGGGCTAAGCCCATTGCATGAATGAGCAGCATGGCGCGAGGCACCCAAGGTGCTGAAGCCATGCGTTTCGCTTATGGAAGGGAATGACGAGATATGCTGGATCTGAACGCGGTACTGAATGATTTCTGGGAAGTGGACTGGTGGGGGCTGGGCGTAGCCGTAACCACCATTCTTGTTGCCCTGTCAATCGGGTTGTTCCTGCACGGGGTGCTGTTCCACATGCTGCACCGCCTCTTTCCCGAAGCTTCGGACAAGCTCCTGGCGCTTGTGCCCAAGCATTTGACCGCGCCCTCGCGATTGCTTTTCCCGCTCCTGGTATTGATGGTGATTGCACCGAACCTGGTCATGCCGGAGGAAATGCTGGAAACGTTCCGGCATGTGCTGAGCATCCTGTTCATCCTGGCCATTGCCTGGTCCTTGATCCGCTTCACGTCGCTGCTGCAGGAAGCGGCCTTACGGGGCTTTCAGATCAATACAAAGAACAATCTGGCCGCCCGAAAGATGCACACGCAGATCGGCATCCTGCGTCGGATACTGATCTTCATCATTTCGGTGATCGCCATTTCATCAATGCTGATGACCCTGGATAATGTCCGCCAGATCGGGGTCAGCCTGCTTGCTTCCGCCGGCGTTATCGGCATCATTGCCGGTTTTGCGGCCCAGCGCAGCATTTCCACCTTGTTCGCCGGGGTCCAGGTCGCCCTGACTCAGCCCATTCGGCTGGACGACGTGGTCATCGTGGAGGGGGAGTGGGGTCGGATCGAGGAGATCACCCTGACCTACGTGGTGGTCCGCATCTGGGATCAGCGACGGTTGATCGTGCCCATAACCTTTTTCATGGAGCAGCCGTTCCAGAACTGGACCCGGGTTACCTCGGAAATATTGGGCACGGTTTTCTTGTACACGGATTATACAGTTCCGGTGGATGTCCTGCGGGCCGAATTGCACAGGATACTCAAGGAGAGTCCGAACTGGGACGGGCGGGTCTGGGGCCTGCAGGTCACGGATGCCACAGATCGGACCCTGGAACTGCGTGCCTTGATGAGTGCCGAGGATGCCGGAGCGGCATGGGATCTGCGCTGCCATGTTCGCGAGAAACTGCTGGAATACGTCCAGCGTGAACATCCCCAAGCTCTGCCAAGAGTACGGGCCGAAATGGATAAAGGTTTGCATGATAAACCCGAATTGTCTGCCTGAGATTGCTTGTCTCGTCTCCTCGCCGGATGGCGATTTGCCGGTGACGGAGGACAATCTGCGCATTCCTCTGGAAGGCTGCGATCAGGGCACGAGCTATGGTGAATACTTTGCGTTCATCCGGCAGGCTCTGCTCCGCGACGACTGTCGGCTTCTGCGGTCCCTCGGAACTTTCCTGGAAGTTGAAGGCGAGCCGGCGATCGTTTCGGTCCGGGCGGAAAAGCATGGCGCATTGTACCATCCGGCTAGCCTGAGCATAACATGGCGTGGTGGCGCTGCCGCCAAATTCGCTCTGCTGGTGGCCATTTCAAAGCGTGGCAAGCAGGCGTTGCGGCACGAATCGAGGGTGCTCAGCATTCTCCAGGACAAACCCGGTACTCCCTTTTTGCCCCGGCCGCAGTATGCCATGGCCGACGAGACCGCATCGCTTCTGGTCGTGCCCTGGTTTTCCGGGTTTCACGAGTTTCATGTCTGCGGCGACGGAAGCTTTTTACTGTGGGACCACGACCAGGGGATTCGCCGCCTGGGTCAATCGGAGCTGGAAAAGGTATTCTTTCAGGTCGGACGCATTCTGACGCTTTGCCTCGACCCAAAGACCGGGGCCGGTATTCATCCCTGGAGCCATGCGGCCGGAGATTTTATTGTCCGCTGGGAAGGACAGGACGTGGATGTCAGATTGACCACGGCCCGGGACTATGGCCCCCTGGTTGAGACGGACAACCTCCTGTCGTCCCTGTTTGCTTTTGTTCTTGACCTGGCCCTGCGGGTACGCCTGGACAGGGAGGACGGAGTCGGCGAGTGGGTCTGGATGGATCGAAATGTGATGGAAAGCGCGGTTCGGGGATTCTCTGCCGCGCTGGGGGAACATGGGGCCGAAGGTGAAGCCCTGACCGCATTGGGACGTCTGCTGCCGTCGTTTTCCCCGGATGAACTTCTGGACGGCTACGAACCGCTTCTGGACAGATTTTCCCGTGCGGAATTGATGATCATTCTCCCGCGCCTGGAAGAACATTGCCGGGAGCTGAGCATGGCGCTGGGGGCGGTTTCGGAGCGATGAAGTCCTGGTAAGCCAGCGAATCGTTCATGTCTTGATTTCGTCAGCGTGAATTGAACCGCCCGCTTCGCTTAAGGCACGAATGACGCCAAGAAAACATTTTGGAAAGCAGGGAAAGGGCTGCTTTCCAAAAGGATTGCCGCTCCCTGCGGGAGTGAAAGAACTTCTTCTTGGGCGAACTCTGTGCCTTCCATGAGCGACCAACGGGAGCGGGCGGTTCATATCAAAGCATGATCCAACCGAATGAACAACCTTTTTCGATTGTTAACCAACGCGCTGAACAATTTACCGGACCTCAGCAAATTCGCGGAAGCTGCTCTCCCTCAAGCATGTCCAGGAGCCGGTGGCCGCCCAGGGGCGTCCGCAGGACGACCCGGCCCGGATGCTCGTCGGTGATGTCGCCGATGTGTGCTGCGTTCCGGCCGAATTCATCCTCGCGCATGATGGAGAGCGCCTGTTCAGCGTAGCGGGCGGGCAGGATGCAGATCAGCTTGCCCTCATTGGCCAGATACAGGGGATCCAGGCCGAGAAAGGAACAACCGGCGGAGACCACCGGGTTCACGGGCACGGCGTCCTCGCGGATCAGACATTGGACCCCGGATTGTCCGGCAATTTCATTGAGCGTGGTGGCCAGTCCGCCGCGGGTGGGATCGCGCAGGACGTGTATCTCCGGAATGGCCTGCAGCAGCTTGGCGATCAGGTGTCCGAGTCCGGCACAGTCGCTCTGGATCGGAGCCTCGAAGCTCAATCCCTCCCGTGTGGCCAAGATGGTCAGGCCGTGATCTCCCATGGTCCCGCTGACCAGAATCGCATCGCCCGGTGCGGCCCGGTGTCCCTGGGGGCAGGGCTGGACCATGATTTCACCGATGCCCGTGGTGTTGATGAACATTTTGTCCACGGCTCCCCTGGGCACGACCTTGGTATCCCCGGTCACGATCTTCACTCCGGCCTTGGCCGCGGCCTGGGCGGTGGACTGCACGATTCGCTCCAGATCCGACATTTCCAGGCCTTCCTCCAGAATAAAGGCACAGCTCAGATAGAGCGGCCTGGCTCCGAGCATGGCCACGTCGTTGACGGTCCCGTTCACGGCCAGCGATCCAATGTCCCCGCCGGGAAAAAACAGCGGCGTCACGGTAAATGTGTCCGTGCTCATGGCCAGCGGTCCGGTCACGTTGATCAGGGCTGCGTCGTCCATTTTGTCCAGCACGTCGTTGCTGAAGTGCTTCACGAACAAGTCCTTGATCAGGCGATGCGAGGCCTTGCCACCGCTGCCGGTGTCCAGAAGAAGTCGCGTTGTTTGCATAGGAAGTAGAGGTAGAGGAGAGTGTTGTTTATTCCCGCCGGAGACGCGAAGTGGCGGAAGGTTGATTACAGTGCGTATTTGTAATACGCCGCGCAGCTTCCTTCCGTGGAAACCATGCATGGCCCGACCGGACTGGCGGGAGTGCAGGCTTTGCTGAACAGGGGACAGGCGCTGGGTTTCATTTTGCCCTTGAGCACGTCCCCGCATCTGCAGCCGGGCAGAGGAGGCAGGTCTTGGACTTCCACGCCGAGGACCTCGCGGGCGTCGTAGCGCCGGTAGTCGCCGTGAAAGGTCAATCCACTATGCGGAATGGTGCCCAGGCCGCGCCACAGGGCATCGGATACGGCGAACACCTCGGACATGATTTTCCTGGCCTGGGGATTGCCCGCATCCGCGACGGCCCGGGAATACTGATTGACCACGGTCGGTTGGTTGGTCTTGCGCTGCTCAATGATCAGCAGAAGAGCCTGGAGAATGTCCAGGGGCTCGAACCCGGTGATGATGGACGGCACGCCGTGATCGGTTGCCAAGAATTGATAGGGCTCGGTGCCGATGATCGTCGAGACATGGCCGGGCAGGAGCAGGGCGTCGACCTTGACGTCCGGGTCCTGAAGCAAAGCGGACAGGGCAGGGGGGACCAGCTTGTGCATGGCGAAGACAAAAAAATTGTTCAACCCTTGTTCGGCGGCAATCTTCACCGTTGCGGCCACTGTCGGCGCGGTGGTCTCAAAACCGACTCCCAGAAAAACGATCTTGGCCGTGGGATGTTTTTGGGCCAGGGCCAAGGCGTCAAAGGCGGAATAGACGACCTCGATCCGGCAACCCTCGGCTTGGGCGAGCTTGAGACTGGTTCCCCGTGGTCCGGGGACGCGCATCAGGTCGCCGAAAGTGGCGATGATCACGTCGTCCTTGCCGGCCATTTCCAGAAAAGCCGCCACCTCGCCCTCGTGGGTCACGCAGACCGGGCAGCCGGGGCCGGACAGATGCCGGATTTCCGGCGGCAGCAGGGAGTGCAGGCCGCTTTGGAAAATGGCCATGGTGTGCGTTCCGCAAACTTCCATGAACGCCAGGGGGCCGTCCAGTTCAGCCCGGATCCGGTCCAAAAGATTTCCGCACAGAGCCGGATCCTTGAACCTTGCCAGGGTATCAGTTGGTTTCAAAGTTAAAACCTTCCTGAAAGAGCTTGATGGTTTCAAGGGCATCCTCCCTGTCCAGTCGGCGCAATGCGAAACCGGCATGGATGATGACGTAATCGCCCACCTTGGCCGGGTAGTCGATGATGTCCAGGCGTACCTTGCGGTTGATCCCGGAGATTTCCACGTAGGCTATATTCAGATCTTGATCGATGGACTTGATTTCCATGGGTACGGCTAAACACATGAGGCAGCTCCTTTTGCATTTTCATTGCGCTGTTGATAAGCATGTTGGCTTTGGGTGTCAAACGAGCAAGCTCCGGAACGATCATGAATCCAAGCCAGATCGAAATATCCATCAATCCTCTCGAGGACGAACGATTGGGTGCGACACCTGGCTGGACTCCGACCGTGGCCGAATGCCGGAAGATGTGGGAGCTCTGGGATATGCCGGAGCACATTCAAAGCCACAGTCTGACGGTGACCAGGGTGTCGCAGTGCATTGCCGAACTGATGAAAAAGACCCTGCTGCCCGATCTCGATGTTCAGGTCGTGACCGCGGCGGCCATGCTTCATGATCTGGCCAAGTTCTACACCATTCTTCACGGCGGCAGCCACAGCCAGATTGGAGCGGCATGGGTTCAGGAACAAACCCGCAATCCTGTCCTGACGCGGGCCGTGCTGCATCATGTGCATTGGCCGTTTGCAATGAATTTACGAAGTTACCCGGTATCCTTGATTGTTTGTTACAGCGACAAGCGGGTCATGCACACGGAAATCGTCACCCTTGAAGAACGATTTGCTGATCTGCAAACCCGTTATGGAATGAACGCCACGGCAATAAAACATATCCAGGAATCCCTGGAGCAGGGGCAGTCCATTGAACGACTGCTCTCCGCGGAAATGAAGGTGGAATTCAATGCGTATTCTTTTGATTGCCGGCGGATGGTCTGACGAGCGACAGGTCTCCTTGGCCGGAGCCGGGCCCATTGAAGTCTCCCTGCGCCGCCAGGGTCACTCCGTGGCCATGTTCGACCCTTTGGCCGGCCTAGGCAAGCTGCCGCATCTTGTCGAGGATTTCGACTTTGTCTTCATCAACCTGCATGGGGCTCCCGGTGAGGACGGCCTGATCCAGGCCATGCTGGATCGATTGGGAAAGCCATACCAGGGCAGCGGCCCGGCGGGCTCCATGCTGGCCCTGAACAAGGCTGCCTCCAAGTCGCTGTTTCATCAGAACAATCTGAGCACCCCCCCATGGTTCTTCATTCCTCAAGGCCCCTCGGCTGAAGAAATCCTACCCTTCAAGCCCCCGTACGTGGTCAAGCCGAATCTGGGCGGCTCCAGCCTGGGCATCGAGGTGGTGCGGCTCCAAAGCGAGTTCATGCCGGCCGTGGAACGGATTCTGGCGCAGGGGCGGGAAGTTCTGGTGGAACAGTATCAGCCCGGCCTGGAGGTCACCTGTGGGATTCTGGGCGATGAAGCCCTGCCGTTGATCCTGATCCGACCGGGAGAAGAGTCGTCCTTTTTCGACTACAAGAGCAAATACGTGCCCGGGCAGGCCGAGGAGGTTTGCCCTGCGCCCCTGGCGGGGGACATCTGCCGGGGCATCCAGGCCATGGCCTTGCATGCCCACCGCATCCTCGGACTGCATGGCTACAGCCGGGCGGATTTTATCCTCCATGAAGGGCAAGCCTATCTCCTGGAAGTGAACACCCTGCCCGGAATGACCGCCACCAGCCTCCTGCCCCAGGCCGCTGCCGTCCATGGGCTGGACTTTGACCATCTTCTCGCCCGGTTGATCGAGCTGGGCCTGGAAAAAAAGCCGAAAGAACAACTCTCTTGATTTTCGAGAAAGCAACAAAACGCACCAACCCCGGCCGTAAGGCGCGGGGCCAAGGAAGCGACGCATGAGCGCAAGCAAACTAGTATTTTTGATCGCGGACGGCATGGGCGACTGGCCCGTGGATGAACTGGGAGGCATGACACCCCTGGACGCCGCGTCAACCCCGCATATGGACGCACTGGCCCGCGAAGGCGCTGTCGGCCTGTGCCGAACGATTCCAGACGGCATGCCTCCAGGCTCTGACATTGCCAACATGGCCCTGCTGGGCTGTGATCCCGCGCAATTCCACACCGGCCGGGGGCCCATCGAGGCCGCGGCCCAGGGGCTTGCACTCCAGACCGAAGATCTCGTCTGGCGCTGCAACCTGGTTCGCGTCTCCGCCCTGGAGCCGGATGGTATCATGCTGGACTACTCCGCGGGCCATATCGATACGCCCACGGCAACCCAACTGATCAGACTGCTACAGGATCGTCTCGGCGGCAAGGGCGCGGACTTTCATCCCGGAGTCCAGTACCGGCACCTGGTGGTGCAGCCGGGAAAGGTTTCCGCCCCGGAAGCCACGCTGGGCATTCGACCTCCCCATGACATTCTGGATCAGCAACTGGGGCCGGACATTCAGGCCTATCAGCAGTGCCCGGAGTTGTGGCGTCTGGTTCAAGAAGCGGCCGAACTGCTGGACAACGGCGTGAACAACAGCTCCCAGGCCAATGCCATCTGGCTGTGGGGCCAGGGCCGTCCCCTGCACCTGCCGCACTTCACAGAGCGCTTCGGCCGGACCGGAGCGGTCATTTCCGCGGTGGATCTGGTCAAAGGGCTGGGACGGGCCATGGGCATGGCGGTTCTGGAGGTGCCCGGGGCCACCGGCTACCTGGATACGAACTATGCCGGCAAGGTGGCCGCGGCCCTGCAATTCCTGGAGCAGGGCGATTTCGTCTTCCTGCATGTCGAGGCGCCTGATGAATGCGGCCACCAGGGCAGCCTGGAAAACAAGGTCCGGGCCATTGCCGATTTTGACGCCCAGGTCGTCGGACCGGTTCTTTCCGGCCTGCAGGGTCGGGACGTGGCGGTTCTGGTCGCCTGCGACCACCTGACCCCGCTGGTGAAGCGGACCCACGTTTCCGATCCCGTGCCGTTTCTGTTTCGGCATCCGGCAACAGTCGGACCGTCCACCCCCCGGTTCACCGAAAACCTTGCCGCATCCACCGGGCTGATTCTGGAGCGCGGAGAAGATTTGCTGCCCTGGGCCTTGCGCCAGTCGGCGGGAAAGCCATGACGGACATGCCTGCTTTGGGCATGGAGCACGCAAAGACAATCCTTGCCGCTGGTTGCCGGGAAAACCGCTCCACCATTTCGCTTTGCAAGAGGCTTCCGTCGGATATCCATGCGGCGATTACGTCTCACGCCATGGTGGAAGTTGCACTTCCAGTCCTCTCTACCTCAATGAACCATGCTTTTTGATCAACTTCCCCAGTTCCTGCTGTCCGGGCTGACCTCGGGCAGCATCTACGCCCTGGTGGCCGTGGGATTCTGCATCATTTACAACGCTACGGGCATCGTTAATTTTGCCCAGGGCGAATTCGTGATGCTCGGCGCAATGATTATGATCGGCCTGACCCAGGACATGGGCATTTCCTTGCCCTTGTCCTTTGGAACGAGCATCGTCGCCGCCATGCTGCTGGGCGTTTTTCTGGAACGCGTGCCCCTGGGACTGGCCAGGTCGCGGCATGTGCTCATCCTGGTGCTGATTACCGTGGGTTTTTCCATTGCCGCCCGAGGCGCCGCCTCCCTGATCTGGGGCAAGACGGCTCGCGCCCTGCCGGCATTTTCCACGGAAGGCCCGCTGCTTCTGGCTGGCGCGGTGATTTCCCGGCAGGCGCTCTGGATCCTCGTGGTGACCATGATCTGCGTAGCCCTGCTGCACCTGTTTTTCCAACGCACCGTCGTGGGGCAGGCCATTCGGGCGGTGGCCGACAACCGGCACGGCGCGGTTCTGGTGGGCATCCCCGTGGCCCAAATGGTCATGGTCTCCTTCGCCTTGAGCGCGGGGTTGGGCGCCACGGCGGGAATCCTCATCGCGCCCATCACCGGAATGCACTACAGCGCCGGAGTGATGCTCGGACTGAAGGGATTCGCCGCGGCCATTCTCGGGGGGTATGGTCATGTCTGGGGCGCGGTGGCCGGCGGGCTGCTTCTGGGGGTGCTGGAATCCCTGGCCGCGGGCTTCATCTCCTCGGCCTACAAGGACGCCCTGGCCTTTCTGATCCTGCTCTGCGTGCTGTGGATTCGCCCCTCGGGGTTGTTCGGTCAGGCGAAAACGAGGCGGGTATGAATACGCACCTTTCAGGAACAACAGGGGCAACAGGTTCCCCGCGGCCGTTTCTTGCGCGGATTTGGCCTTTCGTTCCGTATGTAGCTCTGGCCCTGGCGGTTCTGGCAACTCCGTGGCTGGTGACGGACACGTACCTGCTGTCCATGGGCAGCCTGATCGGAATTTTCGCTTTGGCCGTGACCGGCTTGAATCTGTTGATTGGCATGGCCGGACAGGTTTCCCTGGGGCAGGCCGCTTTTTTCGGCATGGGCGCGTATGCTTCCGGCATTCTCAGCGTGCATTTCGGCGTTCCCGTGGGGCTGGCCATGCTCGCCGGCGTGTCTTTGTCCTGCATGGTCGCCTTGTTGCTGGCCATTCCGACACTGAAGCTGGAAGGGCATTATCTGGTCATGGCCACCCTGGGCTTCAACATTATTTTCACCATCATCTGCATCCAATGGGAGCCCATGACCGGTGGAACCTCCGGCCTGTTCGGCATTCCTGGCATGCAAGTGGGCGGCCTGAACCTGAGCGAGGACCGCAATTTTTTCTATCTGGTCTGGGCAGTGGTGCTGCTGGTTCTCTGGCTGTGCGCCAACTTCCTGCGCACCCGTCCGGGCAGGGCCCTGCGCAGTCTGCACCAGGGGGACCTGCTGCCCGCCTCCCTGGGCGTCCCGGTGACGCGCTACAAGGTCGGTCTTTTCGTGGCCGCGGCTCTGCTCGCGGCTCTTGCCGGAAGTCTCTACGCCCATTATCTGCAGTTCATCAGCCCGCACAGTTTCGACATGTTCGTCTCCCTGCAACTGGTGACCATGACCGCCATCGGCGGCCTGGGAAACCTCTGGGGCGGCATATTCGGCGCGGCCTTCCTCCTGCTCCTGCCCGAATGGCTGCACGCCTGGCCGGATCTGATGATCCTCCTGCATGGCCTGATTCTCATGGTCGTCCTGATGTTCTGTCCCAAAGGACTGCTTCCGGCGGCATGGGAGGGGATAAGGAAGGTGTATCATCAGGTTTGGAACAAGAGAATTGGAAAATGATCGTGTTAATGCAGCATACCCTTCCGATGTCGACGGATACTGATCCTGATCGCCTTGATTTTGAAAAAAAGGATGAGCAGCACCTGCTTTCCCTGCGGCAAATTTCGTTGACCTTCGGCGGATTGCAGGCCTTGACCGATATTTCCGTCGGCGTGTCCAGGGGGTTGTGGACGGCGTTGATCGGACCCAACGGGGCGGGCAAGACGTCCCTGCTGAACGTGATCTGCGGGCTGTACGTGCCTCAGCGTGGAGAAGTCCTTCTGGGCGAACGCCGACTGGATGGTCTGGCCGTGCATCAGCGCGCCGCTCTTGGCCTGGCCCGCACGTTCCAGGCCGTGCAGTTGGTTCTGGAGATGAATGTTCTGGACAACCTGCTGTTGGGTTTGCATTGCCGGGGCCGGGTGGGAATGTTGGGGCATCTTGTGCGCAGTCCGGGCAGCCGTCGAGAAGAAGGGCTGGTACGCGAGAAGGGGATGGAAGTCTTGCAACGGTATTCGCTGGATGATGTCTGGAACAGCCCGGTGGGGGAACTTTCCTTGTGGCAGCGCAAACTCCTGGAACTGGCCAGGTCTGTGGTCGGCGACCCCAGACTGCTGCTGCTGGATGAACCCATGGGCGGACTGACCATGAGCGAGCGCGAAGCCATGGCCGAACTGCTCCATGATCTGCGCAGCCGGGGGTTGAGCATGATCATGGTGGAACATGACATGGACATGGTCATGACCCATACGGATCATGTCCTGGTTCTGCATCACGGCCGACTGCTGGCCCAGGGTTCGCCGCAGGAGATCCAGGCGAATCCGGAAGTAATCACGGCCTACCTGGGGGAGTGAAGCAAGGCATGCTGCGTATTCGCAATCTGCACGCCGGATACTCCGGCATTTCCGTCCTGCACGGGGTCAGTCTGCATGTGGCCCAGGGCGAGACGGTCTGCCTGGTGGGAGCCAACGGCGCCGGCAAGAGCACTCTGTTGCAGGCGGTCAGCGGCTTGATTCGTCCTATTTCCGGGGAACTGCGGTTTGAAGGGCAGGATCTGTCGCGCATGGCCTCGCACCGGATCGTGGCCGCCGGACTGGTCCAGGTTCCGGAGGCCAGGGAGCTGTTTCCCTCCATGACGGTCCGCGAGAATCTCGACCTGGGCGCTTTTGCCCTGCGCAACCGCCTGGCCGCAGCGGACATCCGGAACAACCGGGCCAGGTTGCTGGAATTGTTTCCGGTGCTGGGCCAACGTCTGGAGCAAAAGGCCGGGACCCTGAGCGGCGGAGAGCAGCAGATGCTGGCCATTGCCAGGGCCCTGATGGCCCGCCCGCGGCTTCTGGTGCTGGACGAACCTTCCCTGGGGCTGGCGCCGCTGGTGATCAAGGAGATATTCCGGACCTTGCAGGAACTCCAGGCAGAGGGCCTGACCATTCTTCTGGTGGAGCAGAACGCCCTGGCGGCCATGCGCATCAGCACGCGGGCCTATGTGCTGCAGGCCGGTCGGCTGCTGCTCAGCGGCACGGCCGAGGAACTGCAGGCCAACGATGAATTTCGCCGGGCCTATCTGGGCCGGGACTACAAGGCAAAGTGGGAGCGATGACCATGGATCATACCATCTGGAATCCCCAGGCAGAGTGCATGGGTCGCGAGGAACTGGAACAGATCCAGCTGGAACGGTTGCAGATGACCCTCAACCTGACCGCCCGCAACGTGGATTTGTATGCCAAAAGGTTCCGGAAACTGGGGCTGCTGCCCGAGGATGTCCGGGACATGAGCGATCTGGCCAAGGTCCCGCCCACGACCCGGGAGGATCTGATCCAGGCCTATCCCTACGGCCTGTTTGCCGTGCCGTTGCGCAGCGTGGTCCAATTGCGTCTGGCAGCATCCAGCGCAGAACCGATTGTCGTCGGATATACCCGACAGGATCTGCGCATGTGGACTGAACTGATGTGCCGGGCCATGACCGCTGCCGGAGTCGGCCGGACGGACATCATTCAGGTGGCCTTCAACTACAGCCAGTTCCCCGGGGCGTTCACGTTCAACCAGGGCGCGGAATCCCTGGGCGCGGTGCTCACGCCCGCGGCCACGGTCTCCGCGGCCTTGCAGATCAAGATGATGCAGGACTTCCGGTCCACGGTCCTGGCCGGCACTCCGGCCTTCGCGCTCAGTCTGATCCGGTCCATGAACGAAAATGCATCGCCGGATAACGACCTTTCCAGGCTGCATCTGCGGGTCGGCATGTTCGGGCCGGAGGCCCTGCAGCCCCAGGTGCGGGGAGTTCTGGAACGTGGACTGGGGCTGAAAGCCTACACCATCTACGGCGTCTCGGAAATGATCGAGCCGGCCCTGGCCGCGGAATGCACACAGCAAAGCGGCATGCATGTGGCCGAGGATCATTTTCTCGTGGAGATCATCGACCCGGATACCGGGGCTTCCAAAGCTCCGGGCGAGGAGGGGGAGGTCGTGGTGACCAGCCTCTCAACCCAGGGGTATCCGCTGATCCGCTTTCGGACCGGGGATATCAGTCGTCTCCATCTGGCCCCGTGTCCCTGCGGGCGGACCTCGGCCCGCCTTTCTCCGGTGCACAAGCGCAGCGACGATGCCGTTTCCGTACGCGGCATCCGGATCTCACCGCACATCGTGGAGCGGATACTTAATGAAGTCGCTCCGGATGTGGCGGACTTTCGGCTTGTCGTTCAGACAGTGCACGGCCTGGGCGATCAGGTAGAACTGGTGGTGGCGCAGCCGGAGGGATCGGCGTTGACCGGAACTGTTCTGGAAAACCTGCGCAGCCGGTTGCGCCGTGTCTTCGGGCTGGGATTGCGCCTGCGCCAGGCGCCGCTGAACCGGTTGCCTTTAGCCGGTCTCACCTACAAGACCACATTTCAGGAAAAAGAAATACCGGCAACGGAGTTGCCGTTTTAATCGAATTGCCGTTCAAGGATTTTTTTCATGGCCAAGCCTCCGATATATTTTTCTCTGGTTCTGCATTTCCACCAACCCGTGGGTAACTTTGATCACGTCTTCGCCAGGGCGTACGATCTGGCCTACAAGCCCCTGCTGGACCACCTCTGGTCCTATCCGGACATCCGGGTGGGAATGCATTTTTCCGGATGTCTTCTGGACTGGCTTCTGGAGCACCGGCCTCAGGTTCATGACTTGGTGGATCGGCTGGTTCGCCGGGGGCAGGTGGAAATCCTGACCGGGGGATACTACGAACCCGTGCTGCCCATGCTCCGGCGGGAAGACGCTCAGGGGCAGGTCCGGATGCATATCCAAGGCATGCAGAATCTCTGGTCCGTCACGCCCACGGGGCTTTGGCTCACGGAACGGGTCTGGGAACCGCATCTGCCGTCCTGGCTCGCGCCACTGGGCATCAATTACAGCCTGGTGGACGACAACCATCTGCATCGGGCCGGAGTGCGCTGCCTTTCGGGAACCTGGCGAACCGAGGATTGCGGGAATCCGCTGCGTTTGCTGGTCAATCTCAAGCCCCTGCGCCGTTTGATCCCCTGGCAGCCCCTGGACGCGGTCTGGAACATGCTGGGCGATCTGGCCGAGCAGGGCCGGAAATTGGGGATCGCTCCCCTGGCCTGCCTCGGCGATGATGCCGAGCGTTTCGGCTTGTGGCCCAGGACCCATGAACATTGCTGGGAGCAGGGGTACATGCGGCGGTTTTTCGATGGACTCCTGGAACGCAAGGACTGGATTCGGGTGGTCACGCCCGCGGAATACATGGACCGCCACGGGGATCAGGGCCGGATCTATCTGCCCACGGCGTCCTACCTGGAAATGATGGATTGGGCCATGCCCTCGGAGGAAGCAGCGGCCCTTGGACAATGTCGTCTGACCAGCGAAAACCAGGATGCGTCCCGATTTCTTTCCGGCGGTTTCTGGCGTAATTTCCTCGTCAAATACCCGGAAGTGAACTGGCTGCAAAAACGCGGCATGGACCTGTCCCGGGCCCTGGATGCTCTGGCGGATGAACAGGAAAACGGCGCAGCCGGCGGCCAGGTTCCATCCGACCTGACGGCAGTTGAGCGGGGCCGGCGGCGGGTCTGGGCCAGTCAATGCAACTGCGCCTACTGGCACGGTGTCTTTGGCGGCGTCTACCTGACCCATCTGCGCCAAGCCAATGCATCCAACCTGCTGGCAGCCCAGGAAGAATCCGGTTTGTGGCCTTCTCCGCACTGCTCCAGCCGCGACATTGACGTGGACGGCACCGAGGAAGTGCACCTGCGATACGGTCCGTGGCAGATGTTTCTCAATCCGCACACCGGCGGCGCGGCCAAAGAGCTGGACTATCTTCCCAGGCGTCTCAACCTGGCCACGGCATTTTCGCGGCACCCCGAGCCCTACCATCAGGCTCTGCGCAAGGCGGCCCAAATGGGTGAAGTGATCACGCCGGATCATCCGCAATGGAAGGAGTTTTTTCATATCCACTCCGCGGAAGTGCGGGCCAAGGAGCCGGGGCTGGAGCAATATTTGGATTATGATCGCTTCGATCACCTGCCTTTCGCGGATTATCTCCTGACGGCGCAGACCTCGCTGGACGACTTGGTCCACGGCAGCTTTCAGCCCTTGGGCAGTTCCTGGAAAACCAGGATGGAGTGGCGGGTTCGGGAGGGCGAAAGCTCTCTGAACGCTGAATTTGAAGGCAGGATGCCGTTCGGCGGAGATGATTCCGGCAAGCTGCATGTTGAGAAATCATATCGCCTTTCCGACGATTGCCTGGAGATCAGCTATGTTCTGACCCTGGAGCAGGGGGCCGATTTGAATGCGCTCTGGGCCACGGAACTGGCCTTGGGATTGACGTCGCAGTGTACGGGCAGTTGGAATGGGAACGGCGGCGGACAGGAGGAAAAGGATCTGGACCTGCCCTGGAGTATGGACGATCTCGTGGACGTCGTGTTTGCCTGCCCGTATACTAAAGGACGGCTTTTGGTCGATGCGACTCCGCGGGTCACCCTGCGCCATGTACCGCTGTGGGCCGTGACCAAATCCGAAAACGGCTTTGAACGAACTCCGCAGGGTTCCGCGTTCTATTTCTGTCGACCCCTGCGCCTTGGCCTCGGACAAACCGAGCGTTTTCTGCTCAGGTTGCGATTTGAAGACGGATCGTGTCGGATTTCCTGATCTACTCGTCTAACTGATCGAATCGCGAAATCGAAATCGGAATCGAAATCGGATTTCATGCTTCTTCCAGACCATCTTCTTTCCGGCACCCTGGTTCGGCGCTACAACCGTTTCCTGGCCGACGTGCAACTGGATGACGACCGGATCATCACCGCGCACACGCCGAACACCGGCTCCATGCTCGGATGCTCCACTCCTGGAATGCGGGTCTGGCTGAGCAGGGCGGAAAATCCCAAACGCAAGTACGGCTGGACCTGGGAGATCACCGAGGCCTGTCCGGGAACCCTAGTGGGAATCCATACCGGGCGGAGCAACTCCCTGGTCTGGGAGGCGCTGGCCGCGGGCAAGGTTACCGAACTGTCGGGATATGCACCTGTGCGCCGGGAGGTTGTGGTGCCCCTTGGCCGGTTGGACATGCTTCTTGAAGACTCCCGGGGACATACCTGCTATCTGGAAGTCAAGAACGTGACCGCCGTGGATGGTCACCATGCGGCGATCTTCCCGGATGCAGTCAGCGCGCGGGCTTCCCGGCACCTGGAAGCATTGGCAGGGATGGCTCTGACCGGACACCGGGCAGTGATATTTTTCTGCGTCCAGCGCGGGGATGCCCGATGCCTGTCTCCCGCGGACGCCATTGATCCCTTCTACGGACAGACGCTGCGGCGGGTCGTGCAACAGGGCGTCGAGGCTTTAGCCTGGCAGGCCAGGGTTGAAGAGCGGGAGATTTTTCTGGAAAAACCGCTGCCGGTGGTCCTGTAGAGCCAGGCTGCCGCGCTCCAGTCGCAGTGCGTCTTCTGAAACGAGCATCTGGAAACATTGTCCATTGTCTCGGCACATTTCTTTGCGGCCTTGTATTTATTGATGATTCTTTTTCCCCTGTCGGAGCTCTTTTGCCGCTGGAGTGCTTTGCATGAACGAAAAAATACCTATGTTCCATAAAGGGTCGGTGAATGAATACTTTTTCAAGGAGCGTTGTTTCATCACCGAATGGTGGAATGCCTCCGAGGATGATGCCGTGTCCGTTGCCAGAGTGCGGGTTCTGCCCCAGGTAACCACGAGGTTGCACAGGCTGCGAGGCATCATGGAGCGTTACATCATCCTTGAGGGGCAGGGCTTGATGGAGATTGACGGAGGGCAGCCCAAAGTAGTGGCTCCCGGAGATGTGGTTCTGATCCCCCCGGGAGTGCCGCAACGCATCAACAATCCCGGCGTATCCGACCTCCTCTTTCTGGCCGTCTGCACTCCCAGGTTCATTCCGGATGCGTATGAGGATATGGAGGAAGGATGGAGACAGGCATCCTGCCCCGCGAGGAAAATTCAGTTCATGTCCGCCGACGTTTCGGAAACGTGAATCAACATCTAAAATCAAATTGAGCAAAAGGATACCGACATGTCGATCAGCAGCTTTGAAGAATTGGGTCTTTCCCAGGAAATCATGAAGTCCATTCAGGACATGGGGTTCGAGGAGCCGTCTCCGATCCAGTCCTTGGCCATCCCCATGCTCCTGGAAGGTCGGGACGTGGTCGGGCAGGCCCAGACCGGGACCGGCAAGACCGTGGCCTTCGGTATTCCCATCCTGGAGAAAATCGAGGCGTCCAACCGGAACATTCAGGCCATCGTACTTTGCCCGACCAGGGAACTTGCCATTCAGGTCGCCGAGGAGTTGAACTCTCTGGCCAAGTATTGCCGGGGAATTTCCGTGCTGCCGGTCTATGGCGGGCAGCCCATCGATCGTCAGTTCCGGGCCTTACGTCAGGGAGTGCAAGTGGTCATCGGCACGCCGGGCCGTGTTCTGGACCACATTCAGCGGGGAACCATCAAGCTGGATCAGATCCGGATCGCTGTTCTGGATGAGGCCGACGAGATGCTGGACATGGGCTTTCGAGAGGATATCGAACTGATCCTGCAGGGCGCACCGGATGAGCGCCAGACCGTGCTCTTTTCCGCGACAATGCCTCAGGAAATTCTGCGTCTCGCGGACACCTATCTCAAGGATCGGGTCCTGGCCAAGGTATCCCAGAAAATGCTCACGGTCCCCAATATTGAGCAATTGTTCTACGAGGTGCCGCGGGGGTTGCGTCTGGAAGCCATGTGCCGGATCATTGACGTCTACAACCCCAAGCTGAGCATTGTCTTTTCCAACACCAAGCGCAGCGTGGATCAGATCGTGGAGCATCTGCAGGCCCGGGGGTACTTGGCCGAGGGCCTGCACGGGGATATGAACCAGAACCAGCGGGACCGGGTCATGGCCAAGTTCCGGACCGGCAATGTCGAGATCCTCGTGGCCACGGACGTTGCCGCCAGGGGCATTGATGTGGATGACGTGGAAGCGGTTTTCAATTTCGATATTCCCAGCGACGTTGAATACTACGTTCACCGCATCGGCCGCACCGGCCGCGCCGGACGGACCGGCCGGGCCTTCACCTTTGCCTCGGGCCGTGAATTCTACAAGCTGAAGGACATTCAACGGTTCACCAAATCCAAGATGGTCCAGCGCAGCGTGCCGAGCGTGGGGGACGTGGAGCAGGCCAAGACGGAAAAATTTCTGAATCAGGTCAAGGAAACCATGGCCCAGGGCGGTTTAGAAAAGCAGGTGCGCGCCGTGGAACATTTTCTGGAGATCGATCAGGTTTCATCCCTGGATATGGCCGCGGCTCTGCTGAAGATGCTCATGGGGCCGTCAAGGACCAGCGAGGAGGAACTCATTTCAATCAATGAACCTTCACGTGGCCGGTTTGGTGATCGTTCCAGTGAACGGGGGGCGGGAGATCGATTCGGTGGTCGCCCCAGGGACACCGGCACGCAGCAGGGCATGACCCGGCTCGTGATCAACGTGGGTCGCAATCAGAACGTGGAGGTCCGGGACGTGGTCGGCGCCATTGCCGGAGAAACAGGCCTTTCCGGCCGACAGATCGGAAAGATCCTGATGCAGGACCGGCAATGTTTTGTCGAAGTGCCTTCCGAATTTGCCGGAGAGGTGATTCGGGTAATGGACGACAACCAGATCCGGGGCCTGCGAATCAAGGTGCAGCCAGCGCCTGCCGGAGGAGCGGCCGGCGATGACCAGGGCCCAGGCCGTGTCCGGACCATTGCCGCACGTCCTTTCCGGACCAAGAAACCGGGAACGGGCTGGAGAAAAGGGGAGTGAGATTGGTTGGCGGAAGCCGTACCTCTTACGGCTTCCGCCAAAGCCAGCCGATTTTTGGGCGGTGACGAAGGTCGGCTAGGACGATCCGGGGGGACTTTGTTCCACTGCTTTTTGGAAAGCTTCAGCAGCCGCGTCTGCGCAAGGCTGTCATAAGCAAGAGAAACGTAGATAAGCGAGGCCAAAAATCGAGACAAGTCGGAATATCAGATATCTTATCATTAAATGGTTCTGAATTGTTACAGAACTTTTCCGAAAAAGCTCCACATCTTCAGGATGAATCCCTGTTTGCGCAAAACAAAACAACGTTGAATTGAAACATAGTAATATCAAATTGACCAATGCCGGTTGTTATTGTCAGCTTCACCCTCTTACACTACTCATACCACACAGAAATTTGACCATAAAAAAGGGTTTACAGTCTTATCTGTAAACCCTTGATTTTATTGGTGCCGGGGGTCGGAATCGAACCGACACGAGGTTGCCCTCGCTGGATTTTGAGTCCAGTGCGTCTACCAGTTTCACCACCCCGGCCAAAGAGCGATTCTATACTCCGTGTGAAAGTTTGCTGTCAAGGACTAATAAACCCTTTCCTGAGATTTCCGCGATGTTTTGTTTCGAATCGGCATTTGTGCCAAGCGAAGTCGGCCAGCCAGTGGGGAAGGGGCTTGGTGCAATCGAGTTTTCGGGCACTGGCGGAAGGGAAGGGCCATGTTGGCTATTAATGCTGTGAGACCAGGGACTCCAGTTGGTCTATGCGCCGTTGATGGCGCTGGCCTTCGAATTGAGTTGTCAGAAAAACGGAAACAATGCTTTTGGCCAGTTCACTTCCCAAGACCCTGGAGCCGAGGCAGAGCACGTTGGCGTTGTTGTGGGCCCTGGCCATTCGGGCCAGAAATTCATTAGTGCACAGGGATGCGCGGATACCCGGAAACCGATTGGCGGCCATGCTCATGCCCAGCCCGGTTCCGCAAATCAGGATGCCGGGATTGTGCGTGGCGAGCACCACACGGCACAGTTCGCCGGCCATGAGAGGGTAATCGCAGGAATCGGTTGAGGTCGGCCCGATGTCGTGCACGTCATACCCCAGATCTCGAATATGACCCGTCATAATTTTTTTGAAATCAAAACCGGCATGGTCTGAGCCGATGACGACGGTGCGGATGTCCATATGTTACGACCTTATGTGATTTTTCAGGTTTAGTGATGAAGGGGGACGGTTCCGCCGGTGGAAATGAACCAGACTGTTTCAGAGTGGCTTTATGTACCGGAAGTGAATTCACTGCCCCTTATCATGTCAGCTTCCACTTTTGAACACGACGACGGACATACTCCTGGCGTTCGTCTCGGAGCTGATCCGTCAGGAAGGAGATTTCATCCAGCAAAAAAGAGATCTGCTTGATGGCCAGTTCCTTTTCATCAAAAATATCCAGGGCGTCTCCGGCCTTGGCAATTTCCAGGTCCGAGGCGGCCGCCTCGATCATGCCCAGGGTGTGGTATTCCTGGTGCAGTCGCTTGCGAAGCTGCGAGATTTCCCAGTTGCGCAACGAGCGAATGAAAATCCATTTAAATTCACTGCCAAGGACCCTGAACCCGAGCAAGAGGTCGGTATGTACTGAAATATTGTAAAAATGCGACGTGGCAAGGTGGTTCATGCATCCTCTCCGTTCGTTATTTCGTCGAGACAATCTTGTTGAAGGGTGAAGCTCGAGTATCAGCGGGATAAATTGATAAATCTCGTCCCGGGGGGCAATTCCAGGCGAAGGTCGTGGTCCTGCCAGGGGTCGACATCGAGATCCAGGCGCTGAACGCGAACCACGGCGGACTGATCTCCCTGGTACAGGCTGATGCGTCTCGGAATGCGACGGGCTTCATCCGTCCACTGATCAATATCAACAACCCAACCAGCCGGGGTTTCCTGCCGGATGGACAGGGGGTGGCCATCCGGAGTGAGGTGGATGGATATGTTCATGCCATTGATGGAATAGGAGAACTTCAGGCTCCCGCCGGTACTCTGGACATGCTGGTAGTTTGGAGAAACGACGGTTTGCCAGCAACCGACGAGCAACTGGGCCAGCGCGTTCAGGCGCAGGGGCATGAACAAGCCCATTTCCTGGGCACCTTCCTGGACGGAGTCGGCAAAATAGGCCGCATTATCGGTGGGCGAGTATCCTACCCAGCCTGAATCGCCCTCTCGCCAGTGAGCCAGCATCGCGCCAACGCCGGCCCGGATATCAAGCCGGACCGGAAAATCCGTGCGGCCCCACATGGCGAGCACGATTCGGGACTGCTGATCCGGAGAAGCATAATTGACGCTGGCCCGCAATGAAAAGTCCAGCGGGGTGCAGTTCGCGGCGTATTGTTGATGGAATCGATTCCAGACCAGATCAGCCTGTTCAGGAGCGATATCCAAGGGGATCAGGGTCTTGGGCGCACATCCGCCTGTCAGTGCGCCGAGCAGGACACAGCACCCGAGAAAGCAACGAAGCCATAAGCTAGGACAAAAATTGGCCGCGATCATAATTCCTTCAGCTTGCGCTGGACCTCGTTCGGGTGTTTTGTCTGAAAAAGCAGGGCGTTGTTGTAGCCTTTGCGGGCCTGATCCTTCTTGCCCTTGGCCGCGGCAATGTCCCCGTAATGTTCCCATATCGTCGGATCATCGGCCATGATTTCCACCGCGGAGCGTATATGCCGCCACGCCTCTTCCAAGTTTCCCAGCTTGTAGTGTACCCAAGCGAGGGAGTCGATGATGTGCCCGCTGCCGGGCTTGAGTTTCAGCGCGTTTTCGATGAGCACCAGGGCTCGTTCAAGCTCGCGGCCTTCTTCGGTCAGGGTATAGCCGATAAAGTTCAAGGCCTCGGCATGATCCGGATCCAAGGCGACGATTTCCTCCATGGTCCGCAAGGCTTCCTCCCGATGCCCCACCTGTTCCTGAAGATATCCCAGGCGATAGAGAACATCCGTATCCCCGGGCCATTTCCGCCGGGCTTCTTCCAGCAACTTGGAAGCCTGGACCATATTGTCTTCACCAAGGAAGATTTCCGCTTCCAACAGGAGAAAGTCGCTCAAATTCGGGAAAAGCACCCGGCCCTCCCGAGCCAGTTGATGGGCTTCGTCGATGCGTTCCATTTGCAGAAGCAGATAGCCCTGAAAACTGAGAGCCCTGGAATAATGCAAATGATCGTCCGGAATCCTGCCAAGATAGACCAGAGCCTGCTCCGGATCTCCCTCGCCCTCATAAGCGATCAAGGCGCGGTAGAAGTCCGCTTCCGGCGGCCCCTCATCGGGGTGCTGCGTATCGAGCAGGATCTTGGCTTCCTGGAACAGGTTTTCGCCGATAAAAATCAAGGCCGCATCCAGGACAAACGACTCTCGATCGAACTGGCTCAGGGCCAGGGAGAGGGCTTGTTCCGGCTGGTTCAGAGTCACATTGACCTGGACCATACGCAGCAAAATGTCGTCCGCGTCCGGGCGCAGTTCAAGAATACGCCGATACGTCTCCTCGGCACGAACGAGATCGCCCTCGGTCTCATACAGGAACGCCAGTTCCGCCAAGGCCTCGAGAAAATACGGATCCTGCTCCAGAGCCAGCAGGAGTTGTTCTTCGGTCTGGCGGGTCAAGCCAAGTCCGGCATTGCTCTTGGCCAATAGAAAGCGGATCTCGGCCGTGCGCTCGGATTCCGGAATGGCCGACAAAATGTCCGCGGCATGGGCATACCGGGCATACTGCAGCAGCAGGGCCGCCATGTTCCGGCGCATCTGCCAGTCATGGGGGGAACGTTGCAGATATTGCTCCATGATTGAGATGGCTTCGTCGGACATGTTGTCGGCAAGATAGGCGTTGACCAGTGCCGAAGACAGGATCTGGTCACCCGGAAAAATCTGCAGGGCGCCGCGCAAGACCTGTCTGGCCTCGGTGGTTTTGCCTTCCCGCCAGTAGGAATTTGCCAGTTCCATGGTCAAAAAAGGATTCGGTTCCAGGGCCATGGCCAGTTGAAGAGCGTGTCTTGCATCTTCCTGATCTCCCCGGCGTTCCAGTTCCTGTGCCCGCAGGTAAGCGAAAGCAGCCTGGGCGGAAGGGGTCAACTGGAGTTCCGGCTCCGATATCTGCGCTTTCAGTACTGGTTCGGGGGAATAGTCAAGCTTGGGAGCGCAGGCAGCCATGGAAACGAAGAAGGCGAGGCACACCAGAACCCGGAAAGGGCGGAGCATGGGAAGCGTGTTGAACACCGAAAAAAATCCTTGTTGAAGAAGGAGCTGAATGGGATTGCGGGGCAAGTTGTTTGCGCCGGCTCCTGGTCTGTTTATGACCGCGCCGTCGTTTCGCCCCTGTCAGGGGAAGGAACATGTTGCTGCAGTATGGTGTAAAGACGGTTCCCGAGTTGAATTCCTAGCTCGATGAATTCGGGGCCGAAGGTTCGTCCGACTTCGCTGCGAAAGGTGTTGGCTATCGCGCGGATTCGTTCCACTCCTGCTGGGAATTTGCTAAGAATTTCTCGCATGCACCATTCTTCATAATCGCAAATCTCCCACAAAGTCGTCCCGAAATTATCGGGACCCCAACGAAACTTGTCCGCGTCATACAATGCTGAAGCAACAATTTCCTCCATGGGATCATCCGTGACTTCCTTGGGGCGAAAGGCCTCATGGCTGCGGATGGAGAACGCGACCATGCTCTTGTCCCTGTCCGTCAACGGATAATCGTGCAGGATCTGCAGCGACAGTTCCCCCCCACGAAGAGCATGTTCCGGTTCAAGGCGGCAAATATCGTGCATCAAGCCGCTGAGTTGCGACAACATGCAAAGATGGCGGGCCTGGTTCATGCCAAAGGGTTGGGCTTCGGCCAGGGAGATGGCGCCTGCCTCAAGGGCTACTTTCTTGGCATGATCGATTCCGTGGCCGTACTCGTCGCTGAGAAAGGGCAATACGTCCTCGCAACAACGGACGACCAACGGATGATCGAAGAAGAGTTCCTTGGAAAATGCCAGCTCGGCTGAGAATCGTTCATAAAATAGTGGTTGCGATTGTATGCCGACCAAGTTTTTCGCTTCCTGCCTGACAAGTTCAAGTTCTTTCAACATGTTCTCCCGATCCTTTCCTGGTGGGAATTTCCAGTTTTTGGGAAAAATTGTCCCGAATCTTTTCGATCAGCCGGGCTTCGATCTGGCGCACTCGTTCCCGCGTGATGCTGTACTTTTCTCCGATTTCCCGAAGCGTCACCGGTTCCTCGTTCATCAACCGCTGCTCCAGGACATCGCGTTCCTTGGCGTTGAGCTGGGGAATCATTTCCTTGATCTGGTCTTTGAGGATGTGGATCATTTCCTCCTCCGCCAGAAGATCGTCCACAGGAGTGGTCAACGCCGGGAGCATGTCCATCCGGGACATGCTCGTATCCTCCGAGAAAGGGGCGTCCAGGGAGAGGTCCGAGCTTCCGAGTCGCTGATCCATCTCCGTAATATCCTGTTCGCTGACATTGAGGCTTTTGGAGAGGGAACTGACGTTGACGTCGAAGCCCTGGTTTTGCAGTCGCTGACGTTCCTTGCTCAGGTTGTAAAAGAGCTTGCGCTGAGCCTGGGTCGTGCCGACCTTGACCATGCGCCAGTTGTCCATAATGAATTTGAGGATGTAGGCCTTTATCCAGAAGGATGCATAGTAAGAAAACTTGATCCCGCGTTCTGGATCAAATTTTTGGACGGCCTTCATCAGGCCGACATTACCTTCCTGGATCAGGTCCAGGATGTTCTGCATCCAGCCTCGCTGGAAATCCATGGCAATCCGGACCACCAAGCGTAGGTGCGAGGAGATGAGCCGGAATGCGGCCTTGGTGTCGTTGTTCTCTCGGTACTGGTGGATCAACGTGAATTCTTCATTCGGCTTGAGCATCGGAAATTTATTGACTTCGCGCAGGTACAACTGCAAAGAGTCACGAATAGCCGGTGAAGAGGTCTTGGAAAGATCGATGGGCCCGGGGACGTCGACGGGTTCATTGTCCGTGTCCGGAGATTCATCCGCATCTTCGGCCAGGATATCATCAGATTCCTCTTGCAAGAATTCTTCTGAACTTTCAGTGAAAAGTTCTTTCGAATCCTGGCTGGAGGAGCGTATATTTTTTTTTTCATCAACCATGACGTGTACCGTTTTTTCCTTCATGAAGCTGAGTCGGTTGCTTGCGGTGTTGTCTCGGTGGATGCAGTCTCATACGAACCTCACCCGGGGGCTGCCGCGAGTGCCGATTGCTCGGATCAACCCGTATCTCGACAGGGAATAAGCTTCTCGGCGAGGCTGACCCTCCAAATGATCGATGCATTCATAAGCCACGGTGAGTTGCTCGGCGGGCTGCCGTGCGAACGGTATTCGTGCATGTCGAATCGACGTGCGGCGAGCATGTGGCAGGAGTGCGGCGGACAAAGTCTCGCGGGTATGATCATGGATCTTATATTTTTTATTTGTCCTTTTCAATGTTTTTCAGTAAGTCCTCGTTTTGCAGGTTATCCTGTGTTTTGGCACCTTTCAGTGTAGATGGGCAGAGGCGGCCCATTTGGTTGGCAATCTCAAAATATTGTTGAAAGCGAATCGTTTCTGATCTTTATTGAATAATTCTCCACGTGTAACCACCAGCGTGGCTGGAGCAAGACAACATGAACGACAAGGTCCGGTCCTTAATCCGGGAAAACAACATTCTTTTGTTTGACGGCGCCATGGGGACCCAGTTGCAGGATCGCGGCCTGCAGCCGGGGCAGTCTCCGGAAGAGTTCGGCGACCGCCATCCGGAGGTGATCGGCGCCATTCATGCGGATTACCTGCAGGCTGGTGCCATGTTTCTGACCACGAACACCTTCGGCGGAACCAGCTTCAAGTTGCCTCACTCCCTGGATCCCCAAGCCTTCAACCGCAAAATGGCCGAGGTGGCCCGGGGCGTGGCGGGAACCAGGGGATTCGTGGCCGGCAGCGTGGGACCTACCGGCGAACTGCTGGCTCCGCTGGGTAAGGCCGGTTTCGCGGAACTGGTGGATGCATTCGCCCGCCAGATTTCCGGCCTTGCTCAGGGTGGGGCGGACTTGATCCTTATCGAGACCCAGTTTGACCTCGGGGAGATTCGGGCCGCGGTGGTTGCCGCACGCAGGGTTTGTGATTTGCCCGTGGCCGTTTCCATGACCTTCGAGTCCGGTACCAGCCTGACCGGCACATCGCCGCTGACGTTTCTGGATACCATGCAAAACCTCGGGGTAGACCTGATCGGCACCAATTGCAGCCTCGGACCAGAAGGGCTGGAAGAGATCGTCCGGGCCATGCTGCCCCGGGCGAGAACTCCTCTTCTGGTCCAACCCAATGCCGGCCTGCCGATTCTGGAGAACGGTCGGACGGTTTTCCCCCTCCAACCGCAAGCCTTTGCCGAGCGGATGACGCGGTTTCCGGCGCTGGGCGTTCAAGGCGTCGGCGGTTGCTGCGGCACCAGTCCGGCGCATGTCCGGGCCATGGCCAAGGCCATGCGGGAAGTGCGAATCAATCTTCAGTCGCCGACATCCCATCCGGATATGGTGCTCACATCCCGCTCAACGTCGGTCTGCGTGGGCCTTGAAGAACCGATGGTTGTCATCGGCGAGCGGATCAACCCCACGGGCAAGAAGCAGCTTACGGCCCAGTTTCAAGCCGGTGAGCAGTCCCTGGCCATGGAAATGGCCGTGCAGCAAATAGCTCAAGGGGCCAGAATTCTGGACGTCAATGTCGGGGCGCCCATGGTCGTGGAGGAAAATCTGCTGCCGGAGCTGGTTTCACGGCTGGCCGCACGCTTTTCGGCTCCGCTGAGCATCGATTCCAGCAAGGTGGAAGCCATTGGCGCGGCGTTGGAATGCTATCCGGGCTCGGCTCTTGTCAATTCCATCAGCGGAGAAGCCGGCCGCATGGAAAGCCTGGGGCCGCTTTGCAAGATGTTTGGCGCACCCTTCGTTCTATTGCCGCTGGCCGGCAAGGATTTGCCGGAAACGTCCACCCAGCGGTTGAAAATCGTCGAATCCCTGCTCCGTAAATCCGAGGATCTCGGAATACCCCGACATTTGATACTTGTGGACGCCCTGGCCTTGACCGTGTCCTCAAAGCCCGAATCCGCGAAACATTGCCTGCAGACCATTCGTTCCTGCCGGGAGGAATGGAATCTGCCCACGGTACTCGGGCTGTCGAACATATCCTTCGGACTGCCGGCAAGAGAATTGCTGAACAGCACCTTCCTGACCATGGCCATGTCCCACGGACTCTGTGCCGTCATTGCCCACCCCGGAGCGCGGCGGGTCCAGGAAGCCCTTGCCGCCGGAGAGGTTTTGCTGGCCCGGGATCCCCAGGCCAAGTCGTTCGTGCGGAATTATTCCGGCTGGGCGGCCGGCGACGGCGCAGTGACGGTCAAGGCGGCGGACAGCAGCACCGCGAGCGCCGGCGCAGCGCGCAAGGAAGTCGGAACATTGGGCGAGGCGGTCATTCAGGGGGAAAAGGAACGTATCCTGGAGTTGCTGGAGCAGGCCCTGGACAGTGGAGGGCAAGCCGGTGAGCTGCTGGACCAGCAGCTGATCCCGGCAATCATGGAAGTTGGTCGGCGGTACGAGAGCCGGGAATTCTTTCTGCCGCAACTGATACTCTCCGCGGAAACCATGCAGAAGGCCTTTGATCGATTGACGCCTCTGCTGCAGGAACAGGCCGGCAGCGCAAAAAAGGCGTCCATCGTCATGGCCACGGTGGAGGGCGATATTCATGACATCGGCAAGAATATCGTCTGCCTGATGCTGCGCAACATGGGATACGAAGTGCACGATCTGGGCAAGGACGTCCCAGCCCGCGCCATCGTCCAGGCTGCCAGGGAAAAGCAGGCCGGCCTGATCGGCTTGTCCGCCTTGATGACCACGACCATGGTCCGCATGGAGGACACCGTCCGGCTGGTGAAGGAATTCGGAATCAATACCAAGGTCATGGTGGGCGGAGCCGTGGTAACCCAACGGTTTGCCGATATGATCGGCGCGGACGGGTATGCTCCTGACGCCGTGGCGGCAGTCCGCGTTGCAGCGCGGCTTATTGAAGAGACCACCCAAAACCAGTTAACTGCCTCGTGACTTTCCCCCGTGGTCTGATTAATCTTCAGGATGCCGGTCAATGAACAATGATGAACCGATGTATGCCGCGCCGGCAATCGACGGCATGTTTTCTGGGTGGATAAATATGAAAAAATTGTTGATTTGCATCTTGCTGATTTTTGGGGTGTTCCTCTGTCCCTGGCCAGGTTGGGCTCAATCCCTGCCGGTGATGGATCTGCAGGCCTACAACCAATTTCTGGAGAAAAACAAGGGAAAGGTGATTGTCGTTGATTTCTGGGCAACGTGGTGCGGGCCCTGCCGCAAAAAGCTGCCGGAACTGCAAAAATGCCGTGACGTTTTTCCCAAGGAGGATTTGACTCTGATCGGCATTTCCCTGGACTTCAATCCCGAAACATTGGCGACATATTTGCAGGATAACCCTCTGAATTATCCGGTCTATCTGGCTGAGGAAAATCTGGCCGAGCAGCTGGAAGTTCAAGCTATCCCGCTGTTGTTCGTTTACGATGTTGCCGGACAGTTGCAAATCGTGGAAGAAGGGCTGACACCTCATGACACGCTATGCCAAAATATTGACAATCTCACAGCCGATCCAGCCGATCCATGACCGTTCCTTCAGGCATCTACATTCGCAAGGCTCGCATCCAGGATGTCCGCACCATCCACGCCCTGTTGATGGATTGTTCCAAGCAGGGTTTGCTGTTGCCTCGTTCCTACAATCAGCTCTACAGCCATCTGCGGGATTTTTTCGTGCTGGCCCAGGATCAGGGGGCAATTCTGGGATGCTGCGCCCTCAGCATCACCTGGGACGACCTGGCTGAGGTCCGTTCTCTGGCCGTGGCGCCCGAATGTCGCGGCCAGGGGTGGGGGCGCAGACTTGTGGAGGCCTGCCTGAGCGATGCCATCACCTTAGGCATTTTTCGCATCTTCACCCTGACCTATCAGGCACATTTTTTTGAGCGGCTCGGGTTCCAGGTGGTCAGCAAGGACAATCTGCCGCAAAAGGTCTGGGCTGACTGTCTGCACTGTCCCAAGTTTCCGGATTGCGACGAAATTGCCATGAGCATCGAAATGTAACGTTAAGAACAAGAAATGAGCGCACCATGACTCCATCCAAGCACATGATAATCAGCAGCGAAGCCATTGCCGCCCGGGTCAAGGAACTCGGAGCGGCCATCTCCGAGCAATATGGAAATGAACCTCTGGTCATGGTTTGCGTGCTGAAGGGAGCCTTCATTTTCTTTGCCGATCTTGTTCGCGCCCTGTCCATCGAACCGGAAGTGGATTTTGTTCGTCTGGCGAGCTATGGCGGGCAAACCAGCCGTAAAGGCCGCATCCTCTTCACCAAGGATATGGAATTGCCGGTTCACGACAAACATGTGCTTGTCGTGGACGATATCGTTGATACCGGTCATTCCGCCCGCTATCTGTTGAACGTTCTACGTATGCGCGGGGCAAAAAGCCTTCGTGTCTGTGCCCTGGTGGACAAGCATCAGCGCCGGGAAGTCGACGTGACGGTCGATTTTCCGGGCTTCACCCTCTTCGATGGGTTCGTGGTTGGCTATGGATTGGATCATGCGGAGCGTTATCGCCATTTGCCCGCGGTCTATACTCTCAATGAAGCAAAACCGGCCTCCGCTGCAACCAGAGAGGAAGCACAATGATCGTAACCTGCCCCAATTGCGATACGAAATACAATCTTGATGCTGCCGTCCTCGGAACGGAAGGGGCAAAAGTACGATGCATCCGCTGCAGCCATGTTTTTTTCGTCACCCCGCCGTCCGACCACGAATCAGAGCCGGACCAACACCTGGATGCGGAGTTCGATTGGCTCAAGGATATTGATGAGCCCGGCATTGGCAGCAAGAAGGCAAATACCGGGGGGGCAGCCTCGGACGCCCAGGCTTCAGACATTTCCCTGGAGATCCACCCTTCGGAAGAACCGAAAAGCAGGGCGCTGACGCTGGTTTTCGTCGTTCTGGGGCTTGTGATCATCGGCCTGGGAGTCTTCTTGTTTGCGCGGCAGGACGGTCAGAATATTGTATCTTCCTGGTTCGGGACCCCGCCCGCCGAAGAGGCGCAGGCGCCGGAGGTGCTGGGACCGGACCAGGTGCATCTGATATCCCTGCAAAATGTTCGTCAGTACTTCGTGACCAACGAGAAAATCGGCCAGTTGTTCGTCATCGAAGGCAAGGCGCGCAATGATTTTCCCACTCCCATGGAACTTTTCAAGATCGAGGCCTCACTGTTCGACGGGGAAGGGCATGTGGTGGAGCGCAAGGAGTTTCTGGCCGGGAACACGGTTTCACTTTTTCAGCTGCAGATTCTCTCGGAACAGGAGCTGGATGCGGCTCTTCAGGCCAGAGTCGGCATCCTGACCAACAACACGAACTTGCGACCAGGCATGGATGTGCAGTTCATGGTTGTCTTTCCCAATCCCCCGGCCACTGTTCAGGAGTATGGGCTGAAAGTCATTGAAGCCCAGCATCCGCCACAGTAGCCAGCCGTGGCGGCACAGTGCCGTCGCGGCCGAATATCGACATCTTCATGAAGCCTCGCCAAATCTCCTACGTCTGTTCTGCTTGCGCAGCAGAAACTCCCCGCTGGCAGGGTCAATGTCCCCAGTGCAAGGGGTGGAACTCCCTCCGGGAGGCCCCCAAAAGCGCTCCCGCAAAGCCGGGGCATGTTTCGCTCGCCAAACCCGTCAGTTTGATGGATGAAGCCGAAGCGGCAGCCGAGTCCTGGAAGACCGGCCTGCCGGGGTTGGACGAACTCCTGGGAAACGGGCTGATGCCCGGCGCCTCCATGCTGTTGGGAGGTGAGCCGGGAATCGGCAAGTCCACCCTGTTGTTGCAGTTGGCCGCCCAGGCTGCCAAGGCCGGACGGCGGGTAGTGTATGTTTCCGGAGAGGAATCCCTGGGCCAGATCAAGTCCAGGGCACAGCGCCTGGGATCTGTTGTGGCGCAGTTGAAGGCGATGAGCAGCAACCGGCTGGAGGACTTCCTTTCCCTGATACTGCAGCCCGATGCGCCGGCTTTGCTTGTGGTCGATTCAATCCAGACCATTGTCTCGGATGAATCCGAGGGCCTGCCGGGCAGCGTCAGTCAGGTCCGCACCGTGGCCACCCGATTGGTCGAAGCTTGCAAGGGGCATGGGGTCTGCCTTATTCTTGTTGGACATGTGACCAAGGACGGCGCCATTGCCGGGCCGAAACTCCTGGAGCATATGGTGGACACGGTGCTCTCCCTGGAAGGGGACCGGCAGCACATGTTCCGATTGCTTCGGGTGTCGAAGAACCGTTTCGGGCCCAGCAACGAGCTGCTGGTTTTTCAGATGGAACAGCACGGGTTGACCGTGGTGCCCGATCCTTCCGAGTACTTTCTGGGCGACCGGGACACCGGTCTGAGCGGCACGGCTCTGGTCATGGCCCTGGACGGGTACCGTCCCTTTGCCGTGGAGGTGCAGGCTCTGGCCACCAAGAGCTTTCTGCCCATGCCGCGCAGAACGGTGCTCGGATTTGACGCCAACCGTCTGCACCTGCTTTTGGCCGTTCTTGAAAAGCGCCTACGCCTGCCCCTGGGACAGTTCGACATCTACACCAAAATCGGCGGCGGCCTGCGACTGCAGGATCCCGGACTGGATCTCGGAGTCGTGGCCGCCGTGCTTTCATCATTCCTGGACAAACCTTTGCCGGAACGTGCCGTGCTCTGGGGCGAAGTCGATCTCAACGGCCAGATCCGCCCCGTCCTGGCCCAGGACGTCCGCAAACGCCAAGCCGACCGCCTCGGCTACACCCCCATTCTCACCCCCCGTAGCGCTGAAAATCCGAAAGGCTTGAGCAACGTTCAAGAGTTGGCGCGGACGCTGTTCGGCAGTGAGGGGTAACGCTTTACCTACAAGCCTGAACCCTTTCCCAACCATTGTTCCATTGCCCGACATGCATTGCCAGATCGCAGGCTAGGAGGGTCATGATGGAATAGATTGGTTCCACGGGTAGGCGGCGGGTGTGGTGGGCGATGATGAAATCGCGGCGGGGCTGGGGCTCCATGCGTCCGGAGTGTTCCATGATCCAGACTCGCTGACCGCCTTCCACTTCAAAAATTTCCGTGTACAAGCTGATCCCCGTGGTACCGCGGGAGCCTCCGCTCAGAAAGTAGGGGATCTCCGCACGGATGATCAGATCCACATCCAGAGCCCGCGCCCGGTCCAGAGCTCGAGGTAAACCGGGCCACTGGGTTTCCTCCTCGTAGACAAGCGTTGGAAAAACTAATGTCTGATTCCAGGTCTGCCAGAAGATCCGCCCCAAGGCGTGACCCAGAACAAGAGGATTGTCGACAGGCTGGGTGACTCGGGGGGGATAAAAAATCGCGGAAAGCGGGGCGGGCGGGGAATTTGTGGGGTAAAGGGAAATCACCGGAGCGTTGCGGAACACCGGTGCGTCGGTGGCGATTTCCTGGGGACCTATTCGCGGCTCCCAGTAATCGACCCGCTCAACATAACCGCAACCGGCAAGCATCAGCAGCCCTAGGAGCGGGAACAGGATCAGTGGAAGTCGTGCGGATCGGGACTGCATCAGGAAGCTCTTTTTTCTGGGTTGGCGATCACGTAACTATGAGCTCAGGATGATCAACCACGGGGCGTACGGGATCACGGGGAAATACCTTGCTTATTACATCGTCCCATTGGTTCAATCTTCAGCGTCTCGACTTGCTCCAATAAATAGCGCTATTTATTTGTTTGCTTTGAATATCCAAGTCATTGCGGCAAGGAAGAGGCGGTCGGTGCCTCCTTGACTGCCTCCAAAAGGTGTTCTCGCGATTCGATCAGGTTTTCCCGCAACTGGATTCTTTTTTCGGTCGATACAAGGCGGAAATTCGGGCGCTCAATGATTTTTTCAAGTATTTTCATTTCCTGCTCGATTTTCAGCAATCTGTCCCGGTGTTTCGGTTCGTTGACCCAGAAGCGATTCACGGCTTCAGCCAAAGCCCGGACTTCCCGGGAAAGGTCCAGCAGCGCCTCAGGCTTGGTTTGCCTCGTGATTTCATGGTTTTCTCTGTAGGCGGACCACTTATTCTTCAGCCACGTGATGAACATACGGCGAATCTCCAAAAAAAAATGAGAAATTATGGATTAAAAAGTCGGCACGCCGCTGTTTTGGGCCATGGACATGACCACGGCCAGGATAAGAACAAACGGAATCAACGGAAGCAACATGGCCAGGATGACTTTGGCCGTCGTTGTCCCATGGATGTGCTTGTAGCCGAGAAACGTCACCACAAGCGACCATATTGCGCCTATCAAGGGCCCGATGATCGGTACGATCGTCATGACCATGGGGGCGCTGCCATAAGTCAGTGCACGGAAAGTACCCTCAAACCCACGCGTGGCGCCGCCGACGAGATTCAGACACGAATGGACCAGAACGGCCATAACGTACAGGAGCAAAGTCAAGATTGCCGGATAGCCCACCAGAAGCATCAGGACGTTGATGCCCATGGCCTCTCCCTCGCCGGCCATGCCTGGGGCCACTCCGGTCATTTCCCAGAGCATTTGCAGAACAATCTGGAACTCGGCAATCAGAAGGTAGAAGATCAGGGGCTTTATCTGGCCGGATCCCACCGGCATGGCTTGAAAAAAGCCGACCGGACGAAGCATGGCACGTTTGATGGTTTCCCACATCCCGGGGAAAAAGCCATGGAGGTCCAGACGTTCCCATGGGACCTCAATTTCTCCGTTAGGAGTGACGTCGGAGGGTTGTTCGTCCTGGGTTTCCTGATGAGGCGAACCCATGGAGGCGAGGCTGTCCCAGAAATCCCCATTGCCTGAACCCGGTTTTTCGGATTTCTCCGGCTGAAATGTTTCCTGGGAGGTGTCTTTGTCTTGATTGCCGGGATGTTGCGGCGATGGGTCCTGTTCCTGGCTGGTCTCGCTGAGAAGCGGCGGGGGAATTGTTTCAGTCGCAGTGCGAAATTGAAATTTTTCTTTGCATTTCGGACAAGTGGCTATTTCAGCACGCGGCGGAACTTTTTCATCCGGAATGTTTCGGGTAAAGCCGCACTTGGGGCAGGTTATCTCCATGTTGATTCCTCGGGAACAGACGTTCAGTAAATATCCGCATACTTAGCCCTTCCAGCGAAGAGAATCAAGCAAGGTTGCATTACATGGAAGCTCTGGATGAAGCCGCAGTATTGCGGCGTCTACTTGTAGGCGTTTCGGGCGTACTTCATGCTCATGGTTGGAGACGTCGTGGGCGGTGCAATATTTGGTGATGTGGCCGAGTTCATCTCGGAAGCTACGGACTGCATCGGCGTATGGTTTTGGCCTTTGATTTCCTCGAACGCGGATTTCAGTCCGGAAAGAATGGTGATCACTTCATCCACAAGCTTCGGATCGAGTTTCAGATTGGCTTGCAGCAATCTTGTGTTGCAGAAGAAGTACAACTTATGCAGGTTCTCGCCCAGTTCGCCCCCCTTTTGCGTGTTAATGCTCGCGTCGAGTTCGGCGATAATGTCGAGAGCCTTGGAAATCAGGATCCCTTTTTGCTCCATGTCGCGTTCAGCCATTTTAATCTTGGCCTGCTGCAGAAATTTTATGGCGCCTTCATACAGCAGGACGACAACGTCTCCGGGGTTGGTCGTCGTCACTTGAGTCTGCAGATAGGCTCGTGCTGCGTTGTACATGAAATCTCCTGATGATCGTCCAGGTGTGTTGCGTAATTATTTGTTATCGGACCGGAGCATGCCCATCTGGGAATTCATTGCCTGACCGAGTTGGTCGTAGTAGCCAAGAAGTGTTTCCAAACGAGCGAAACGATTGCGCAAATCCCTTTCCAGTCGGGTGATGCGTCGTTGTTCAAATTCGATCTTCCGATCGATGCCTTTCGTGATGTCGTCGTAATTCTCTTCAAGAATTTTCAGGGGGCCGGATGAAATGTCCGTCAAGTCCCTGAGCGCGTCAGCCAGTTCAGGTATCTTGCCGTACTTCAAGAAAACTTTGCCCGTGAACGTCCCCTCCGTGGCCAGGTCGTCCACCTTGATCACCATGCCTGCCTCGGGCTTGCCGCTTTGGCCGGTTATTTCGCCGTTGCCGCTGTAACTGGCCGGGTTACCGTTGATGGTCGCATTGATGATGGTTCCTCCGCTGACCGTGTACTGTACGGAGTACTCGCCGCCTTTGGTCACGCCGTCGACGCTCGAAAGATACCGGAAGTGCTGTGAATCACTGGAACCGATGTGGTCCGCTGCAAAAACTTGAGCCAGGGCATCAGGACGGTTGCGCAGGGAATGATCCAGAACCTCTTCATCCAGCTTGAGCATGCCGAATGTTGGTGATCCTTGATCTGCATCCGTCGTAATGCCGACCATGGACAAGGAGCTGAACACGTCATTGTTCACGTCGAACCCGATGCTTTTCACTGCCAGAATGGACTTCAGCCGGGAATCGATCATCTGGATGGCATAGTTGCCGGTGAGGATCGATCCGTTCCCGCTGGTATCGACCTTTGAGAGTTCATTGATCTGTTGCCGGACTTCATTCACCTGATTGACGAACTGACGGACGTTGTCCTTGACCTGCTCGTTATCCACCGCGATGTTCAGGGTTGTCGTGCCCTGTTCGCGCAAGTTGAGCGTAACGCCTTCGATGAGATCTGAAATGGAGTTCGTAGAGCGTTCGATCCAGGAGTCCTCGGCAGGAAATCCATCTAGCTTGATTTGGGAATCCTGAGCCTTCAGGGTTGTCACAAAATCGTTTGCGCTAAACCCATCAAGAGTGCTCGCTTCAATTACGACATTTTTGCCGGTTCCCAGGTCCATCCCGCGCAGCTGCAGGCGGTAATCCCCTTCAGCATTCTTGATGATGCCGGCCCGTACACCGGGGTTTTCCGGGTCTGTGTTGATCAGGTTTCGAAAGCCCTCGAGGGTTGTCCCGGAGGGAATGATCAAAACTCTGGTTTTTCCCTTGTAGGTATACGAGAATTCCGAAATGGAGCCGCTGGTGATGTCCGTGGTAGAGGATGTCTGCCCTGGGGCGTCGGTAGTGAGGATGTGATTCTGGGCCAGTTGATTGACTGTGATGGAATGGGTTCCTACCTGGGCCTTGTCCGTTGCCGTGGCTGTCAGCACGTTTGTGTTGATGCTGTCTGCGCCCTTGACCATGAACCGACTCATGGTGTTCATCCCTTGCAGATTGGTCCTCAAGGAAAGCATCTTGGAGTTCAGTTCCCGGAAACCGGCCTGTTTTACCTCCCATTCCGCCTTCCATATCTCCAGGCGAGCGGTATGACGCTGCTCCAGCTTGAGGAGCTGGTCGATCATGGTCTTGAAGTCCGTGCCGGAGCCCAGGCCGGTGAAACTGATCTGTCCCGATAAAAGAGCTTCTGTATCCATAAGTGCAACCCTAGCGGAAAAAAATGCCGTTATACTTAGTAGTTCATAACCTCAAGCAAAGTCAGTGCCATGAGATGGGGTTGTTAGAGAAACGAGAGTTGGCGTTCAAATCGCTCTTCGCAGCCGCAACCAGTTTTGGGAGGCCTGTAAATAGTTCTTCAAGGGAGCAACAGATATTGGCAAGGATTTCACCGAACACGACAGTGGCGGGATCTTGATAAAAAAGGCCGGGCCCTTGTGGGGTCCGGCCTACTAGTCATGAATGCGTGCCTGTTATCCGCCGATGAGCTGCATAGCCATTCTGGGCAGGTTGTTGGCCTGGGCGAGCATGGCAACGCCGGCTTGAGTCAGGATCTGGTTGCGAACGAATTGGGTCATTTCCTGAGCAATGTCCGCATCGGAAATCCGCGATTCCGCGGCTTGGATGTTCTCCGCCTGAATCTGAAGATTGGTAATGGTGTTGGAGAGTCGGTTCTGGAGAGCACCAAGGCTGGCTCGAACGTTATCCTTGGAAAGTATAGCTTTTTCCAGGGCATCCAAGGCTTGCTGAGCTCCCTGTTGAGTAGAAATTGACCGACCGGCACCGGTGACACCACTTCCGTTGTCAATGTTGCCGGCGCCAGTGCCAAGACCAAAAGCCGATGCAGTCGATAAGCCGATTGCTATGTAGTAGTAATCTTCCGAGCTGCTGTTGGATGGGCCAAAGTGAATCTTCATTGGACCCGTGGACTGGAGTCCTGATCCGCTATGACCCGGATTAGATCCAGTTCCCAATGCGTGAGGAGTATCACTGGAGGAGAGATTTCCGTTAAGCAAATAAATGCCGTTAAACTTGGTTGCACTCGCGATACGGGTAATTTCCGAAGCCATGGCCTGGTACTCGGAGTCGATGATCAGACGCTGGTCAGAGTTGTACGTGCCGGTGGCGGCCTGAGTGGCAAGTTCCTTCATCCGGATCAGCTTTTCGTCGATAACGGCGAGGGCGCCGTCGGCCGTCTGGATCATGGAAATGGCGTCGTTGGCATTCCGAATGCCCTGATTCAGCGATGCGATTTCAGCGCGCATCAGTTCTCGAATGGCCAGACCTGCTGCGTCATCCGCACCGCTGTTAATTCGCAGACCCGATGAAAGGCGTTGCGTGGAAACTCCCAGAGCCTGATAGTTGCCGCTCAGGTTTCGGGCGGCGTTCCCTGCCATTAGGTTGTTATAGATACTGATTGCCATGATACTTCCTCCTTGCGAAACGTTGGCTTCCTTGCCTGAGCGTCAAACCGTCCATCATGGACATGATCCGCACTCACGTTGAATGCAGCCGCTCAGTGTTAAACTCTCTATCGACGGAAGGAGGAAAAACTTTAGGGGTTGTGTTTGGGAATACCCGTTTGAGGTGGGATGGGTGAGCCTTCAAGTTATTTGCCCGGTTGCTCATCCTTTTCCTGCAGTAAATATCTGAGTTGCGCAACGGAGCGCCCTGTGCGCTGAGCGAGCTTCTGGAGCGCCTCAAATTCCGGACGAGAGAAGGTTTGCTCGTTTATCTCCGCTTGTTTCATTTCCAACATCCCAAGCGACGTCTCGCGAGCAATCTCTTGCCTTGGCAAGATGACGCGTTCAATTCGTTGACGGCGAACTCCAAGGCTCAGGGTGTGCTGAAAAAATGCTTCCTGCACCGTAGGCAGGTGCTCTGGGCGGCACAGGACCTGAATTTGTCCGCCGGGCCTGTTCTTTTTCATGACTCCGGGAATGTATAGGACGTCCAGGGCGCCTTCCTGGATAATGGCATCAAAGCAACTGCCGAGTTCCTCTCCGGTCAGGTGGTCGATGTTGGTCGTGAGCAGAACGATTTCCTCAACGACCTTCCCTTCGGGTTGCTCGGATAGAGTTTCCTCAAAAAGAAAACAGCGCAGAGCGTTTGGCTGGTCGGCCAGATCCATGCTTCCCAGGCCGATGCCGCACCTGAGAAGACGCCCCTCCGGACCTGGAGTGAAGTCCTGGACAAGGCAATCCAGAAGCAAGGCTCCGGTGGGAGTGATCAGTTCAACGCGGTGCTTCGTGGCATAGACGGGTTTGCCTTGCAGCAGTTCGGCCACGGCGGGCGCGGGTAGGGGAAGCAGGCCGTGGGCGCATTGAACCTGGCCCTGGAACCACGGGAGCTTGCTTGCGCGGATTTTTTCGATGCCGAGTTGTTCCACCCCCCAGAAGGCTCCAACCACATCAACAATGGTATCCACTGCGCCGACTTCGTGAAAATGAATGGTTGCCGGATCAACGCCATGAACTTTTGCCTCAACAGCGGCCAATCGTTCAAAGGCCTGTCTGCTCTTGGCCAGCACGTCGGGAGACAACGGCAGTCGTTCCAGAATTAATATTATATCCGCTAGATGACGTAGCGGCGGGGCGGATGCGGAGGCTGTGGCAATCACAAGCCGTTTGCCGGAAAGTCCGCACCGGACATCATTGATGGCGGACAAGGAGACATCCAGTCCTGATTTTTGGAAGATGTCGGCAAGATGAGCCATATCCAAATCGAGATCAATCAACGCGGCCAGAAGCATGTCGCCGCTGATCCCGCTTGTGCAGTCCAGGTATAATGATTTCATAGTTTCCTTTCAGGCTGATAATTGATATCTCTTCCGCTTCTTGTGCTTAACTCGGCAATGCTTCAATTATAAGGAGGAATCATCAATGCTTATCAGTGACTGGATGACCAGGGATGTCATTTCCGTGGAACAGGATGTTTCCATGATGAAGGTTTCCAAAATCATGAAGGAAAAGCGCATTCGCAGACTTCCCGTCGTGGACGCCGGAAACAAGTTGCTGGGTATCGTCACGGACCGGGATATCAAGGAAGCATCGCCGTCCAAGGCCACAACCCTCGACATCCATGAATTGTACTATCTTCTTTCGGAGATCAAGGTCAAAGACATCATGACCAAGAAGCCGTTCACTGTTTTGCCCAATGATACCATTGAGCGAGCCGCTCTGGTCATGATGGAGAAACGGGTCGGCGGTCTGCCTGTTGTCGACGAGCAAGGAAAGGTTGCCGGGATCATCACGGAAAGCGATGTCTTCAAGGTACTGATTGCCATCACCGGAGCCCAGTTCGGCGGCGTGTTGCTGGCTTTCAAGCTGCCGAACACCGAAGGGAGCCTGAAGGAAGTCCTGGAAGTGCTGCGTCAGGAACAGACCAGGATCATCAGCATTCTTACCTCCTATGGTCAGCAGGAGGAAGAAGGCTACAGGCAGGTCTATGTGCGGATTCAGGACCTGGAAAAAAATGTTCTGGATGCTCTGATGGAAAAACTCAAGGGCAGGTTCAACGTGCTGTATTGGGTGCGGGAGAATCTGCACCGGTAGGGGGATGGTTTTGGGCGAAGCGGAGGTTTTTCACGATGCAAGATGAATGGCCCTTGAACTGTTGCACCGCAGAAATGGACAAAAAGAAATGGCTTCAGGGGTAGCATGGTTGACCTGTCCCGCAGGCGATTCCCCCCTTGCATACAGGATCAACGGAGGTTCGACGGACAAGCCTGGATTGCCGCCTTTTCTGGCCTCGAGCAGCAGGAGGGATGCAGGCTTGTCCTTGTATGGGTGGACCAGGCAAAGCCGTTTCGGTTCAAGCCGGTGAGCATTGAGAACCTGCAACACCCGGTTGGCATGTTCCGGCAGGTGGACCATGCACAAACGGCCCCTGGTCTTCAAAATCCTGGATGCTCCACGGACAAAGTCTTCCAGTCGACCATCCGTCTCGAACTTGGCCAGGCACTTGGCCGGGGCCGATGGCGTTCTTCCTTGGCCCAGAAGACGATATGGAGGATTGCACAGGACAAGATCGCAGTCGTTGGTCTGGAGTCTCGAAATGTCGGCGAGGTTCCGGACATCGCCGTGCACCGACGTGAACCGATCCGCAAAGCCGAGGTTGCGCGCGTTCGCTCCGGCCGCGCTGATCATGTCCGGATTGATGTCCAGGCCAGTGATTTGAAAATCGTGTTCCGGGTAGTGCAGCAAGAGACCAAGGCTGATCACACCGCACCCGGTCCCGAGATCAGCAACCCTTTCCGGTAGCCGTCCGGCGGCGAAACAGGCGAGCAGAAGGGCGTCAACCGAAAACCGAAATCCGTTCTCCGGTTGCCTCATGTAACCGCGCACGCGACTTGAGAAACTTTTGCACGCGATTTGAGAATTTGTTTTTACTGTCTCATGGGCGCTGGCACGCTGGTTGCTATGCCAGGGTATAGTACCTGTCGATCTTTTTGATTGTCGCTCGAAAGGGGATTTTGTCTCCGTATTTTTGGAACTGTTCGATCAGGACATCGCTGCCGGTGAAGCAGATGTAGCGGGCTTCTTCTCTTTCGAATTGGATTGTGAGGAAGAGGCCAGAGACGTTTTTCTTGTACTTGCTTGTCTTAATGGAATGCCCCGTCACAAGGACTTCCAGGTTTACCACGTCGTCGATTTTTATTTTCTCTCCATCCAGGGGCCGGGCTTCTGTTGCGAAATCACTGAACCGAGGGGCTTCCATCCTTTGCCAACTCCATCCTTATAGTGTGTTCCAGGTCGTTCACATTCATTGCCATTGCTAAATTTCTTGTATTGGCCCATCTCATCCATCCTTTTGCTGAGGCCACAACCGAGCGGGCAGTCTCTAACGTCAACCTCCCGCTGGCCAACATCGCCGGGATTGTCCGCAGTCGGCGCTGCATCTTCTTTGCCGTCCTCTTACGGAGCAGGACATAGCCGTCAGGAAAGTGCCGATAGCCCAGGAAATCCAGTCCTCGCGAGACAGGGAACAGATCGCACTTGCTGAGGCGCAACCCCAGGCGCTCGGACATGAACTCGCGGATCTTCGTGGCCAGGTCACGCAGCACGGCCTTGTCATCGTGAAACAAGCAAAAATCGTCGCAGTACCGCAGATATGCGCGAACTTTCCAGACGTGCTTGGCTTGCATATCCAGCTCGTGCAGGTACAGGTTCCCAAACCACTGGCTGGTATAGTTGCCGATAGGGGCGTTTGCCCCTCCACCTGTGGAATAGATGACATCCCGCAACAGCCAGAGAGCATCCGGACACTTGATCTTGCGCTGCACCAGGCCAAACAACACATCATGCTGAATGGACGGATAAAACTTGGACACGTCGCACTTCAGGCAGTATTTATGTTTGCGAACGAACTGCATCGCCCGCAAACTTCCGGAATGGATGCCCTTTCCGGTCCTGCAGCAATACGAGTCATCAATAAACATCCTGTCCCAGATCGGCTCCACCACGGCCATCAATGCGTGCTGCACAATTCGATCCGGTGCGAACGGCAGAACGTATATATCCCGCTTCTTTGGCTCGTGGATTGTCTTGACGTTATATGGAGAGGTCCGGAACGTCTTCCGGATTAGAGATTGGCGGACCCGCTCCAGATTACCCGCTATATCCTGTTCAAAAGATTGAATGGTGCGCTGCCATGCCTTGCCGCGGCGCGCTCGCAAATACGCCGCATGGATGTTTTCAGACGTCGTAATCGCGGGCCAGAGGTTTCCTTGTCGTTTCATTTTTTAATTTGGCATCCCGGACGTTCGGCGAACCTACTAGCCCGGGATGCCCTCCGCTTGGTGTTTTGCCTTTCGCCTTTCAGCTACCGGACATGGCCATCCGATCCAGCCGTGGAGTTTGGGCGGGTTGGGCATGAATGCCCAACGGCGCTTGAGAATCCTCGTATCCGTGCGACCCCGCACGCCGTTATTCGCATTCAGATTCAGCGGACTGTTATTCCAATTCGAAGCACGTGGACCGCAAATCGCTGCATTATTCCAATTAGCGCCGAACAAGGGCCGAGAGACCGGATAGCCAAATTTTTCGCGACGATTTACGATCCCCGCTTTACGATTCCCGATTCTTCGGCTCCGCGCGACCCCGCACGCCGTTAGTCGCATACAGCGTCAGCGGACCGTTAGCCCAATTCGAAGCACGCGGACCGCAAATCGCTGCATGAGTCCAATTAGCGCCGAACAAGGGCCGATTGGGAGACAGCCTGTGTTGCCCACCTACGCCAGAATCATTAACATCAAAGGCATCTAACCAGGCATCTGCACTCTGCCCGCCGCCATCACCTTCACCCCATTGCCACAGAACTCCACAACAGCTCTCACAGCCGATGCTGCTGATCATCCTCCGCCCGGCCGTGTCCACGTACCCGCCTGTATTCGTGGGGTTGGCTGAGCCGGTGATATTAGTTCCCTGGTTGCTCCCCAGGGACGCGGCTACGAATTCGTGCTGATTCAGCATCCGTTTGCCGATCCTGCCCAGCCATTGACTGAACTTGTACCAATGGAACTTCGTGGCCGTGTCGCCGGTCACGTGGGCCGCGCCGTTGCGGCTGGCCAGTTCTCCGGCGTTGATGCTGGCCAGGTAGATATCCACCCAGCGGTCGATGCCTGCATGATAAACCATGCCTTCGGGGGCACTGACGGGCCGGTGATTCAGGCACCAAATGGACGCCGGGAGGATGTCACCGGCCAGGTAGCCGGACAGCGCATGCCCGCTGATCGTCCCGACGTTGGCGCAAAGGGTATGGAACCCACCTATTTTGCGGCTGGAGTCCGCAGTGTAGCTGGCGGGGTAGGTCGCATTGAGCGAGGTCACCAGCTCAGATGTTCCGTCTCCATTGTCGCACAGATAGATGTAATAATCCTTGCCGGGATCGAACGAAGAGCCGAAATCCAACGCAGTCTGGCCATTAAACTCCACGTCAGCGTCTGCCTGGAACACCAAGTGCTTCCCATCGGAAATGATCTTGATCGCCGTGTTCTCTTTCAGCGTCAAATGCTTGCGGCTTGTCGTCCCGGCCACGAGGAACGGCGCATGCACGGCCTGCAACTGCGGGTGTATCTCGTGCAGGTTGTCCGCGTTCAGTTTAAATTGCGGCGCGTCCTGGTTTTTCCAACGTATATTAAGAGTGCTCATAATCAACGATTCTCCTTATTGTTGCGGCGGATACAGATCCGCCAGGGAAACGCCGGGGTCTGCCGCGTCCAGCGCCGTCAGGGCCGTTTCTCCGGCGTCCAGGGCTGCCTGGATCTCGCCGGGGCTTTGGGCATGGCCGACGGCCGCCGCAGTGGCCAAATACTGGCCATTCACCTGTAGTTTCCAGGCCCTGACCTGATTCACGAGGTCCAGCGCGGCCAGCATCTCCGGCGTACGGTCCTGCTCCGGCGTGGAGAGGACGCTCAGCATCACCTCTATCATGGCCGTGTCATGGTGCGGTGCGTACCGGTCCCCACCGTCCTTGCGCAGCACGAAATCCTGACAGCGTAACTCCCAGCCGCGCCGCGCCTGAGCGATCAGCGCCACCATATCCGGCTCCGGCTCCACGGGCGCGGGCGGATCTGTATATCCACCGCCGATCCAGGCGATAGCCTCGACCGTGGATATCCCCATCGCGGCCAGCGCGGAGTCGGGGTTTTCCACCCAGTTGCCCTGGTCATCGAAATGCATCCTCTCATCGAGCAGCCGGCGCAGGTACTCCGCTGCCTGCTCCGGATACGCGGCCAGCATCCGCTCCATATCCGTCCGTGTCTGTATAATCCTCGGAAATCCTCTCATCGGTCCCTCCATTATAGAATCATGGTCCCGGCATAACTGCCGTCGCCGCAATAAGCGCCACTGCCGCAATAGATAGATGGCCCGACCAAAATCGTCCGCACATCGCTCCAAAATGAATGGTGCAACACATTGCCATCCCCGCGCACCCTGGCCCGTACAGTATAGTTTCCCGAGGCAGCCCACCGCAGGGTGATGGTTGGGCTATCCGAACCGGACAAATCGCCGCTGATCACGCTCGGACTCCCCGTGGCGTCCCATTCGACCTCTGAAGCCTGTGAATCGAAGTGTCCATCGATCACAACATCATCAAACGTCGCTGCCGAGCCCAACATTTGCACAACAGGCTTGACCAACCGCCTGGTCAGCTGTCCGTCGGACCGTCGCCACCTGGCCGCGCCGGGGGCCACCCCGACACAGACCCAGAAATCATCTGTGCCCGGATAAATCCACGTGTAACCTGGCGGATAGACATCGTCGTTGGGCGAGGGCAAGCGGCCCACGCTCACGGCAACCTGACCCATCGTGATGGCGTTTTGCACCTCGACGATATGCTGCACTCGCTCATTCATTTCCTGCATCGACGCCGCCAGGCTGCTCCGCCCCAATCGCGCTGAATTCACCTCTCCGCGCAATAACGTCAGCTCCGAATCTGCAGCGTAATAGCGGTTGTTCCAGTCCGTGGACTGGAGGTTGACCTGGTCAGTCCACAAACCAAGCTGGGCGCTCAGGATGACCAGGGCGGAAAGAAAATCATCTGCTTTCGGATCAAACTCACTTTTGGGATCTTTGCGAGACGGAGCCGTGGGCAGCTTGGTTATTTTCTGTTCGATAAATTGCATTTTTCCTCCTTAAATGAGCCCGGAGACATCGAGAGCACACCGGCTGTAAGCAGGTCCAGGAATGACCAGGTCAAATTCGCGTACGAATCCATAGGCCAGCAGGGACTCGTATCCTGAATCACTATTATTGCCCTGAATAACCACCGGGATCCCGCGCATGCCGGCAAAAATCCGCTGGACCGCATCCACGGAGCCGGAGTCAACTTCCAGATCCAGAGACATACGCTTAGCCCAGTTTCCCTGCTTGAGAGTAGTCAGGCCGTCCTCATCGGTCTCTTTCCGGCTAAAATCTTGAATTCCAACGCTGGCCCCAAACTGAGTCATGCCGATATACCTAGACTGCCCGACAATCACCTGACCAACCTTTGCCCGGCTGGATGGATTAGGATGTATGCGGACCAGTATTTTGGCATTGAACCACACTGGAAACCGTAACAGCAGGTCATTTCTCCACTCATAGGGCAGAAAAAAATATTCCCACCAGGACGTGGACATATCCAGCCTTAGATCCACGTCCTTTTCCACTTCCACGGTGCCTGTGGATAGATTGGTAAGCTCTATCTCGACGCGGTCGCCGTCCAGCGCGAACATGGCAAGGCCGTCACAGCTGGACGCGTCAATTTCAATTTCGATTGGCTGGCCCAGCTCCCCGACGCTTTGAGAGTTCACGAATCGATCAAACATCTTCCACTGATTTGTGGCTCCAACCTCTGCCCACCAGGGGGCGTAGACAAGATCTTTATCCGCCACTCCCTCCTGTGGTTCATCTTTGAATTTTTCCAGATTTTCCGGGGGATAGTTTCCTTGATTCGCGCTTCGCTTGCTCTCGAAAACTATGTGAGGAGTGCGCGGCGTGACTCCGTCGTCTTCGAGGGAGACGACTACTTTTTGCCCAACGCTATAGGTCGCATCAGGATCATATTCCGGCAGACTTTCCGCTGCCAAATTTGTCGAGAGCAGGTTTATTTTTTTGGGTATAATCACTTCCATCAGACTCTTACCCCCGGCAGGCCGTCTTGGTCCCACCTGTCCATGATCCGTTCGGTCCGGCGTATGTGCTTGGCTATGACATACAGCGCACGTCCCAGGGACTCATCAACCCGGCCGGCGGATATTGTTTTGAGCGTGTCCAACATTTCCCTGGTCTGCTCTGCTGTCAGGATGCGCCCCCCCTGGCTGGGCATGAACATTTCATCCCCGGCTTCGTTGATGCGGTACATATGGCCAGGGAGCACATCGCCGCCTATGCGTCGGCCAATACTGCTGCCTCCGCCGCCCGCGACTCCGCGCCCTCCGCTGTCACGGCCTCCACTGGTGCCGGAGCTGGGGCCACCGCCCCCAAATCCGCCGGGGTTCCCGTGGGGAGAGTTGCCCCAGCCCCCAGAAGTGCCCAGCCCCTGGCTGCGCCCGCCATGCGCATCAGGGCCTCCAGGAGAATACCCGCCAAAGTCAGCTCCCCCGGGACCGTCTGAGCCGTATTGAGACCCCACCTGTGCGGCCCAGCCTCGTGTGGCGTAGGAGTAAAAACTGGGAGAGGCCAGAACATCCGCGGCGAGCGCTGCGGAGACGGCTAAGCTCCCCTGAGCCTTGACCGCGTCCGTAAAGCTCTTGCCGTATGTCTTGGCCATGTGGCTTACATGATTTCTCAGCTGGGTATCGGGGTTTGTGGCTATGGCTTGGGCACGCTCAACCAGGCCCATAGCGAGCCTTCCGCGAGGCCCTTCCTCGGTTATCTCTTTGACAAAATTCGAAATTCCGTAGCTTTTAGACATCCGGTCGATAGACGCATACATGCCGCGCCCTGCGATCTCTCCGTACTGGTCCTCCAATGCGTCACGGTAGGTCTCGTTTGCACGAACGCCGAGTAGGTCAGCTATCCCGCTGATTGCCATGCTCACCATAGGGGACAGCGCCCCGGCCATTATTCCGAGGCCCAACCCGGAGAATCCGGTCAATGCAGCCAGGGCGGAGACGGCAACCTTCGAATATGGCTGGTATTCTTCAACGCCAAGGCTATACGATGCAATATCGCCGAACAGACCGGCGGTCATGCCGGTAGCGATAGACGATACCGCCCCCTGAACGGCCACATCTCTGGCCATCGATCGAGCGGCGGACATATCTATATTGAGGCCGACGCTCTGCAACTGATTGGCCATAGACATGGTAGAAGCGTAGTTCTTGGCGGCCGCGGCCAGGCCTCCCAAAACGGAAGACTGCATCCTGCCCATTACCATGCCGCTGATATTCGGGTCACGGACCCCCATGAAGTCGGCTGCTCTGGCCCCCCGAGAAAGGCCCTCAACACGCCCCTGAACCTCGCCGAAAAACGTATCCCGGCTCATGCCTCCACTGCCGACGGCCGCCCTGATGGCCTCGGCCTGTTGCCTCGGGATGACCATTTCGCCTTTTTGCAGCTTGGCCAACAACTCATCCTGCTTGATTTCCACGGTCCCAGTGTGGAATGACAGCATGCCGTCCAGCATGTTGGCGCCGAAATCAACCAGCTTGCTCGCTGCCCACTGGGTGGCCATTTTGGCTACGGCATCGGTCATGGTCCGGAGCATGGATTTCCAAAACGTGTCCCAGGACCGCCCGAGGCCGTCCATGTCACCCCGGATGCCGTTAAAAAGCGTGTCGGAGACAACGCGGCTAGAGTCCGAGGAAAACCTTCGAAACACATCGTATCCGGCCTGGCCCCAGGTGTGCTGCTCTTTGAGCAGATCCCTCAAACCAACCCGGAACCCTGCGAAAAATTGATCTGACGACATGATCATTCGGCGCTGGGCCTCAGCGTGGACTCTGATCTGTTCCTCAGCCGCCTTTTTCCGCTCCGCAGTCTCCTGAGTATTGATCTTTTTCAGCTCAGCATCACGCCACCTTGCCACCTTCACCGCATCAGCCCCGGCCAGCTCATAGGCTTTTGCCTGCGCTATTATCCCCCGGCGCTCAAATTCATAACGGTCAGTGAAAAGCTTCGTGTAATCTTGGCTAAACTTCTCCAGCAACCGCTTTTTGTCCTGCTCGCTCTTCTCTATCTCCTTCGCCAGGGCTTTGGCTTTCTCAGCCTCTTTTTTCCTGGCTTCGGCCACGGCATCAACAGCATCTTCCAACAGCCCAAGATCTATAACTTGTTTTTCTGTCGCCTTAGCCTGCTCAACCGGGATAGCAGCAATCTCGCCGCGCACGTCTCTGATCTTTCTTCCCCAAGAATCATAACGCTGTTCCGCAGCGAAAACGGCATCAGCGATCTCCTGGGCCGCGCCGTCGTAGAGCGTACGTTGGACAAGTAATTCGCGATTGACTGCTTCCAGGGCTGATGTCAGTGGATTATAATCCATGCGCCCTAAGCGGACCGGAATTTCCATGAGGGCTTCAAAGGGGACCAGCAATGTGCGCAACATGCCGAACAGCTGATGCAGCCCCTCAACTGTCACAGCCACGAATGTTTGAGTCGCCAATCGCAGATTCAGCCAGCTGGTATGCACAAAGCCGACAGTCCTCAGCACTAGGTCGAGGGCGTCCACCACTGACAGGACGCCGGACTTGGCCAGCTCCATCAGCATGTCGCGATTGTCTTCGATCTTGCCGCCCCAGCTTATGAACTGTTTTTCCGCCAGCCCCATCAGGTCGATGAAAAACTGGTTTCGCGTGATCACGAAGCCCAGCTGTTCCCACATATCGCCGTACGCGTTTGCCGCTGCCTCTCGCATCCCCGAGTAGGTATTCCGGGCCGCCGCTGCCGCACCGCCGAACTGGCCCTCAAGTTCCTCCAGAATGACCGCTTGAGCCCCGGCGGCGTCTCCGCTCTCCCAGAGGACCTTGATCATTTCGCGCTGTTCTTCGGTGAACTGCACCCCGGCACGTGAGAGAGCCCCCAGGCTGGAGACAGGATCATTTAGGGCGCGGCCTATCTGCTGGATAGACGAATTAAGATCCTGCCCCATCGCCCGGCTCATATCCAGGGCAGCCATCGTGGCCCGTTCAAAGCCTTCGCCCCGGATATTCTTAAAGGTGCCGAGGATAGCCATGCCGTTGATGATCACTTCGTCGCCAACGGTGGTCAGACGCTGATACGTCCCAGCCAGCGCCACCAGCTCACCATGTGTGAAGCCCGCGGAGTGGCCCGTGGCAGTGAGTACAGCCTGCAACTTGTTCTCGGCGACATCCTGGATGTCCGCCAACTCAACAGCCCGCTCGCGGACCCGGTTGAGCGCGTACAGCCCACCAACTGCTGCAGCTGCTGCAACGGCTCCCAGTTTGGCCACGGACTTGACCGTTTCGCCGACACTCACAGACAGATTGCGCATCCTGGATCCGGTCTGTTCACCGGTCTGTTCCAGGCCGCTCAACTCCCCGCGCACCCCTGCGAGAGCTTGCCGCGCCTCTCGGCCATCAGCAGTGATGGTTATCTGGACTCTATTTTGGCTCATTTAAATCAAACCTCAGCCGGGACAGGTCTTCCCATACAGTCAGGTCCAGATCGTTTGCCCTCCAGGGGAAACCGGCCTCCTGAAGGTTGTAGATCCAGAGCAGATGTTCCACCCACACTGATCTGCGGACATCCTTGTCCGGACATGCGGCACATGCCTGCTCTAGCCATTTTCCGTTGTGCTTTTCACAATCAGTTCGTTTTCGCTCGGTACAGGCTGATCTGTACCGCTTGAGGACTCCCCCACAGGCTCATATTCCTCCACAGTTAATTCGAGGTCTTCCAGATCCTCTGCCGACGGCAGCCTGACCATTTCTACTCCGCCCAGGACAGTACCCCCCACAGCCGCCGCGATCTCCGGAGCGGCCTTTCTCAGCAGCTCTTTCCAGTCCTCCCGATAGTCCGGATCGGACTTGTCGGCAGAAAAGGCTTTGCCATCAATTCCGAATGTCCCTTTTCGGAATCCGACCATAATGGCCAGACCATACTCGATGTTCTGGACAAATGTCCGGTCGACTATTTTTTTTCCGTCCCTGTAAAAACGCCCGGCATTGTACCGGGCGCGTTCCTTGGTTGTGGGCACTCTGAAATAGATTTCGTGAACGCAGCCGCCGATGGTGTCGCGGATCTCTATGATGTTTCTATCTGCTACCAATTCGCGCATTTGAAGCCTCCGGTTAGGAATAAATCATCCAAAATTCATCGTCCCCGCCGCCCAGTCCGAGATCGTCAGCCCGGGCGGTGAAGGGCAGATCATACGTGACCGTGCCGTCCCGATCGCCATAAGAAACCGAGTCGTACAGAGCCTTGGGGACGTATAGCCCGATCCTGTTGCCCATCTCATGGCCTATGGTGGCGTGCAACAGCCCGGGCGTGGCGGTCTTCCACGCCTCCCACGGATTGAATCCGGCCAGCGCAGAGACCTCGGGGTCGATGGAACCGCCTGGATTGCGATTGGTGATGTTGAAACCAATAATCCCCTCGGGGGCATTCAAATCCCGCCTCGGAGTAATTTCATTTCGCAGCTCCAAAGACAGGCCCTGGAATACCGGGGTGTGCCCTGCGATCCGTGCTCCCAGGGCTCGAGCCGTAGGCGGCACCAGATCCAGCATGGCCGGTGTGGGCATTGTCTCATCAGCCGGATCACTCCACAGCCCGCGGCCCTGGAAATTGATGCTCGGGATCTGTCCGCTCTGGATATTCAGGCTGAGCGTGCCCCGCCAGCCGGGGCACTTATGCAGGATGCCGTCCCGGAAAAAATAGACCAACGTGCTCTTGTGCAGTGCCGGGCTGGACTCGGGCCTGTAGCCAATAGCCGTTCCCGGATTCCCGTCGAGAATCCCGCTTGTGTCTGAGGTCAAGCCCTTGAACGTGTCTGTATCCGCAAATTGTCCGGACAGCTGCAACACGATCAATTCCGCGGGCCGGGCATCATCACCAGTGCCGGAGACCTCCGGAATGATCTGCAAAATTCGCCCTTCCACCTCGGCCAGGTCTTTTTTCACGATTTCGCCGACCAGGAACCCGGCAGAGCTGCCGTCCAGCGTCAGCCGGGCCAGATCCTCCCTGACCAGGCCGCAGGACAACAGAAATTGCTCATATTCCGGAGCTGCCACGGCACTGGCCACGACGCCGCCGCCTTTGGCCTCGACTGTCAGGTTAATGGGGACCTGTTTGGCCCCGATAACGTGACCGATAGGCGAGAGAGTATCACGGACCGGATCTCGCTCGATTCGCTCGCCTTCGGCGCTAATTTCCGGCGCCATATTGCACAGCAGCCCATTTGCCGCGGTGATTGCCGTGGCCGGATCGGCATAGCTGCTTTCCAGGGCGGCCAGGACCACAGTCCGCCTGGTCAGTTTGTAATTTGCCATCAGTCGTTCCTCCGTAAATATGTTATCGCCTCAGATACGCATCCAGGGCGAACATTGCCTCATAGCCGACTATGCCCGGCTTCCCGGTCTCAATCAGCCCATCCGTTTCCAGGCTCAGCCTGTTTCCCCCAACCTCTTCTCCTGCGAGGGAGTCAATCACCGCCTCCAGGAGCGGCAGAGCGTCGTCAGCGGCCTCGACGTCGCCACGGTAGTTCAGGGCGAGGACCAGCACGCTCCAGCGCATTGACCGGCTCTGGACGTGCAGCGACGTGGTTTGCGGCTTGCCGTACCGGGACCCCGCGTAACAGACCCACACCGCGGCCCGGCCGAACGTGAAAATCCGCTCGGAGTTGCGCCCCAGGGGCAGGCTTCCGATCTTAACGCCGGCGTGCAGATCGTCTGCCCTCAAAATTTTCAAGATCTGGTCTTCAATTTCCGAAATGACGCCCATCAATACCTCCGCCACTCTCCAGGCCCGAAAATACGAGCCGGCGCGATCACGTCCACGCCCTGGGCCTCGGGCTGGGACGTTTTGCCAGGCTCAGCACCCAGGCTGAGCTTGCCCTCGCCTATTTTGTCCAGAGTGCGCCGAATCCCGGCCTGGACATCGCGCCACGGACCGGGGTCGATATGCGGCCGCCGGTTAAAAAGGTTGGCGATCGCCAGGCGGGCGCTCATGTTGCTGACCAACCCGGGCGGGGCAGCCAAAGGCACGGCCCGCACCAGCCCGACATGGCCGTCAATCTCCCGGTCCGCCTGACTGATGGCGTCCATCAACACCTTGCGTAACGCGGCCTGGTCTCCCGTTAGGCCATCCCCGCCAACCCCGGCGGCGGCCAGCAGATCCGCATCATTCAGCCCGCCAATGTCATCGGCCAGCTGGAGGATTTCACGGGAAGGGAGCAGGGCGGTCAGGTCCGAAATTTGCGAGTAGGGCATTAGGTTCGTCCATTGTTAAGCAGGGGCACGGCGCTGCCATGCCCCTGCGAGATTACTTCAGTTACGCTACCACCAGCGCCTTGCAGATCCCTTTAACGTTCGGGATCGGGAAGGGCTTGGATTCGCCCACCAGCTTGTACCCGCTCGGATCTTTGATCTCGATGGGCTTCACGAACATGGGCATGGCCATCAGGTTCGCGTCCAGATCGTCCACGGCGCAGTAGGGCATCCGGTGCCCGGCATCCGTGGCGATCATCCGGACTTCCTTGTCCGGGACGGCGGGCGTCATCACACCGGTCTGCGGGTTGCGGTACTTTTCGGCGCGGCGTTTGATGAGGAACCCGCCGATATTGATCCCCTGATCCGTCAGCTCGACGCGGATCTTTGCCGTGGTCTCGCTGGCCTCGGCCTTGATGAACAGCTTGTTGTACGCCGTCTTGCCCGCCCAAATCTCCGCCGTGGAACCGTATCCATGCTCCTCAATGGCTTCCTGCATGTCCGTCAGCGTCTCAAAGATGTCGGCCAGCTTGCAGTCTGCGTGATCCCACTTGGCCGCCGCGGCGACATTCAAGGAGAGGATAGCGCCGAAATCGACATCGAAGATGTCCCATCCGCCGCCTTCCAGTTGCACGGGCCACTGAACGCGCCCGGAGAGGGCCTGCATACACACGGCCTCCGCCGTCTTCCGGATGCCACGGCGCAGGTGGTCGGTCCGGCCACGCGCCCAATCTTCCTTCCCACCCTGGCCCATCAGCTTGAGGTTGTTCAGGTCCGCGCCGGTGACCATGACGTTTGGACGTGCGGCCAGCGGCTCGTACCAAGCCCAGCTTCCCTGCTCTTTTGTAGCCGGGACCGACGGAGCGCCGCGGCGCACAAACGGCAGCGCATGGACGGTCGCCAGTATATCCGACGTGGAAACCATCGCGGTGTGAATCTGGGGCCGGTCCGTGAAAATCGTGTCCATGACCACGGTCTTCAACGGCGGCAGGGCCGCCAGGTGGCGGATGATCGTTTCACGCGTAAAGAGTCCTGCAATATTCAGCATGTTTGTTGCTCCTTATTTCGGATAGATCCGGTATTTTCCGGGGTTGTCTTATTCCGGGTAGATCCCGGCATCTTCCAGGGTTTTGAGCATGGCCGCGGCCGGGGCTTCGTATCCGCCGGCGTCAGCGGGCACCTTGAGCACATCCTTGCGGACCGATCCGTGGCGAATATACAGGCCGCTGGTACTGCGATCCGTGTCCAGGTCCTCATCCAGCACGCCAACTGGGACAGGCTCCCAGGTCGCCTCTATGTCGGCTTCCGCCAACGGTGCGGTTTTGAACGTGACCGTGCCTTTTCCGGTCCGGTAGTCAATTTTCCCGGTCCCCGGAGTGGTTGCGCCGTCGCCGGTCAACGTCCCGAAACCATCGTCGGTGAATGCCTCCACTCCGTCGTCAATGACCAGCGTGCCCGGCACGATGGGGCCTTTCAGGTCGAAGACGAACGTCTTCTCCGTTCCATCCCCCTCCCCGAGCACCCCGGTCATGGCCTTAAGCCAGGAGGTCAGCTTGCCGTCCAAGCCGCGGGCCAGGAGCAGCCCGACGGGCAGCAGGACGAGGGCCAGGGCAAACAGCCCGGACATGATCACCGCAGGATGATTCCCGCCCCGGGCGCGTTCATCGTTGTACGAGAAATCTCCGATCTTTCCCTTGATTGCCATGTTCTTTCTCCTCTCTTTTGTTTGGTGGCTGTGGGTTGGAGGCTAGGGGCTATGGGCAATGGGCTATGGGTCAAGCCTATCGCCTATTGCCAATCGCCTACACCCGGCTGGTCAGGTCAGCCGGAGTTTCAGAGCCGTTGTCTTTACGCGCCTGCTCCGGGCTGGCGAAATCGCCGCTCAGATCCCGGCCCGGCCTCGCTTCCAGGTCTCGCCAAAACGCCTCTTCCGCTCCGACCTTCTCGGTCTTGTCGCCGGCGGCGAAATCCAATGTGGTCTCGGTGTCCTTGGCCAGAGAGGCCGCAAACGCCAGGACGTTCTTCTTGTCGCCGGGAAGTGCCTTCCCCTCGGCCACGAGCTTTCCGAACCTCGATTCCCGATTCGCGCCCTCCACCTTGCCCTGAAACAAGGCGAATTCCGCGCCCAAGGCCTCTTTTGCGGACCTCTCATCGGCAAGGGCGGTTTGGGCGGCTTTAAGAGCCGTTTTTGCCTCTTCCAACTGAGCGGCGAATTCACTATTGCCCTTCAGCCTCTGAATCTCCGCTTCCAGAGCGGCGATCTTTGCCAATGCTTCTTTCAGTTCCACGTCGTCTTCCTCCGTAGGTTTAGAAAAATTGATGGTCATTCCCGCTTCATCCGCGAAACTCACTTCACCTAATCCGTCGATGGCCGGCGGCGTCGCACCCAGCAGCCCGATGTGGCGCAGGCCTCCATCCGGGAACAGGCTCATGGAGACGTACCGGTACAGCCCCTGTTCAACGACCCGGCGCACCTGATCCGACACGTTCCCCAGCTTCGCCTGCAACACGTCCCCGACCCGGCGCACCTGGTCAGCCCAGCCGAACGCCGGGCCGTTGGTCTCCGGATGCCCGAAAACCAGCGGGGCCTGACGCTTGGCCGGATCGTAGCTGCTGGCGATCTTGTCCAGACGCTCCGGCGTCAGATCCACGTCCTCTCCGTTCATGGCCCGGAACTTCCCAACCCGAGCGATATTGATCCAGCTCATTGCCCCTCCATCAGGTAACTTTCCAGCACGTTACGGATCTCCGGCCAATCCACTGACTCTTGGCCCGGAATGAATGTACGGGCCGGGATTTTCGTCTTTCGGCCCCGACCGGCTTGGCCGCCGTAATTGTGAATCGCCGCATAGACCTTGTTTGTGCCCGCGCTCACTTGGCTCGGCCCAGCCTGATAATTGATCGAATTCTTCAGTATTGAGCTCAGCACAAGGGTCTGTCCGCCTTCGCGTCGCGCTCGAATGGACGGCGGCCACGCGCCCCCACCAGGTGCAGTCCCAGCTTCAAACGAACGCTGGATCTGCGAGACTAGCACCTCGCCAATGCCTTCCATCGCTGGGGTCAGGTCGGCATTGCGCCGGGCGATCCCCTGAAGCATCTCCTGGACGTCTTCCAGCCCGTCGAGCTTGATATCTATCCCGGCTCCGGCCATTTAAACCACCTGCTCCAGTCTCTCCCGCATCCAATCCGGATACTTGCTCAGGTCCGCCGTCCATGCTTCTTTCGCCTGGTTTGTCTCCCATCCCCGGTCCGGAAAAGGACTGATCACCGTTTCCATGCCCGTACGCGGGTCTGTAACCAACGTAGGGCCAGGGATTCCCGCGTCGACCTCGTAGCCGTATTGCTCCACCTGGCGCTCAGAAAGGGTCTGGACTGTACATCGGCACTGGTAGCCGTTCGGGGGATAGAACGTATCCCAAAACGTATCATCCGCATGAAACACTTTGCCGTGCAGAGCGGCATGGCTCGGTCTGGTCCTCGCGTCCTGCACGGACACATAGCGCCAGTAGGGGCGGGCTCGCTTCACGGCTTGCATTTGCTTCCAGCGTCCAGCTTGAAAAGCGGACTGAACATTTGTTCGAAAAATCAACTCGGCTCGCCGCCTGTCCCATCCACTGGCCTGGATTACGTCCGCGATCGACTTTTTCCACTCGCCAAAGCTGGAGCCTTGCTCCAGCGCGCGCCCCAGGCTCGAATAGACATCGTTCACCATGTTTGCCCTGGCCAGTGCGCCAACAGTGAACGCCCGGCCTCGCAGATCCTCGGCCAAACGGTAGAAGTCGTCCGCGTCCAGGACGATTTTTGCGGCCCAGTACTTAAGAGCCTGCCGCATGGGCAGGGAGAAAGGCCTTACCGTGCTCACCTGGCCGCCCATCTGCCGTACAGGTCCGCGGCTACAAGGGCCTGTCGCAGAGCCTCGGTCATTTCATCGTCGGAGAAGTCCGAAAATTCTTTCATCAACAAAAGTTCCAGCTCCTCCGGGCTCTCGGCCTGCTCGACAATGGCCAAGAGTTGCTGGGCCAATCCATCCAGCCCGGGCTGGACCTTTCGCGCTCCGGCTTCGGCCAGGCGGTCAACTTCATCCTGGCGTGAACGTTTTTGCACACCACTTGAGAAATTCGCGGCGAAGTCCAGCCCGCTGACTGCCCCGGCTTCCTGCATCTCGAATTCATCCTCGGACAGCCCGAAGCGCCGCTCGAAATACGTCTTTCGGAATCGGACCCCGGCCGTATGCAGCCTACCGGCCCGGTCCGCTTCGGCGTCCAGGTCGTCGGGGTCTACGTACTCCCACACCGGGGTATATTCGCCGGGGGCGTTGATCTCGCCGTAGATCCATCCCAGGTCCGTGAAAAACGTCGACACCATGCGCTGATCAGCGGCCCGGTAGTCCTGCAAGACTGAATAGTGAGTTTCGGAAGCCGCCCGCGCGCCGACGCCGGAGAGATCGCTGGTCAGGGTCTGGCCGATCAGAACCTTGCTGATCGCGTTATCCCAGTGCCGGACCATCGCCTGGTGAACTTCACCCTTGCCCTGGGCCTGCTCCAGCTTCACATCAGCGCCGCTGGGCAATACGGCCACGGCATCACGGACCATTGAGGCCAAATCCTGGGCCATCTCCCGGCGCTGGGTCCGCTCCATGCCCGCCGGAGCCGTGGCCAGGGTCCAGGGCATGCCGTAGCGCTCGCAGAAGTCCATCCAGAATTGCACGCCCCCGCGCTTGAACGCCACGGGCCATAAACACCTGGAGAGCAGCCGCAGACCGTAGGGGTTTTCGTAGGTCGGGAAGTGGCGAGCCAGGAGAAACTTGAATTCCGGGATCTCCCGATCACCTTCCATTGACCGAAAAACGACCTTACTGCGGCCCGCGAAGCCGAACCAATCCCGGGGCTTGCAAACTACGTCCTTGAGCCGCAGGACGCCGCCTCGGGACTCCCAGTACAGCTCGGCCACCGTGTAGCCGAAATACGGGGCGTCCAGGATCTCCGACGTCAGGTTGTAGAGATCGATCCGCTCCAGGTCCTCCAAAAACATTTTCCGCAGTCGCTCGGCCCCGTCCGTTGGCTCGGCGCCTGCACCGGCGCTCCCGGCCCGGATCACGTAATCGTTCTTCAGAAGCGTTCCGAGCTTGCGCTGCTGCACGGCCATCGTCACTTGCTCATCGCCCAGCAGGTCCGCCAACACTCCTGTGTCGTCGCCGCGCTTGCGCAACACCGGATCAGGGTCCGGAAACGCTCCCAGCCATCCGGCTAGGTCCATCGATCCCGTTGACTCCCTGGTGGCGACCTCGGCCAACAACTCCTCGCGTCGAGCCGCGCCCGGACTCGCAAAATCTTTGATCCAGTCCCAAATCATAATCCGTAACCCCTGGTAATTTGCCTGGACATGCGTTCGCCCGTGGAAACGGGGTCCCATTCGTAAACCTCGCAACTGGCTGCGCTCACGGCCAGAGCCAACGCCCAGAACCGGTCCGCGTGCCCGTCCGGGGTGCGCTCCGCCGTGAATCGGATGTTCCCGGCCGCGGTGGTCTGCTTGGTCACGCTACGCAGGTCGGCGCGTATTTCCCTGTCGTAGGGGATTCGCAGTTGCCGATCTTCCATCTTGCCCCGCAGCGGATAGGCCAGGGCCTCCTTGGAACGCGAGGTGAACGTCACGGCCTCGACCCGGTATTCGCCGAACTTGGCCTGGGCGTCATCGGCCCAGCCGATCCCCAGGCCCGTGGCGTCAATGGCGGTCCGGTCGCAACGCTCGATCCACGGCCAGAGGGCCTTTTCCTGTTCGCCTTTGGGCATGTTTCTCAGACACTCCACGTGCCTGGTGTAGAGCACGTCTCCCAGCAGCTCGACCACCCAGAGCACCGTCAGGTCTTTCTTGCGCCCAATGTCGATCCCGGCATAAAGCCTGCCGCCCTGGGGCTGTTGCCATTTGGCGTCCGCCGGGTATTCACAGGCCGCAATGAGGTCGTACTCCAGGAACGCCACGTCATCATCCGCGGGATGACACATGTATTCCTGCTGGAACGACTCTTCATCCGCGCAGCCGGAGCGCACGAAATCATAGTACTCGGCCTCATCCATCTCCTGAATCGGATCTTCCGGAGAGATGGACTGTTGCAGCCGGTGCAGAAAGCCCTGGTCCAGGGCGTCTTGCAGCGTAACCCGGTGCAGGCTGATCTTCTTGGGGTTCCCGCCTTCGCGGACCTCTCGGATCAGACCGTTGAAAAAGTTGTTGCTGCCCCTGTGAGTCGAGATCAGCTCCATGTTTCCGCCCCAGGTGATGCCCGGGTAGGCGATGGACCAGAGTTTTCGAGGATCCGGATGCAAAGCGAATTCGTCCAATATGCGGCCACCTCGCTTGCCCGCCTGGGCGTCCGGGTTGCTACTCATCGAATGAATGCGCTTTCCGCTTGCGAAACTGAGGACATAGGCTGAAATCTTCTTGTCTTCGTCGATAACCTTCTCGCCCAGGTCCTCGGCGGCCAGCCCCAGGACCTGCGCCCACATCTTGCAATCTTCAATGAAAAGCCGGGCCTGCAAATCGTCCCGGCTGGATACCCACTGATCAAACCGCGCCCCGGCCTGGGCCGTGCGTTCGGTCCCGGCGTAGGCCGTGCCCCAGGAAATGCCGATCTGTCGGCTTTTCTCCATGAGCTTCAGGCGGGCAGTATCCGCAACCCACTTGGCCTGATACGCCAACAGCAGGGCCTTCGGGTTCGCGGGCTTGATCCTGGCATTGCCCATCAGGATGCAACTCCCATGATCCGCTCCCGGATCTCACGGACGGTCTCCTCGGATAGTCCGCCTTTCTTGGCGAGCTTCGCCACCCGGTCCCCAGCTTCTTCCAACGCCTTTTTCCGGATCTCCTCTTCACGCTTCACGTTTTCGCTGGCCGCTTTCTCCAGCTTCTCAATCGCCACGGCCAAATCCCGGATCATGCGCGGCTCCACGGCCTCGCTCCCCTCGGACATCTCCACCACGGCTTCGAACGCCAACGTCCGGACCATCTCATTCAGCAGCTTGCCAACCTCGCCCTGGGGCTCCGCGCCCAGCCGCCCGATCCACATCCGCGCGACTTCGCGGCTTTGCCGCAGCTTCGCGCCGACGGCTTCCATCTTGACCGCATACCGGTTGACGGCGCTCTTGCTCAGCGGCTCCTGGCCCTGTTCCTCCAGGATGGCGTTGATACGCGCCGTGGCGTCCAGCTGGGTCACGCGAGGATCACGCAGTAGTTCCTGCAGCTGCTCCCGGATATCCTCGGGCAGGCGATCGATGGAGGATTGTTGTCGCTTTTTATGTTCCATTTTTATGCTTCCGGAAGAGGCCTGGCCACGCCGGGCACCACGGCCCGGCCCTCGGCCACGTCTAGGCCGCGCCGGGTGGCTCGAATGAGATAGATCCCGGACAGCTCCTCGATCTCGGCCAGACCCTGTTCCCGCAGCCAGGCCCCGGCGGACCGGACCTGATCCACGCTGGAGGCGATTCCGACCAGTCCCAGGGCGTCCTGTATCAGCCGCTCATTGAGCTGGTAACCGGGGTCCTGAGCCAGGACTCGCAGAATCTCCAGACGTCGGTTCTCGTTGACCAGGGCCGCGTATTTGCTCATCCCTCACCTCGCATCAGGTGTTGATTGATCATGTCCAGCGTTCGTCGCTGGGCTCTCATTTCGCCGCCCAGGGCTGCGACTTGCGTATCCACCGAGCCAATCCGGAGATTCACGGAGTTAATCCGGTCGTAAATATCTCCCAGATCGGCCTTCGTCGGCAGGGAAGAACATTCGGCCCGGAACACTTCCTGAGCCTTGTCCAACACATTGGTGCGCTGGGACTCCTCTTGCAGCTTCACCTCCAGCTCAGCTCGGCAGCGCTCACACTCCTCACGAGGCATAAATTTTCTTCCGAGACTCCAAAGTCCCCAACCCATGAGCACCTGCACAATAAGGACGACCACGGGCACAAATTTCATGGCAACATCCATCACAGCGGATATCCCTCCTCGAATCGTTCAACCTCGTGCGCCGTCTGGCAGTCCACGCACCGCAGGCACCCAGCCACCAGCTTCCGCCGCATTTCCGGAATGCGATCATCACAGTCCAGGCAGTGGGTCCGGGACTCCGCGTTGCCTGCTACCGTCCTCCGAGCCATTGCCTCACGGAGAAACATCTCCTCAGCCGATTGGGCGTCGTCAGCGATGTCGGGCATCTAGACGGTCCTCTCCACCCAGCCGCGGGCAAATTGGCGCTGGGTTACGTCGGAGCGCAGGATTTCGATGTAGATACGTCCTTGATACAGGGCCAACAGACGCTCCAGGATGCGCTCCGCACGTGGGCGCGGCTCGCGGACCAGGAAGATCACCAGGGCGCTCATGGACCGCGGCCCAAAAATCCCGTCCAGCGCCAGCGGCTCATACCAGCCGGGCCGGCCCAGGATGTTCAGCGCCTCCTGCAGATTGCGCCTGGTCGTCTTCCGCCCCTGGTTCACGGCCATGTCGAACACGCGCCGGGCCACCACGTAGCTGCCCAGCTCGTCACATCGCATTTTCTCCCAGTATTCACGGAGATAGAACCCACGTACTTGAGACTGTAGAAACGGGTCCTGGTCGAGACATCTAGGGAAATCGGCGACACACCGGCTCTTTGCTTCGTCGATGATCGCCCAGCCTCGCCATTCCGGATGATGCACGCGGGATATTCCTCGGTAGGTCTCGCCGCCGCGATCCGCCGGCTGATCAGCGTAGCCGCCCTCCACGGGCATCAATTCCGCGTAGGCATTCTCAAACCAAGTCATTCGTCGTCTCCGCCGTCCGGAGCGGAATCCTCTGGCCGCGTTTCATGGGTCAGCCCCTCACCCAGCGCGTCGGCGCCGACGTTTTGCCTGTCACCCCAGTTTCCATCAAAGCTGAATGTGCCGGAGCACCCGGCAAGAGTCAGGATTATGAGAAACAGAATTACGCGCATGATCAATTCTCCTTGCGTATTTGGCGCTCCAACAGACGAGCATGGCGCTCAGCCCACTCCAGGCCTTCCCTTAGGCGCTTTTCGCGTTGCGTGCCCAGGTATCGGAACACGCCGGCAGCAACCACCAGCCCCAGACTAATCAGAGCGCTGACGGTCTCGGTGACCTGTTCACCGGTCACATCCAGAAAATCCACGCCCAAAGTTTTCGCAGCCAGGGCGGCCAGGGTCAGTTGAGTTTTTAGATTGTCGAGCATGATTCTCCTTGTATTCGGGCGGCGTTCCGCGTCCGAGAACGGAACGCCGCCGCTTCAGTATGGGGTTGATACTATTTAACGATTTCCCGTGCCGTACCGTTTACCCACAAAGGCAAATCCCCCGGCCTGGGAGCCTGCCCCGCCTTCAACGCGGCTTGGCCGGATTCGGTCAGGTTGTCGTAGCGGAGCACCCCGGCCATGTCCCATTTCCGCCAGACGACCTCACTGCAGAAATAGCGCTTGGCGTCAGTGGAAACGCGACCAAAGACGTTGGCGAACAAGCCCTTGAAATCGTAACCGACGCCCCTTGCGGTGGCCGTCAGGGCATCAGAGCGGATCTTGTCCTGGGAGTAGCCGTAGAGGGTGCGAGGCTGAAAAATGAAGGCCCGCCCTTTGCCGGTTGCGGGAATCCGCCCGGACAACAGCGAGAGCACCAGGCCCTTGCTCACGGCCTCCACCAGAAAAATCCTGTCCTTCAGGCCGCAATACTCATCCAATCGGACGACCAAAGCCGCGTGGCTGTACGCGGTGAACCGCTGGATGATCCACGGGACCAGCCCGCGCGACTGCCAGAGCACGCAATCGCCGGTACGCAACAGGGGCCGAATTTCTTTATACGTTTTTGGCGTTTCCATGCTCAGTGCATAACACGAAAAAAGCCCTGTATTCCAGCGAATACAGGGCCTAAATATTCCAAATTTCTCGCATTATTCACGGTCTGGGACTGGCTTTACGTGTTTTTCGGCCTGCCGAAGTCGCCACTTTTCCAAGTCCTCCACATCCGCCTCCCAGGTCCCCACGATTTTCACGATGGGGAGCCCCAGCCGCCGCCGGTAGACTTGCAGCGTCTCTTCACTCCGCCCCATGTATTTGCTGATCTCCTTCATGCCGAAGAGTCTACGCATCCGTCGCCTCCGGAACCCTCGTGCTGTAGCGGAACACGACATTTCTTCGGCAGCGATACTCCAGCCCGCACTGTGGGCAGTCGAAGTCGTCGAAACCTTCCAGATCCTCGAACATCTCGCTGTCATCCCGCACCACATGCCCGCAATGCGGGCAAACGGGCCTATCGGTCCATGTGTGATCCTGCTTATCTACGGCCATGCAACATCCCCCCGCATTTCATCAACAAACTCCATCCACACATCCCCGCCGATATGGGCCGAGATGACCGCCAGGCCGCGTTTCCAGGACGTGCGTCGGGCATGGCGGAGCAGGGCCTTTGCGTCCGGGCGGTGATACATCGCCGTCAATCCTGACATCAGCGCCGCCATGTCCCGATTCTCCACGATCCGTTGTTCATCGGTTTTCATTGGCTCTATTCTCCCTCAGTTTCTGCAGCAGCCCCCGCACTCCCGCCCCAACCGATTCGATGTCCGGAGATTCAGGTTGAGGCCCTTTAACGACAAGGGCTTCCGGCCTGTGCGCACCCGTGCCAACGGTCCGGCCGGCATCCGCCCGATACCGCAATTTCTCTTCCTTCTCCCGTTCTTGCCCGGCCTCCTGTTTTCCGGCCAGGTCATAGGCCACGGCCTTCAGCAGGTTATGATTCTGGATAGGTCTGGTCAGCTTGCCCACGCCTTCTTTCTCGATCAGGATCTCCATCGCCGAATACCAAAGCCCAGGCCGGACCAGCAGGGGCCGCCCGGCCCGCCAGGACAGTTCCGACAGCCCCAGCAGGCTCCGCAGCTCCTCCACCAGCGCCCCGGCCCGGTCCCAGGCCAGGCCCCGATTCGCAGGGCGAAACAGCCCAAGATAACGCACGACCAGAGCCGGACGCTCCAGCCCGGCAATCACAGCCAACACGTCCCGCGCCTTCGCGTCGTTCCCCCACGCCTCGGCGCTGCAACTCGCTCCGCAGGAGGGGCAGACTAGGCGCATTTTTTCCACCATTCAGCCTTCTCCAGATAATCCGAATATTCCAGCAAATCCGTCCGCAGCTTCTGCCGCGAATCATTGGCTGGTACATCATAATCCTTGTCCCACGTCAGATGGATCAATTCCTCCAGCGCATCCACCGCCGCATCCAGCTTGCGGATGATCACGGGCATCCGCTTCTTGATGTCGCTCACTGCAACCTCCTCGGCCCATCGGCCTCGATCGCTTCCGTCTTTCTTGCCCGATCATTCGATTCGATAGCCCCGTGCAACTCGGCCAGGATGCGCATTATTTCCGAAGACGCCGGTTGATTCATGGGGACCAGGATCTTCAAGCGACCTTTCACTTCATTCTTTCGCTCTCTCCGCGCCTGGAACACCTCCCAGGTAGACCCCAGAAAGAAACCAATCCCGATCAAGGAGGCCGAGATAACATAGACATCCAGGCTCATGCCGCCTCCTCGTCATCCTCATCATCATACTGCGCATATTCTCCTTCGGTTATCGGGCGCAGCGGATAACCTTCCATGCCTGGCAGGCCCCGCTCAACGAACTTTCTCGAAAGGGCCAACAATCTATGCTCTTCCGGGAGCCTGGTTTTATATTCCACTTTGATTGCAACGGCAGAGTTTTCTGGCTCACCATTTTCGTTCTCAGCAACGCCTTCCATTTCAAATAGAAAAATCACTGCCTTTCCCGCTTCATCAATCTTCCAGTTCTTCATGCCGCCTCCTTCTTCAACCCCATCTCCAGCAACCATCTTTCCATCAAATCCGCGGGAGCAGGGCATGTTTTTGGGTCTTTGCCTGGCATTGGAAACAGCGCAGCCATGCAGGCTTTTCTCGGCGCGGCCCAGGCGCAGCACTTGGCCGCGCACACGCCCATTTCGCGGGCTTGGGCATGGGTCATGCCGCCTCGCCGTGGGCCAGGAGGTCCACCAGCCAGTACTTGTCCGCCTTTCTCAGGTCGACCTCGGGCAGATATTCCAGGATATAGGCCCGAACATCCTGCTCCTTGATCCACCACTGGTCGCCGCCCTGGGCCTCGGTCCGGGCCGTGCCCCGGCGTGTCGCCTTCAGCCGCCCGGAGTCGATCAGTCGGCGGATATGCTTATCGTCCACACCCAGACACAAGGCCACGGACCGGGCGGACATCCCTTCCAGGTTCTTGAGCATCCGGGTCCTGCGGAGCTTCAAGACAATGCCGTTCACGCTCCGCTTGTAGCCGTTCGCCTTCATTTTCCGTTGGATCACCTCCGGATGCAGATGGGCAACCCGTTGCAGATACGACAGTTCAGCATCCGACCAGTTCGGCTCTTTCGGCTGCTTGGCCACCCAGCCCTGATGCAAGGCGTACCGGCTCACCTTCCACCTGGGCAGGTGCAGCCGCCGAGCCAGATCCCGCACCTGTCCGGCCCCTGTATCGCTCTGATACACGCGCCGGATTTGCTCGTGAGCCTCGGGAGTTATCACATACTTTGCCGGCTTCATGCTCCGGGCCTCCGAAACTCCCGCTCCAACCTCTGCAGCGCCTTCTTGGCCGGCCCGGCTCCCTGGGCGTCCAGTATGCCGATCAGGGCCACGCGCTCTTCTGCGTGAATCCTGGCCGAGTACAAAATCCGATCCCGCAGCTTGCATCCGTTGCCATCCGAGATTGGACATCCCTTTTTCCTCCTGTCTGTTGATTGTTCACCCCATTAAATTGAACCCCGCGAGCGGTTTCCCGCTCGCGGAGCCCCATCAAAGGAGGTGTTTAGCCGTTTTCACCCCGGCCAGGGGCTTTTCCAGTAGGGCCGATACTCTCGGACACCATGCCGATTTCCCGGCCCCTGCCACGGTCTCGGGCACAAATTTTCAGCCCCGCACTTATTTATTCATCTATTCCGGCCTCTTGAGCCAACTTCACAATATCATGAAATGGCAAGGCAAAATATTTCCCGGTCTGTAATGAGCGCACAACCGGGGTGCTCATGTTCGCGATCGAGAGCACATAGTAGTTCCCGTAATAGTCTGTGATTTCGCCCTTATACTCCCGGTAAAATAGCGTTCCCGGTTTAAGTATTCCCCCTATCTTCGCCTGGTTACTCATGGCGTATTGCCTCCCAGGTGATGCTCGCTTTGTCCTTCCTTTCCGTGCCGATCACGGCCAGTCGCTCATCGGTCCAGCCCTCGATCTTGTCCCAGGCCACGCTCTCTTCCACCCGCACCCCATCGAGCCATCCCAGCCCCTTCAACGCTTCCACGGTCACGGCCTTCGCCTTGCGGACCACCTGGCGCACGGTCAGGATCAGGGAGCCGGAGGGCAGCCCGCAGCGCACCCCGGCGGCAGCCTGGTCCTTGTCCGGCGTGCCGAACAGATCCACCTGATGCCGCGTCGCCAGCGCCTCGATCTCCTTCTCGGTCTCCTTCAACCTCGCCACTGTGGGCGCGACCAGCTCAGTGAATCGCTCCTTCACCTGTCGCGTTTCGGCATCGTAGCGGTCCTTTTCCTCTTCCAGCCGAGTTTTCAGCGCCGCGGCCACGCGCAGCAGCTCATCGGCCCGCGCATGGGCAGGGCTGGGCAGCTTCTTTCTTGCGCTCATGATTCCCCCGGAATGTCAGCAGTGAGGCTGAGCTGGATTTCATTCAGCAGCAGCGGCAGATTGGTCCTCTTGATCGCCGCGATTTTGGCCAGAATCTTCAGGGCCTTCGTCTTTTCCTTGCGGATAAATCCCTCCAGGTCGGACCCGGCCACCAGGAGGTAGTAACCACCGCCGGAACTGCTCTGGCTTGTCCCGATAGGGAAGCCCTCCCGCTGCACCAGGGTGATCAGGTCTCGCAGCTGGCGGGTGCCGTTGATCTTGGTTTTTGGCTCCTTGCCGAATACCCGGCGATACAGATCAACCATCGAGATCGCGCGGCCTGGTCCGGGATGCTGGACAATCACGTCCTTGAGCCGCCCCTTGAGCTTCATCAACTCCAGCTCGGCTTCCGGTGTCTTTGGATTCGCGTTCAGCATGTCTGAGCCTCCACCTGTTCGCCTTTTTCTCTGCATAAGCACCCCCCGGCGCAGACCTCCAACGTCTCCAGCCGCGCCGCCGGGCTCCACTCCCGTTCCATATTCTCAACCTGTTCCGCACAATCCTCCAGGACCTCCCGGCAAAGCCGCACCATCCCCCATTCCAACTCCGGAACCCGGCCAGCCAACTCGCCCAGTGCGTGATGCACGCTTTTAATTTTCGTATTGACCATCGTCTTATCTCCTTGTTTTATCTTAGCGTCTTAGCTCATACCGGACACATGCCCGCATGTTGAAACTTCCCCATTTCCGCCTGCATCCCGGCGAAAATTCTCGCCTGGGCCGGGCTCATCTTCCCGGCATTCGATTCCTGCCTGGTCTGGTAGGCCTGAGCCTGCAAGCAGGGGGTTTTGCCGCATGTTTTGCGGATGTACGTTTTCCCATTGCTGAGTTTGGCCTCGTATTCATAGGCATCCCCGCAGAACGGGCAGGGGCGGGTTTTGCTCGCTGCCTCGCCATCCTCCAGGGAAAGCCGCCATTCTCGTTTGCACTCCGGACAGCGGAAGAGGCCGGGCACCACCGCGAACTGCTCCCACTCATCCTGATAGCCGCACGCGCAGCTGATATTGCACTGTTCGTTTCTCATGCCGCTGCCTCCTTGCGCTTCTGTTGGGCCTTCACCAGCGCCGTGACCACGCTCCCAAGTTGCCTGGAGGTCAGCCATTCCACCCGCTCAGAGCCGTACATCCGCTTGGCGATGCCGTGAGCGTACGACCAGGGGCGCTTGCCCTCGGCAAGCAACGCCTCGATCTTGCCCAGCAATGGCCCCTTGCCGTCCGTATCCATGTTCGCAGGCTTACCCGGGTGCTTCGGCTTGCTCAGCTCCACGCCCTGAGCCAGGGCTATTTTCTCAAGTCGCATGCAAATGCTGACCAGCTCACCAAGCCGCATATCCGCACAACTCCGTTTGCCCGTGGCCGCTTCCAGCATGTCCCGGTACGAATCGTCATCCAGCCCCAGGGCCTTCCGGCCTATGTGGATCTGGGCCAGCAGGCCCTTGCGTCCGTTTGCGTTTTTCATGGGTTCAGCTCCCGGTACGCCTTGAGCTGCTGCTGGACGCAGTGGTTCAACATCACAAAGTCGGCGCCGTATTCGTCAATCCAATTGATGCTGCAGTCACAGAATATGTTTTCGTAAACCCCCTGGCCGCATTCCAGGTCTTCAAGTATCCCGTGATTCTCCAGGTAAACCCGCAGGCTACGCATTGCGTCCGCTTGCCGGTCTATGCAGTGCTTCTGCATTCGGTAGTCACGGGGCCAGCTTTGCTCGCAACGCTGCCGCACGTCATCCGCCATCGCCTCGCCGGCCACCATCGCCAAGCCAATCGCTGCGCCTGCCAACATCCTTGTGATACGTTTCATGACTCGCTCCTTTGGGTTGTTTTTCTCAATCTTGGTGCAACCTTGACCATTGCTCCGGTGTTGCCGTCCTTGACCATCCTGGTCTGGCTGTTCCAGGTGGGCGCTTCCGGGCCGGTGTCCCGCTCAAGGGGGAGCATCCATTGTCCGGATCGCATCCGGACCAGATACCCGGCGTCTTCCAGGGTCCGGATGTACCGCTGCAAATCCCTGACGGCGTCTTTCTCCGTGCCGTCGGCTACCAAGGAGAGCAGATCATCAACCGAGAATTTGCGCTTCAGGCGCATGGCCCGCCATGCTCTGGCCCGCAACGTCGTGGCCCTGGTGGTCTGGGCCCGGACTGGACCGGCGACTTTCTGACCGCTCCGCAGCCAGATCCGGCCCTGCTCGGTGATCTCGCAGACGCCCTCGCTGATGCTTAGCAGCCCCCGCCGGGCCAGCGCCCGGCAGGTGCACCGCACGCCGCCGTCCGGCGCGTCGAACATCGCATCCAGGCCGCGAATGGTCATGAGCCCATTGGCCAGCATTTCCAGGATTCTCCGGCCTCGCCACTTGCCCATCACTTGCCTCCGTTGACGGCACGGACAACCTTTTGCTTCCGGCTCTGCCAGTCGAAGGACAGCGCCATGCCCGAAAACGCTTCAAGATTCGCCGTGGCCATGCTGTTGGCGATGGCCACACGCTCCACCGTGGAAATGATGTTCAACACTTCGCGCATCCGGCCGTTCGAAAGCCGGTGCACCTCGCCGGCCAGGTCGTCGGCAATGGGCACCTCGGAGAGCACTGAGCAGGCGAACCGGACGTCATCCAGCGTGACCGGAGTGAACTCCACGGCCTGGGCGATCCGGCTATGAATCTGGCCGTGCTTGGCGATCATCTTTTGAATGCGCTCCATGCCGATCAGGACCACGACCACTTCGGCGAAGTCGCTCAGGTCGCGGATCTTCTCCAGGGTCTTCGCACCCTGGGCCAGAGTGAATTCCGCCTCATCGATCACCAGTGCCTGCTGGGTGCGGGCCAGATGCTCGGAGAGCCGGGTAAAGAGCTGCTGGCTGGTGCCGGTTGGGTCCACGGTGCGCAACTCGTGAGCCAGATCCCGCATGAAATAGCGCGGGGTCCAGTCCACTTTTGCCCGCAGATACACGGCTCCGGTCTCCACGGCCCAACGGTCCGCGACGTGGCTCTTGCCCAAACCCGGCAGGCCATGCACCAGCATCAGCCCGGCCTCGGCGGCTCCGCGCTGCTCCACCTGGCGCACCGAAGCGACGAAGCGGCCGTAATTCTCTGTCTTGACGAATGCCTTCCTCATTTCATATCCTCCTTTCTTCTGTCAGTTGAGGTTCACCCGAAACGAAGCCCGGCGCCGTCTGCCGGTCTTCGTTTTTTCTTACATCTGAGCGGCGTGAACGTGGGCCTGGCCCTTGTAGCCAATCCCGTCGAACTCGTACCGCTCGGCCATATCCGCGTATTCATCGGTACGCGCGTAATTGGCCAGCCATTCCTCATCCTGGGCCGTGCATCGCTCCCGGTGGGTCATCAGCCACCGGTAGCGGTGCATGCCGTCCTGGAACAGGGGCCGGCGCTCTTCCGCTGCAGGCTGCTCCTGGACCGAAACATCAATGATCACACCATCCGCCTGGGCAGTCAGGGCTTCCGGCGTCTGCCTGCCAAGAATGTCCCCGCACTCAACCAGCACGCCGTCATCTTCCGGCAAGGTCAGCATTGCGCCGGGCGCGATCCGCTGAGCTTTCGCCTCCAGGCGCATCAGCTGGCCCTGCTGCCGGCGGTCCCTGGCCGCGTCGATCCGGGCCTTCGGGAAATACGGCTGGGCGTGTCCGTCCAGCTCGGCAACGCAGACCCGCAGGCCGGCCAGGGTGTAGACGTAGACCTTTTCAACGTCCCACATGTCGTAACGCACATCCACGATTTCGCCGTGCAGCTCCTCCAAATCCTTGTGGAAATAGCTCCCGCCATAGAACTGCACCAGGCCGCGCCGGACCTTGCGCTTTTCGCTGGGCATGAACATCTCGGCCCGCTGGCTTTCGGTCACGTGATCCGGCTTCCAGCCTTTGTTCACGGCGTCCGCCCAGGCCTGATCCGGGCTCATCCGGCGCATCCGGCCGTCTTCAATGCGGATCTTCGGCAGTGCGGAATGGGGCCTGGCGTTGTATTCCCGGACCACTGCCATCAACACTTCCTTGAATTCCTGCCAGGTGGGGAGGGCAGCCCGGCCCGTTTTCTTGAGAGCATCACGGCTGAACTTGAAGACCTTTTTCGCCGCGTCCCGGTCCATGTCCGCATGGGAGCAAGAAAACAGGCGCTTTGCCGCTGGGACCCAGATGGACTTGCCGGCCCTCTCCATCAAGCCCTTGCCCTGGGGGCACCTGGCCCGCGAATGGGTCAGCTCGTATCCCAACCGGGCCGCCATGCCCGTGCCCATCTCCGACCAGATCGCATTCGTGTATCCTGAGCCGCGGTCCGCGTAGACCATCGCTGGAAGTCCGGCGCCGACGCAGGCCATGCGCAGCGCGTCCAGCGTAGACATGGCGGATTCGGCCAGCGAAACGGAAACCCCCACGCAGCGCCGGGTTGCCACGTCGATCACGAGGGTGATCTCGGGCTTGAACGGCTGGCCATGATCCGGATGCTGAATTTCCGCGTCGAAAGTGGTGCCGTCCATCGTATAGACGTCGCAGGGCCACAGTTCGTCGGTTTTTCGGCGTACGTAGGGCAGCAGGCCAAGGTAGGCGTTGCCGGTTTTGCGGCCTTTTTCCCTGGCCAATGTAGAGAGGGAGCAAACGAAGCGGCGCACCGCGTGGTAATTTGGGCATGGCCCGGTCCCGGTCCAGCCGGCGGCGAACTCCCGGTGGGCGTCCGCCAGGGAGGGCTTGGAGGGGCGCTGGTAAATGGCCAGGAAATCATGCCCCCAGGCCGGGAATGTTTTCGGCTTCGGCGCATACGCCGGGGCGAGTTCGATCTCGCCGCCGGCATGATATCCGCCGACCCACCTATATAAGGTTGCCTTGCTCAGCTTCCGCCCGGACTTGCCATCCTCACCACCGACCACGGCCCGCTCCAGATGCAGGCTCAAAGGCTCCCGCAGATTCCCGCTTTTCGCGGCAGATACCAGGGACTCGATCACGGTATTCCGGGTCAGCCCCCCCGCCTCCAAACGCTCGATGTGCCGGACAAACACCATCCGAGAGGTCATCACCTCACGCTGCCAGTTCGTCAGCAAATCCGTCCGAGAATCCTGAACCACCGGCAAAAATTCCCGCTCCACCACGGCAGGCACAGCCGAGGGGTTGCTGAGGAGGTGCGCTTGGATCTTTTCACGGACATCGTGAGGTAATCCCTTATAAGGATACACGCGCCCACCGCCGCGGCCCTGGCGTTTTTCGAAGGGCCATTTGCCTTCATTTGCCATCTCATTGACTCTACGCTTTGAGATACCCATAGCCTGGGCGATATCCGCTGCTGCATATGTCGCCTTCATTCTAGCTCTCCTTTGCCAGGAATCCTTCTGGGCAACCCTGAGCGAGAAACCACAACCTGATTCGCTCGCTGCTGTAGCGCCCGGACAGCCAGTGCGACACCATAGACCGACTGACGCCAATCCCTTCGGCGACGTCCTTGCCCTTGATGCCCTTCTGCAGCATCCAGATTTTGACTTTTTTCAGTTTCACAACAACTCCTCCATAAGAGCCCGCTTTCTGGAAGCGCGTTTCTTTTCCTCCAGGGTCAAGCGCCCGAACTCCATAATTTTAAGATCATCAACGCTGACAACCCGAAACCCGGTAACGGACAAAGCCGCATCCAGGATTGCCGTATTGCCGGTTATCATTGCCATCGCCGCGGCGAATTCCAGAGGGAAGCGCCAGCCTTGTTTGCTGGCTGCCGTCCAGCTGTTCAGGTGGTTAACGGTGACGCTCTCACCGGTCACCCGGCTCATTTCTTCCGCCAGGTCTTCCCGGGAGATAGGGCACTTCTCTAGTGTCTCACGCAGTGCCTCTTGAACGGCATCCCGCACCCTGTATCCACCAGCTCGAACCGGTTCACGGTGCAGGTCCAGGGGTAGTTGTAACTGCCCCCTGTCCGTGCGGGCTTTCTTTTTTGTCATTGCATTACCCTTGTTCCTGTCGTAACTTCCGGTGCTCCATCAATTTGTTGAGATGAGTTGTACAATTAAAAATTGAACCATGTCAACGTAGAATTTAAGGTTCCCACTTCTTTTTTTCACAAAAAAATTATACTTGTAATACTAAATTGAAATGATTAAACAAAACAATAAAACTCCTCCGCCCGCTTCTCCGCTCGCTTTGGAAAAAGAAGTGAGCGGAGAAAAACGCCCACACCATAAAAAATTCGAGCAAATTTTAGAGCGTCTTTTCTATGCCGTTGATGCTGCCAACGACAGCGAACTTGCCCGTGCTTTGGACAAAACCCCACAAGCAATTGGCGCGGCCAGGGATCGGGACAACGTTCCGAGTAAATGGATTACAACTATAAGTGAAAGATGGGGGTATTCCGCGGATTGGCTCCTGCACGGGACTGGCCCCATGATGCGTGAGGGGCAGGATATTCCCGTTACACGCCTTGCCGTCGAAACAAAGGGGCTAAAATGCGAAGAGCCATTGCAAACATATGGCAGGGGTGTGAGGCTTGGCAGCGTCGATCTGGTGCATATCCCGAAAGTGAAAGCCAGACTATGCGCCGGCAGCGGCAGTATGGAGACGAGCGACGACATAGATGGGTATTACGCATTCCGCAGCGACTGGATCCACCGCAAGGGACAGCCTGGCAGGATGGTGCTCATGGACGTGACCGGCGATAGTATGGAGCCGGAGCTGAGGGACGGCGATACGGTCCTGATAGATCAATCCAAGACAGAGATCCTTCCCGGAAAGGTCTACGCCGTAGGCATCGAGGACGCCGTGATGATCAAGGCCGTAGACGTAGAGCCGGGCCAGATCATCCTCCGGTCATTCAACCGGGATTATCGGGAAATCGCTGTAAAGCCAGGCCAGATGAACGGAGTGCGGATCGTGGGGAGAGTGGTGTGGAGCTGTAGGGAGTTTGGGTGAACACATTTAATTAAAGGAGGGCTTATGGCCAACGAGTTGCTGTGCACGAATTGCGGGGCAAAAGGGAAGCCAAAGAAGATTGCGAAGGGTTCTTTTGTTTTAGAGGTTGTCCTTTGGCTACTGCTGATCGTTCCTGGAATTATCTATTCTTTCTGGAGACTAACATCCAAGCAAAAGGTTTGCCCCATCTGTAAAGCGCCAAATATGATCCCGCTCAGCAGCCCAATGGCCCAAAAGATTATGGCCCAATAATGAAAGCCAGCGCCGCAATAGCGGCCTGGCTTCTTCTCTTTGCCTCTGCAGCATGGGCATGGGAGGGGAAGGTGATCCACGTCGCCGATGGCGACACCATTACTGTCCTGACTGAAGACAAGCGCCAAGTCCGTGTCAGGCTATGGGGGATCGATGCGCCGGAAAGCGGCCAGCCATACGGCCGCCAGGCAACCGCATACGCCCGCGAGCTGGCCGCCGGACAGACCGTGCGGATCGAGGAGATGGATACCGACCGCTGGGGCCGCACCGTGGCCCTGGTCCACCTCCCAGACGGCCAAACCCTCAACGGCGCCATGATCCGCGCCGGCCTGGCCTGGGTCTTCCTCCGCTACTGCAACCGCCCCAAAATCTGCATCCCCTGGGCCCACGGCCAAGAAACCGCCAAAGAATCCCCCCTCGGCCTCTGGACCGAAAAACACCCCACGCCACCGTGGGAATGGAGGAGGAAGTGAGAAATGCCTGATCAACTGATTATTCGGAGTGAAGAGGACGCCTATTCAGTACTTCAGAGGCACATAGACGGAAGTATCGACCTTGAAGACGTCTCTATTCAGTTTGAAGGGTGGCCTAGGCTTGAAGTAACTCTTTGCGGAGAAAAATACCGGCAGTCGATAACTCCGACGATGATGAAGTCATTTTTGGAATTTCAATCAGAAATATATAGATCATATAGCTTTATAATCTATGAATCCTATAATATTCGCTTGTTATCCAAAGAAGAGCGTGATAAACTCGAAATAATTGTTAAGGTTGTCGGCGGTTCATCAATTTATGATATCAATTTCCAAGAGATAATTGAAAAGTTTCTTGGGAAGGGAATAGAAAAAATGGACTCAAAGCAAATCACCTTGATAGTAATTACGCTTGCTGTCCTGTTTTTTGGAAATTCCGCGTTTCGCACATACCTTGACCACAGAAAAAACGTCCGCATTGCGGAGGTTCGGAGCGATGAGCAAAGAGAGCACTTGCAAGCACTACAGTTTTTAAGCGAACAAGAAACGGAACGATCAAGAATCATAGCATCAATAGCCGCTGAAAATGATCAAGTTCGAGACATCCAGCACTTTGCATACGACGCTCACGGCGCACTTGTTAAAAGCATCGCGCCAGCGAGCAACGGAAAAATCCAAGGAATAGAGATTGACCCTGAAACTGCGGAAATACTTACCGCAAACGCAAGAAAGCACGCCGAAGAAACGAGACTCGACGGCACATACAAAATACTCCGCGTCGACACGTCAGACCCAACTGAATTCAAGGTGCGCATTCAAGACACCACAAGCGGCCAACTGATCGACGCGATATTGCAAGACTCCATCCTCAGCCCACAGAATAAACCTACGCTGGAAAGGGCTGTGTGGGCCAGGACACCTGTATCCCTGGCCATAAACGCAAGGAGCCTGCAAGGCGAAATCAGAAATGCCGTAATAATCTCCGCCCGCGAAGCCGGAGCGGTTCAGACCGCTGAGCAATAAAAAAGGTGGCCCGGTCAACGCTCCGACCAGGCCACCTTAAAAATTCTCATTTAACATGCAAAAATCACCTCCCACCCCCGCAAATTTCTCAACTCCAACCCGAGCTGCCTTTTTTCCTTCACTCCCTTCCAAACCCTTTATCCATCCCACTAAATCCCGCCCCGTCCCACCCAATCCCGCTTCTTTCACTTTCTCATTCTAGGTGCTAGCTCACACCTCAGGCCCCGCGGGTACAGTTTCCGGTGTTCATCAGTTGATAATTTACCATTCATAGGCAAAAGAAAAAGGGGTTAGATATTCTCTAACCCCTTGATTTTTATGGTGGAGGCGGGGGGATTCGAACCCCCGGCCTCTGCCTTGCGAAGGCAGCGCTCTCCCAACTGAGCCACGCCCCCATGAACAAGAGTTCTCAATTAGTCGATTGAAGGTGTTTCGGTCAAGCGACGAATCCGGCATTGTCAGACGCATTCTGGAGCGACTAATCCAGTTGGGCTCCGGCTGGGCTTAATACTGTTAAAATTACATCGCAGCTTTTTTTCGGTGCATCCTGAAAGCCGGGTGCAGCGAAGAGATTTTCTTTTGACTGCGGATACGATTCTGTTTCATCTCAAGAAGTTTTTTCCGCTGACTGATCGCGCATCCGTTCAATGATGGAATTGAGTTCCACGGCCATGCGGGCCAGTTCGGACACGGCTTCGGCGGATTGGTTCATGATCTCGCTGGTCTCGGATGAAATGCGGTTGATGTCCTCGACGCCCCGGTTGATCTCTTCGCTGGTGGCGGATTGCTGTTCCGCGGCCGTGGCAATGGAACGAACCTGGTCCGCGGCGAGTTCCGCGAGAGCCAGAATCTCCTGGAGGGCCGCGCCGGACGTGTTGGCCCGAGCAGTGGCTTCCTCGATGGCTGCCATGGCCTTGTCCATTCCTTCAATATTCGATCTTGTTCCCTTCTGAATATCCGCAATTGCCTGGCCGACCTCCTTGGTGGCGTTCATGGTTTTTTCGGCCAGTTTGCGTACTTCGTCGGCCACCACGGCAAAGCCGCGACCGGCGTCTCCGGCCCGGGCCGCCTCGATGGCCGCGTTCAGGGCCAGGAGATTGGTCTGGTCGGCAATGTCCTCGATTACGTTCATGATCCGGTCGATCTGATTTGCCTGTTCGCCAAGCTGGCTGAGTGTGGATTTCAGTTCCACGGATTGCTGCTGCACTTTGTTGATGGCCGAGACGGATTCTCCTACCACCTTGGCGCCGGCCAGGGCTTTTGTCCTGGCCTGATCCGAGGCTTCCGCAGCTTGGGAGGCGTTTTTGGCCACTTCCAGAACAGTGGCGTTCATCTCCTCCATGGCCGTGGCCGTTTCAGCCGTTCTGGCCCGCTGCTCTTCGGCTCCGCGGCTGGCTTCCTCCACCTGGGCAGCCAGCTCCTCGGCTGCCGATGCCATGGAGTTGGAGATGTTCGTTGCCTTGTCCGCCGCTTGGGAAATGATCTGGTTTTGTTCGTGGATCTGGGTTTCCTTGGTCTTCAGGGCCGTCATGTCCACGTAGAGGCAAAATCCGCCGATGCAGACGCCGTCAAGATCGTAAAGCGGGCAAACATTGGCCAACACGTGTCGCACTCCGCCCTTGTGTCCGGTGATGGTCACCTCCAGGTTCCTGAAAACCTGGCCGTGGTTGATGGCCTTGCCCACGGCGGTTTGGCGTGTCGGGTCATTGTAGAAAATTTCCGCCAATGTCCGGCCGTATTGTTTTTCCGGAGGCCCTTCGATCTGGAGCATGTCCAGGCAGGCCTGGTTCGTGAACAGGGCGCGTTCCTTGACGTCCACCAGCAGAAAAGGGGTTGGCAGGCCTTCGATGATTCCTTTGTTCATGCCCTTCTCATGTTTCAGTGCGTGGGCGACGTTTTCAATGCCGGAGAACAATTCCAACGAGCATCCGGATCGGTTCTGCGTCCGGTCGGATACGTTCCTGAACTCACCGGTTGAGAGGTGGTTCAGGAGCACCTGGACTTCGCGCAGAGTCCTTTCTGAACGTAGGTACAGAAAGGCGATGCCGGCCAAGGCGGCCAATCCGGCGCTGGCCACGAGCAAATTTCCGGCATGTCCTGTCAGCCCGAAAAAGAATGTCCCCGCAGTGACCACGGCAATGACAAGAGCGCTGAATATCACGTTGAGCATCATGAGCCGTTGCTGACGCATTTTGCATCTCCTTTGACGGGTTGGATAGCCATTCGGTAGCTATACCGCATGGCTTTCCGTGGAATGATCAGTTGTTTCGAAAATTGTCGACGTAGGGCCTTTCAAGAGCTGAAAGGTGGCCGCCTGGACAGCCAGGAAGGCAATCTCCTTTCCTTCCAGAAAATTCTGCAGATGGGAATGTTTTTGGCGCAGTGCGTCGGCAACGGCCTTGCATTGGACTGGGTCCTGGAGGACTACGGCCTCTCCATGGATGGTCAAGGCCATGGTTTTCAGGCGATCCCGGGATGGGTGCGCATTTCGATCGTCCAGCAGCAGGCTGACCTGCGGGTTGGATATTATATTTGCGAACTTGCTGGTGTTGCGGTAGGTGGCCATGAAGAAGGTCATGCTATCCGCGGACGGGACGTAGGCCATCAGGGATGTGTGCGGGATGTTGTTGAGGGATGTGGCCAGGACCAGGATATCCTGGCTTTGAATCAGCGTCCTGATGCTCTCGTCCATGGAAAACTCCTTCGATTGATGTGCGATTCTGCTTGATTCGGCTAGCAGGAAGAACGATGGCAATCAAGTGCTATTACTGCTTGTACGGCTGGATCTGCAATTCATAATGAATATGTAACGTTTTCAACTACGGCTTTCCATGATGTTCCGGAAACAATCCGCGGACCATTGATAAGCCGGAAATGGTGGAGGTGGAGAATGACGGGTGAATTGCACGGTCAAATGCTCAATCTGGCCAAGGAGGCCAGGCAGGCTTCGCGGATACTGGTCGCGGTCCGGGGGTCGCAAAAGAATGCGGCGCTGCGGGAACTGGCTCAGCGCCTGCAAACGCAGGCCGATCAGGTGCTGGCGGCCAATCAGCGCGATGTGGATGCTGCGCTGTCCGCCGGTCTGGACGCCGCGCGCGTGGATCGCCTGCGGATTACCGGCTCGACCATCGAGGGCATGGCCCAGGCCTGTCTTGAGGTGATGGCCCAGGCCGATCCGGTGGGAGAGATCGAATCCATGTGGCAGAGGCCCAACGGCTTGCAGTTCGGCCGGATGCGCATTCCCCTGGGCGTGGTGATGATGATCTTCGAATCACGTCCCAATGTGACCATTGAGGCGGCGATTCTCACGCTCAAGGCCGGTAACGCGGCCATTCTTCGGGGAGGTTCGGAAGCGTTTCACTCCAATCAGGCTCTGGCCGCACTGATCGCCGACTCGCTGGAGGCTGCCGGGTTGCCCAGGGCCGCTGTCCAGCTGGTTCCGGTCACGGATCGTGAGGCGGTGTCCCACTTGCTGAAACTGGACGAATTCATCGACGTGGTCATTCCCCGGGGCGGAGAGTCCCTGATCCGGGCCGTATCCGAGCAGGCGACCATGCCCGTGCTTAAGCACTACAAGGGCGTTTGCCATGCATACGTTGATCAGGATGCGGACCGGGACAAGGCCCTGGAGATCGTCTTCAACTCCAAAGTTCAGCGATGCGGGGTGTGCAATGCTCTGGAATGCCTGCTGGTGCACGAGGCCGAGGCCGAGGCCTTTTTGCCCCGGGTCGCGCAACGGCTGGCCGAGTCAGGCGTGCGATTCAAGTGCTGTTCCCGTAGCCTGCCCTTGATGGGTGTGCATGCCGAAGCCGCTGAAGAAGAGGACTGGGGCCGCGAATTTCTGGCCCTGGTGCTGGCGGTTCGAGTGGTCCGGGACATGGATCAGGCCCTGGAACACATCGCGGCGTACGGATCCAACCATACCGAAGCCATTCTGACCCGGGATCATGACCGGGCAATGCGCTTTTTGCGCGAAGCCGACGCATCCCTGGTTCTGGTGAATGCCTCCACCCGGTTCAACGACGGCGGACAGATCGGTCTGGGCGCGGAAATCGGCATCAGTACCTCCAAGCTGCACGCCTACGGCCCCATGGGCGTGCGGGAATTGACCGGGCTCAAGTTCATCGGTCTCGGACAGGGACAGGTCAGGGAATGAACGGCTGGCTTTCACGGAATAATCCTGTCTTCCGAAACTGATAATTTTGTTGACCGTGACGGACATGTCCACCCGACAGAAGCGAATCGGCGTCCTGGGGGGGTCGTTCAATCCCATCCACAACGGGCACCTGCGTCTGGCCATCGAGGCGTTGGAAATACTGGGGCTGGACAGGGTGGAGCTGATTCCTTCGGCGGTTCCGCCGCACAAGGAACCGGGGGGGCTATTGCCGTTCGGTCTGCGCTGTCGATGGGTCCGCGAAGCCATCAACGGTCATCCCGGACTGCATTGCAATGTGATGGAGGGCAGGAGAAAAGGTCCATCTTATACATTGGACACGCTTGAAGAGCTGGTACGTTCCTTGTCGGGCGGCCGGCTCTTTTTTTTGCTCGGCGTGCCGGATCTGTTGACTTTGCCGACCTGGAAAGGCGGGCTGGAACTGTTTCACAAGGCGGATGTCGTGGCTGTGGCCCGCCAGGATATGGCATTGGAGAGCACCCGGAATTTCATTCAGGAACACTGGCTCCACGCTGCAAAACCGGAGCGGCGCGAATCGCCTTATGGTGTGGTGTGGCAATGGAATCTTGAACAAAACAGTGCTCGAATGCTGCTCATCCATCCCCCGTTCCTGGACATCAGTTCGACAATGATCCGGAACTATTGGCGCATGGGTCGGAATATGAAATATCTCGTTCCTGATCCGGTACTTGAGGAGATGAAACGCCAGGACTCATTGCTGGGACGATTCTGGAAATGATGGAACAGAGCTTTGTGATTCATGAACAAATGCCGCCCTGCTCAGGATAGAGTCAATGTTGCTTTGACGTCGCTTGCCAGGCATCAAAATTTCAATGTCACTTCAAACTTGGTTTTTTTGTAAATTCGGCGTACTGCAAATGTGAAAGCAAGCCGTATTCGGTTAGGATGGGCCTGCAGCTCTCATGCAAAGGAGTGGTAGATGGCAATGAATAATCAGAACATGTTTCGTGCCCTACTTGCAGGCTTGGGGCTTCTTGCGTTGGGATTGTTCGCCGCGGCGCAGTGGACGGATTTCTGGTGGCTGTTCTTTCCGGGAGCCATGGCTTTGGCGCTGATGGTGTTATGGACTGCAAACAGCTGCGCAGGACCTTCCGTTTCGGCTCTGCAGGCCGCTGATGATGTTTTGGCGGGCAAAGCCGTTGATTTTCAGGTTCTTGAAATCGTGGACGTCAACGATCAAAAAATTGTCGAACTGGCCCGTCTGGCACAGCACGGGCAGCAGGAAGTCGCGTTTTTCCGCCAGGGGATGAGCGAATTGAAGACGCCGTTGCTGAAGTGCAATCCCCAGGGTGAGGTTCAATTTTCAAATACCGGTTTCCATGGGGCCTTGCGCAAATCCCGGGACAAGATCGACGGCAAATCAGTTTCCGAGGTCCTTTTCGGACGTCCGGCTGGATCTGCCCTGGAAAAAGCCATGGCTGAGGGGCGGGCGCTGGATGAGGAGATTGCCCTGACGCTTTGGGACGGCAGAGTCTGGAATGTGCGGTGCCTGCTGGCTCCGGTACGGGGGGAGAAAGGACATCTCGACGGTTTCCTTCTGATCTTTTTCGACTTGCAGGGCGTCAAGGAGAGTCAGGAACGTCTGGAAGAACAGGATAGAGTCCGGATGCAGCTGGGGGAGGAGATCAACGAGCTGTCCCAGCGGGTGGCGTCGGCATCGGAAGAGCTTTCCGCCTCAGCCGATGAGCAGGCCCGGGGCGCGAGACAGCAAAAAGAGCAAACCGACTCCGTTGCCACGGCCATGGAACAGATGACCGCCACGGTGTTGGAAGTGGCTAAAAGTTCCTCCACGGCGTCCGAGGCTGCCCACGAAGCCAGGCAAGCCGCCCAGGAAGGTGTGGGCATGGTCGAACAGGCCGTCTCCGGTATCCAGGGCGTGGCCGGGTCGGCTCGCCAACTGGGCCAGGTGCTGACGCAGCTGAATCAACAGGCCGGAGCCATCGGGCAAATCATCAACGTGATCAACGACATCGCGGATCAGACGAACCTGCTGGCCCTGAACGCGGCCATCGAGGCGGCCAGGGCCGGGGATGCGGGCCGCGGCTTTGCCGTGGTGGCTGATGAAGTCCGCAAGCTGGCGGAAAAGACCATGACCGCCACCAAGGAGGTGGAAAGCGCCATCCTGACCATCCAGGGCCGTTCCAAGGATGCCGTGGTTTCCATGGGGCAAACCGAACGTCAGGTCAAGGAAAGCACCGAGCACTCCAACCAGGCCGGCGAGGCGCTGAGGCTGATCATGCAACGGGTGGAGGACGTGGTCTCTCAGGTCACCCAGATCGCCACGGCAGCCGAGGAACAGTCCTCCGCCACCGAGGAGATCAACCGCAGCGTCGAGGATATTGCCCATATTGCCCGGGAAGCGGATGAAGGCGCGGACCAGGCCGCCGCGGCAACCCGGGACCTGGCGCAACTGGCCCAGGAACTGCTTTCAGCGGCCCAGGCGTTCAGCGGAAGCACGGACATGAGCAGATTAAAATCTTCCAAAGGGGAGATGAAAGGGATTCTGCCGAAGTTGATGCAGGAGTATGTCAAGGAAAATTTCGGCCGTGAGGTGTTCGACAAGCTGCAACGAGAACTTGGGAATCCGGTCTTTCTGCCAACAGCAAGCTACCCTGACCAGGTAATCCGGCAAATGGCGGACATTATCGCGGGAATCACAAAAAAGAGCAGTCGGGAAGTGCTGCTGGGCCTGGGCATGTACACGGTGCCCCAGTTCCACAAGATGTACCGCCGGCACTTCAATGCCCGGGATCTCAAGCAATTTTATCTGAAGATGAACGATGTCCACGCCAGGTTGACCAATGAGCACCCGGGCATCAAACCTCCCACCTTCACCTATGAGGATAAAGGAGACGTCCTGTTCATGAATTATCGATCTCAACGGGGCTTGTTCGACTACTTTGAGGGCATCCTCAAGGGCGCGGCTCGGTTTATGAAGGAAAGGGCGGACATAGCGGTCAAGCCTCTTGATGATACCACGGCCAGAGCGGAAATTCGTTTTTTCAAGAGTTGATCATGGTTGAAAGCATGACTCATACTACCGTTGATCCGGATCGGTTTTTGATCTCGATCCGGCAATGGGGAAGCGTTCTGGAGCGGCTTGACCAGGAACTGTCCCAGGTCATTCCCGCCAGGGAGGAGGATTTTCTTGCTCTGGGCGCGAACATCCAGGCGTATACTTCCAAGTCCAGGAAAATGGCCAGGGAGGCCGCCGACCTGACCACCCTGACCGGCGGGGAAGAGATTTCCCAGATCGTAGAGACACTGGGTTACGAGCTCAATCAGATCAATGAGGTATGCGGCTTTACGAGCCGGGAGACGGATCTGCGTCGGCTGGAAAAGGTCGTGCGGTTGATCAGCTCCCTGGAAACGCGGACGGGCAGTTTCCGCAAGATCGTACGCACCTTGCAGATGCTCGGCGTGACGACCCGGATCGAAAGCGCCCGACTGGGGGAGAAGGGCAGGGGGTTCATGAATCTGGCCGGCCAGGTGGACAGTCTTGGCCAGAACATCATCGATCACTGGAACAAGATCGTTAACGATACCAAAATCTTGCACGAACACGTCACATCCGCGCTCCACCGGACCGGAGCCCTGGTCCGGGAACAGCGCTCCGTCACCGAGGAAGCCCTGAGCAGCGGACACAAAAATCTGGAAACCCTGGTCCGGTTGACGGATCAGTCCGGCGCTGCATCGCAAACTCTCTCCAGCCGTACGAGCGAGATCAGCAGTCATGTGGGATCCATCGTCTCCTCACTGCAGTTCCACGACATTGCACGGCAGCAGGTGGAACATGTTTGCGAGGCCGTTGAGGACATGACCCAGATGCTGCTTGTGGGCGTGGACGGAGAAGGCGAGGACGCCGAGACAAAAATGCAGGACCTGGCCTGCTGGATCGCCGATGTCTGCTCCCTGCAGGTCTCCCAGTTGCGACAATGCGGCGTCGCCTTTGAGCAAGCCATTGAGACCCTGACCGGTAACTTGTCCAGCATAACGGACACGGTGGCGGCCATGGACAGGGATCTGCGGGCCATACTCGGGGCCGAGGACAATTCCAGCCATAACGCCCTGGACCAGATCGAGGCCAACGTGCATCTGCTGATCGACTTCATGCAGGGGTATTCCGCCAAAAGCGAGGAGCTGGCGGACATCATGCGCACGGTGGGCGACATGGTATCCCAAATGGCCGCCTATGTTGCCAATATCGAGGAGGTCGGCGCGGAGATCGAACTCATCGCCCTCAATGCCAGCGTCCAGGCGGCCCATACCGGCGAGGAAGGTCTGGCCCTGGGAGTGCTGGCCGGAGCCATCCAGCGTCTGTCCATGGATGCCCGGACCCTGACGGACGTGGTCGCGGATGAGTTGCGCGATATATCGGAGCATGCCCATGAATTGCTGAAGCTGGCCGATATTTCCGTGAATACGCAGAAGCTGGGGCAACAGGTGGGACGGCTGGAGGAAATGATCAGCAGTCTGCGGACCTTGAATCAACAAACTGTCCAGACGTTCAGCGAAGTGCGCGCCATGGGCGCGGAATTGAAGCGGGACCTTCTTGACCAGATCGAGGCGATCACCTTTCACCATCCGATGCTCGCGGAACTGCGGCAGGCCGGAGACGCGTTCATGGAGCTTGCCAACCAGGCCCTGGAACATTCCTCCCGCGACTGCGACCCGGCTGATCGTCCGGAACGATTGAAGGTGCTGCTTTCCCGGTACACCATGGAAGCTGAGCGCATGGTTCACCTCGGACTCGATCAGGATGAGGCGGATGCCGCACAGGATGACAGTGGAGTCGATCTCTTTGGCGATGACGACGGGGTTGAACTCTTTGGAGACGATTCGAACGTGGAACTGTTCGATGATGATTCGCGGACTTCGAAAAAGCCCGAGCAACGTGAGGAAGATCTCGGGGACAATGTGGAGTTGTTCTGAGGGGAACCAGTGCGGAACAGGGGAAGATGACATGGCCCAGTGGGAAATTTTGAATAATGACGCCACCACCCGAGTGTTCAAGCTTTCCGGGAGATGGGGAGTCGAGAGCGCGGAGGAACTCCACCAGGCGTTCCTGCAGGCAGTGGACGGCTCCGTTTTGTTGCAGGTGGACATGGAGGCGGTGGAGGATGTTGATCTGTCCTTTTTTCAGATCATTTGCGGCGCATTCAAGACAATGGAGGAAGGGAGGATGCAGTTTGTGAAAATCCCGGAGCACATTATCAGCAAGGCGGACAGGATGGGTTTTCTCCCAAGACATTCTTCGGGAATTTTCGGTAAAGGAGTTCAGGAATGAGCAAGCGCATCATGACTGTTGACGATTCCAGCAGCGTCCGTCAGATGGTCGGGTTCACGCTCAAGGATGCGGGATACGAGGTGATCGAGGCTGTTGACGGCAAGGATGCCCTGGGCAAGCTGTCCGGAACGGTGGACATGATCATCACGGATTTGAACATGCCGAACATGGACGGCATCGAGTTGATCCGCCAGGTTCGAGCTTTGCCCGCGTACAAGTTCGTGCCTATCGTCATGCTGACCACGGAATCCCAGGCAGAAAAGAAGCAGGTGGGCAAGGACGCCGGGGCTACGGGTTGGATCGTCAAGCCCTTCAAGCCGGAGCAACTGCTGGCCGTTGTGAAGAAGGTCGTTCGCTAGCCACGGGTATTTCCCGGTGAACAGGGAGTTATGTCATGAGCGGTGATCATCTGATGCAGGCCAGGAATGCCTACCTGGAAGAGGCTCAAGAGCTGTTGAGCGATCTGGAAGAATCCTTGCTTGAGCTGGAAGCCAGCCCTGAAGACCAGGAATTGATCAATCGCGTTTTCCGTTCCATGCACACCATCAAGGGGTCAGGGGCAATGTTCGGGTTCGACGACATCGCCATGTTCACCCATGAGCTGGAAACGGTTTTCGATCAGGTGCGCAATGCGGAATTGCCCGTCACCTCGGAACTTCTCGACCTGACGCTGCAATCCAGGGACCTGATTCTCGAAATGCTTCTTCAGGACGGGGGCGACAGTACGATAAGCCGAACCAAGTCTGAACAGATCGTCACCGAGTTGCGAAAAATTGGCAGCGGCGGTGCTCCCGCCCCTGTCCCGGATGGTGCTCAATCCGCATCAGCAGTTCAGGTTACCCCACACGACGACGTGACCACCGTCTTTCGGATATGCTTCAAACCCAATGCGCGGATCTTCTTGTCCGGTACCAATCCTTTTTCGCTTCTGGAGGAGCTTTCCGACCTGGGCAACTGCAGGATCGTGGCTCGGACCGATGCCGTTCCCGGCCTGGAAGAACTGGACCCCCTGGTCTGTTACACGTGGTGGGACATGATTCTGGCCACTGTCCGCGGCGAGGAGGCCATTCGGGATGTTTTCATCTTTGTGGAGGATGACTGCGAGCTGATTATCCAGAAGATTGAGACCATTACTCAGGAGGATGCCGTCGTCGTCGGTCGGAAGCTCGGAGAGATTCTTGTGGAGCGCGGCGACGTGAGCGCTCAGGATCTGCAGGGGGTTCTCAAGCAGCAACGGCCGCTGGGTGAATTGCTGACGACCGCAGGGCTGGTCAGCCCTCAGGGGTTGGAGTCGGCCTTGACCGAGCAGGACCTCGTACGGGAGGTACGCAGCTCTCGGGTTGAGCCGAAGGAAGCGGTGACCAGCATTCGGGTGGAAGCCTCCAAGCTGGACAAGCTCGGTGATCTTGTGGGGGAGCTGGTGATTGTCCAGGCAAGGTTGAGTCAGCTCGTCAGTTCGCATCATGATCCGGAATTGATAAGCTTGGCCGAAGAACTGGAGCGACTCAGCGACGAACTTCGCGACAATACCCTGGGTATTCGAATGCTGCCCATCGGCAGCACCTTCAACAAATTCTTGCGGCTGGTCCGGGATTTATCACGCGATTTGGGAAAAGAGATCGATCTGGTCACCCAGGGCGGGGAAACCGAGCTGGACAAGAACGTGATCGAGAAGCTCAATGATCCGCTGGTGCATTTAATGCGCAATTGTATCGACCACGGAATCGAGCTTCCGGATGTGCGACAGGCCAATGGAAAACCGCGCTTAGGCCGAATCGTATTGTCCGCGGAACACTCCGGGGGCGAAGTTTTGATCCGGATATTCGACGACGGGGCGGGAATCGATCCAGCCAGGGTTCAGGCCAAGGCGGTGGCGAAAGGGTTGATCACTCCGGATGCAGTGCTTTCCCAGGAGGAGATACTGCAACTTGTCTTTCTGCCGGGTTTTTCCACCGCGGAGCAGGTGAGCAGCGTATCCGGACGGGGCGTGGGCATGGATGTGGTCAAGCGCGGGATCGACTCTTTGCGCGGTGTGATTAAACTGGAAAGCACGCCGGACAAGGGCACCACGGTGTTGATCAAACTGCCCCTGACCCTGGCGATCATCGATGGTTTGCAGGTGGAGGTGGAACGGCAGCAGTACGTCATCCCCTTGTCGGCCGTGGAGGAATGCGTCGAGCTGGACCGGTTCCGCACGAATTTCGGAGAGAACGGAGAAATGATCAACCTGCGCGGCGAGGCTGTTCCGTTTATTCGCTTGCGCAACTGGTTCACCCTGAACGGGACGTTGCCGACCATCGAGCAGATCGTGATCGTCAACGTCCTGGAGCAGCGGATCGGGCTGGTCGTGGACAAGGTCATCGGACAGCATCAGACCGTGATCAAGAGTTTGGGACGGGTTTACCGAGAGCTGGAGGGCATATCAGGAGCGACAATCAACGGCGACGGCAGCATGGCCTTGATCCTCGACGTGCAGGCCATGGTTCGGGCGGTAATGCGTCATGCCCTGAAATCGGAAATGTATGCGGCGAATTGAGGCCGTGATTCTCATATCACCTATACAACCATGACGATTGCCGACAGTGCGTCATGTTCAGGTGCAGGCTTATGAACACCGAAAATCTCTGGGCCAAAATGGCAAAGTTGGAGCAGGAGCTGGAACAGGCCCGCCAGGAGGCGTTGGAGAAATCAAAACACCGGGATGTCTTCGTGAGCCGGATCAGCCATGAACTGCGCACCCCGCTCAATGCGATCATGGGACTGACGGAACTGCTGCAGGGCACCGGCCTGAATCCCACCCAGGCCAACTACCTGTCCATGATCAATCAATCCACGTCCCAACTGCTTAGACTGGTCTATGAGATCCTGGACTTTTCCCAGATGCCCATGGGGCCGCTCCAACAGCAGGAAAGCATGGATTTTACGCTGCTTGAAGACATTGTTCCCCGTTTGCGGCTTTTGGAAACGCAGGCCCGGGAAAAGGGGCTCAATTTTTTCATCCACATCGATCCTGTTGCTTCGGGAACGATGCACGGCGTTCCGGCTTCTATCGCCCAGATCTCGCTTGCCCTGGCCGACAATGCCGTCAAGTTCACGGATTACGGAGAAATTCTCATCCAATTCTCCATGACCAGAAATGAAGCAGGGGAGACCGCCCTGTGCATCGGAGTCACGGATACGGGCATTGGAGTGCCCAAGGAAAGCCAGGAGGCTATTTTCAACAAGTTCGTCACCGGTCCGCACTCGGAGCGGTTCGGCGGAATCGGCATGGGCTTGACCCTGGCGAAAAAGCTTGTCGATAAAATGCAAGGCAGGATCTGGGTGGACAGCGAACTGTATCTGGGCAGCTCCTTTTATGTCTCCCTGCCGATGTCCAAGAGTACGGCAGTTGCCCCTTCAGAGAGCGAGTTGCAGGGGCCGTTCACGGTTCTGCTGGTCGAAGACGAACCGGTCAATCAATTCATGACCTTGCAGTTGTTGTCCAAGCATGGGCACCAGGTTACCGCCGTGAGCAACGGACAGCAGGCTTTGGATGCCCTGGCGGAAGGGAAGTACGACTTGATTTTGATGGATATCACCATGCCGGTGATGGACGGCCTGGTGGCGACCAGGATCATTCGTTCCAGCGGCGTTGCCGGAGTTGATTCCAATATTCCCATTGTCGCCCTGACAGCCATGGTCATGCCCACGGATCGCCAGCGATGCCTGGCCGCGGGGATGAACGCCTTTGTGACCAAACCCGTGGAAACCGCAAAGCTCGAAGAAGTCATGCGGGCCGTTCTGTCCGAGAAACAGCAGAGGCAGTCTTAAAAGATCTGTAACTACTCAGTTGAGGTCCGGCTTGCCTTGATTTTTCAGCCTCGCATCGAAAGGAATCACCTTCTTCCTTCGTCTTGCGACTTACCGCTCAGACTTGCCGAAATTCCGATCCGAATTTCTTCCAATGCTGTAAATGCCATCCCGCGCCAGCTTCCATGCATCTTTGACATGCATGGAAGCCGGCGCGGGATGATGAATCCTGGCTCAGCCGGACAAACCATGCCGCGAAATCAATCAAGCCGGATCAGTTCCTGTCTTAGAACTTGCTGAACAGACCCATGCGCTTCTGGAAAGATTATTTTTGGGAGTCGGGAAAGGGCTGGGCAAGTCCTTATCCCGTCAGTGTGCTGCTGGTGGTCTTGCTGGTGGGAATGCTGTTCACCTGGTCTTCCATCCAGCAAGCCGACAGGCTGATGCGTGAAGAGTTGCTGCGCAAAACCCGGTTGGTGGCCCAGACGATGAACCCGGAACGGATACGTGTGCTCAGCGGAACGGAAGCAGACCTGGCCACGCCGGAATATGACCGACTCAAGCAGCAGATGTATCTGGCCAAGCAGGTCGATGTACGGTGGGAATGGCTCTATCTCATCGGCCGGACAGATGAGAGGGACGTTTTTTTCTTTCTGGATTCCGAGCCGGACGATGACGATTTGCCGTCACCCCCCGGTCAGATCTATGAAGAAGCAACGCCGTTGATGCACCAGGTTTTCGACGCGCGACAAGCCGTCGTGGAAGGCCCGGACGTGGATCGCTGGGGCGTCTGGGTCAGTGCGCTGGTTCCGCTGCTGGATCCTGAAACGGATAGATTGCTCGGGGTCGTGGGCATTGATGTCGAAGCCGGAGACTGGTCCCGGGAAACATGGCGGGCCGGACTGATCCCTTCGCTCTTCACGCTGGTCCTGCTTGCCGTTTTGATTGTCGGTCGGGTCCTGGTGGTCAAGAACCGGATTGCGCGCCGAAACGGGAACCGTGCGCCGTCCCGTTTCTTCGAAGCGGTCTTGATCATGATCGTTGGTGTAATCCTGTCGCTGGCCGTGGCCTGGACGCTGCATTCGGTCGAGACGCGCAACAGATTCAAGACATTTGCCATTCTGGCCAATGCCAAGACAATGCACATCTTGGAAAAACTGCGCGATATTTCGGATGCCGAACTCGCGGGACTTGTCGCCTACCTCCAGGGCAATCCTACCCCAACGCAAGCAGACTATCTGAATCACACGCGGTATCTGACCAGGAATCTTGCCGTGCAGGCCTGGCAGTGGATACCCGGTGTTCCTTCCGAAGGCCGGACGGATTTCGAGCGACACATCAGCCAGGTCGGAGATCCCGATTTTTCAATCTGGGAATATGACGACGCGGGACAGCGGATACCCGCCATGATGCGGGACATGCATTTTCCCATGGTTTTTTCGGCTCCAGTGAGGGCAAACCAGGATTTGTCGGGTTTTGATCTCGGCTCGAGACCTGAACTGGAATCAGCCATCCAAGAAGCCTTGGGCAGTGGGCTGATCACGGCCGGTGACTCCCTGGCCTTGGCTCTGAGCCCTGATGACGAAGATTCCAAAGCCGTTGTTGTTTTTCAGCCGCTGCCGGGCTTGCGGCTCGGTGATCCACTCGTCGATCCCGCACTGGATCATGGAGTGGCCGCAGCGGTCCTGCTGCCGGAGGTGTTGATCCGCAATATTCTGGATGCGGATTTCGGTGTCGGGGAGGCTGCCTTGACCATGATCCATCTGTACCAGCTCCATGCCGAAACGCCACCGGAACTGCTGGCGTCCTCCGCCGCCGACGTGACAGACGATTTCCATAAAAATTCGGGACTGATGATCACCAGCCCCCTCTTTGCCTTCGGCCGAGCCTATGCCCTGGTGATCCGACCGACTCCGGCTTTTGCCGCCCTCAACCCCGTTGTCGCCGGCTGGATGGCCTTTTTCTCCGGCCTGGTCGTCACCGCGGCCGTGGCTCTGGTGGTCGGGGTTCTGGCCAGCCGTCGGGAGCAACTGGAGCACCTGGTGGATCAACGCACCGCCGCCTTGCTCGAACACAAGGAACTGCTCAAGGCCACGTTACACTCCATTGGCGACGGAGTGATCTGTACGGATGCGCAAGGACGGATCACGGACATGAATCCCGTGGCGGCGGATCTGACCGGGTGGTCTCTGGCGGAGGCTTCGGGCCGCCCACTGTCCGAGATCTTCCGGATTGTTCACGCCGTCAGCCGGCAGCCGTCGCAAAACCCAGTGGATCTTGTGCTGTCTCGGGGGATGAAGGCCGAACTGGCCGGCGATACTTCGTTGATCGACCGCAACGAAAACGAATGTCAGATTGCGGACAGCGCCGCGCCTATTTTCGCACCGGATGGAAGCATCATCGGCGTTGTTCTGGTTTTCCGGGATGTCACCGAGGAATATCGCATCCGCGCTCAACAGCGTCGCCAGCTTGCCTTTCAGCAGCTCGTGGCGCAGATCTCGGCCGACTTTGTGGGAGCCGGCGAGGATTGCTTCGATGACGTACTGGAGAGTTCCCTGCATCGTTTAGGGGAATTTTTCGCGGTGGATCGCAGTTATCTGTTCAGTTGTTCCAGCGATCTGGCCCTGTTGCATAATACCCATGAATGGTGCGCGCAGGGAGTTGTTTCGGTCAAGGATCAACTGCGGAACATTCAATTGGCGGAGTTTGCCTGGTGGCGGAAGCAACTGGAGCAGCGCAAGCCTCTGCACATTCCGGACATATCCCATATGCCGCCGGAAGCCGATCTGGAAATGCGCCTGTTGTCGGAGCAGGGCGTTCAATCCCTGATCTGCCTGCCCATGCTGGACGAACAGCGGGCCGTGATTGGATTCATGGGGTTTGATGCTGTTCGGCGGACGTTTGCCTGGCCGGACGAGCAGATCACCATGCTCCAGGTGGTGGCGGAGATTATTGCCGGCGCCTTGAGCAAGCGTCGGGCCAACCTGGCTCTGGAAGAAAGCAGGAATCAGTTCCAGTCGCTTGTGACGAACATTCCCGGGGCCACATATCGTTGCGGTGTCGGACCCCGCAGGCGCATGCATTATCTGAGCGACCATATCGAGTCCATCACCGGCTATGCCGCGGCAAATTTTCTCGGCAGCGACCCCGTGCACGCCTTGGGAGACTTGATCCATGAAAAGGATGCGGAGCATGTTGCCCGGCACATTGCCGCGGCCATTGCCGAGGGCGTGCCCTGGGAAGTGGAATACCGGATCGTGCACCGCAACGGGGCGATTCGGTGGGTTTATGAGAAGGGGAGCAGGGTCCGTAATCCAGATGGCGAGAATGCTTTTCTGGACGGGTTTATCCTGAACATCACGGACCGCAAGCAGGCCGAGGAGAAATTGCTGGACTCCGCCCGGCTCCTGGCGCAGAAGAATCGCGACCTGGACGCTGCTCTGTTCCAGGCCGAAACGGCGACTCGGGCCAAGAGCGAATTTCTGGCCAATATGAGCCATGAAATCCGCACCCCGTTGAATGCGATCATCGGCATGACCGAGCTGGGATTGGAAGGCGAATTTCAGGCCAATCACGGGGAGGCTTTTGCAATTATCTCCCGGGAGGCGGGTTCATTGCTGGCCATCGTCAATGACGTCCTGGACTTTTCCAAGATCGAGGCCGGTCTGTTCGTGTTGGACGAGGTGGAATTCGACGTGCGGATGATTTTCAGCCAATTGGCGGAAGGAATGGCCTTTCAGGCGCAGCGGAAGGGGTTGCGGTATGCCTCGCGCATTTCTCCGAACCTGCCGTCCCGTCTGCTTGGCGATCCGGTGAGACTACGCCAGGTGCTGCTGAATCTTGTCGGCAATGCCCTCAAGTTTACCCATGCCGGCGAGATCACCGTTGCGGCGGATCTTGCTGAGGAGTCGGCGGATTCGGTGAACATCCGTTTTTCCGTGCGCGATACGGGCATCGGAATCCCGGAGCATATGCAGGGTGCGGTTTTCGAGAGCTTCACCCAGGTTGACGGATCGACCACCCGGGACTACGGCGGAACGGGGCTGGGACTGGCCATCAGCAAAAAATTCGTGGAACTGATGGGAAGCGACATTGCTGTGGAGAGCCAATTGGGCCGGGGCAGCACCTTCCATTTCAGTCTGGTGTTGCGCAAGCTGTCGGCGGCTGAAAACTCCAGTGACATTTCGGGCCAGATTCGCGAAATCAGCCGAGTTGAAGCGGATGGCATTCAGGAGAAGGACCTGCCTGGGCGCATCCTGCTGGTGGAGGATTACCCGACCAACCGGCAGCTGGCCATGCGCTATTTGCGAAAAGCAGGATACGAGGTCGACGAGGCGGTGAACGGGGCCCAGGCCGTGGAGGCGTTTCAACGTCAGGCCTATGACCTGATCCTGATGGACGTGCAAATGCCGGTGATGGACGGATACGAGGCAACACAAAGGATCAGGAAGCTGGAATCGGAGCACTCACGACTCCCGGACAGCGACGAGCACTGGCCGGCGGCGATCGGGGAAACAACTCACCCCGGCTTTTCGACTAAGAGCCATGACGACTTGAAAAAGGGGCCTGTGCCCATCATTGCGATGACGGCTCATGCCATCAGTGGATATCGGGAAAAATGCCTCGCCGCGGGAATGGACGATTACATGACCAAGCCCATGCGCCGAGCCGACCTGCTGGCCATGGTGGCCAGATGGATGCGGCACTACGATGTGAGCGGTGAGATTGAGCTTGATGTGGAAAAACGAGTTTCCGAACCTTTGCTGAATGATGAAGGTCACTCGTTCAATCCGCCCATAAACTATGGTCAAGCCCTCTCGGAATTCGAGAACGACGCGCAATTCCTCCACGACGTCCTGCATGGGTTTTTGACGAATGTGCAGCGCCAAATCCAGGTCATGGCCGAGGCCTTGGGCCGTGAGGACGCTCCCGCCATTGTCGATCAGGCCCATTCCATCAAGGGCGGCGCGGCGAATCTGGTTGCCGTCGAACTGGCTCGGGCAGCAGGAGAATTGGAGGATGTCGCGCGGAAGAAACAGCTCAGCGAAGGACATGCTCTCCTGAAGCGCTTGCGCGACGCACATCAGCAGCTTTGGGATTATGTTCAGAAGGAAGGCATATGAGAAGTCTTGTCGTGGACGACGAACTGGTCAGCAGAAGCAAGCTGCAAAAGATCATGGAATCTTTCGGACATTGCGATGTAGTGGACAATGGCGACAAGGCCGTGCTGGCGGTGATCAGGGCTCTGAATCTGGATCAGCCCTATGACTTGATTCTGATGGACATCATGATGCCGGTCATGGATGGGCACGAAGCCTTGCAGCGCATCCGCAAAGTGGAAAAGGAACGCGGCGTCGCTCCGGGAGATGAGGCGCGGGTACTCGTCATATCCAGTCTGGAAGACCAGAAAAATGTCTGCCGGGCCTTTTTTCGAGGTCTGGCCAGCGGTTATCTGACCAAACCTGTCAACAGGGAATCAATCCTCAAGGCAATGCAGGAAATCAGCTTTTAGCGGCACAACGTGTGTAACGTCTTATAATATTGCAGAAATGCAAATGAGGGGTGTGGACATGGAAAACGTGTCGTCGCTGCATGACAAGAGCGCAATGAGCCGACAACTTCTCGGGATCGTGGCGATTTGCTGGATCGGACTGCTGTTGCTTGCGGGTTGCGGAGAGCAAGGGGACCATCGGGTTGTGGCGCAAACAGTTGAGGTGGAAAAGCCCCGATTGGTGCTTTACAATTGGGAAGAGTACATGGGCGAGGAAACGCTGTGGAAATTCGAGCAGGCTACGGGGATCGAGGTTGAAGAGCGGACATATGAAGACGAAGAAGAGGTGCTGGGCGCGTTGCAGTCCGGCTCGCTGAATGCAGATCTGATCATCCTCAGCAGCAGCACTGCAAGGGAAATGGCCGGGGCGCGGCTGTTGAGCCCCTTGGACATGGACCTTCTGCCCAATCTTCGTCATCTCGACCCGCAGGCCCTGGTTCAGGATAAGCCCATGAACCAAAGATACCATGTTCCGTACCTCATGGGCTATACCGGAGTGGCGGTGGATACCCGTCATTATCATGAACCGCCTGATTCATGGCGGGTGCTCTGGGATTCCCGGCTCAAGGGGAAGATGGCCATGCTGAACAATCCTTTCGAGGTCATCGGCGCGGCGAGCATGATGCTCGGCTATCCGCTCAATCCCGAGATGGAGCACATGGAGGCGATTCGGGAGGCCCTGCTGGAACAAAAGCCTCTGCTGGTCGATTATCTGCATGATACGGCCATCATGCACCAACTGGGTTCGGGAGATCTTTGGGCCGCGCAAAGTTACAGCAGCGACGCGTTGCGGGCCATGGAGGAGAATCCTTATCTGCAATTCGGTTTCCCCGAGGAGGGCTGTACGGCCTGGGTCGACGTCTTCGTTCTCCCGCTCATGAGTCGAAATCCCGAGGCGGCTCATGCTTTTATCGATTTTGTTCATACCCCTGAAATCATGGCCGAGATCGCCAGTGAACTCTGGTCGGCCACGCCGAATCTTGCGGCGCGGGAATTCATGGATCCGGAAGTACTCAATTCGCCCGTTGTTCACCCTCCGGCGAATATTATGGATAAATGCTACTATTTCGGAAATTTGGGAGATCCGGAGACAGTAGGGCTGCGGATGAAACTCTGGGCGGAACTCCTGGCGGGGATGTGATATCGGCATGAGTCTGCGCATTAAGTTCCTGCTTCTCTTCTTGTTCGTCGGCCTGATGCCACTCGGCCTGGTGGGCGGCTATTCATTGGTTCGTGTAGGCGATGCGGTGCGTTCCTCGACGCACCAAAACCTTGAATCCCTGGGCATGGAAGTGGGGCGGGAAATTCAGCGGGTTGTAAATGAAGCCTACAACGCCATTCACCTGCTGGCCCAGAATCAGGTGCTGCTTTCTGATGCCGGGATGGCCGAACTCTCGGCGGAATTGGCCAGGACTGATCGCTTCTATCCGATTATCAAGGACTTGACCCTTCTTGATCTGTCCGGAGAAGTCCGGGCATCGGTGCACCATTTCTTTCGCGGAAATTGGACGTCCACATCCTGGTATCGCCAGGCACGCAGCGGAGAAAGCCTGCTTTCCAATGTCCATGCCCTGCTGCATCCCTATCAGGTGGTGATGACAGTTGCCGTTCCCGTGCGCGGAGCGGATAACGGCGCGGTTCGCAATGTACTTATTGGTCAGATCGCCATGGAACGGGTCTGGGACATCATTCATGAAGTTTCTCTCGGCCCCGGCGGACAAGCGCGAATCGTGGATAATCGCGGACTGGTGGTGGCTTCCAGCGCTTCGGATGAAGAAATCCTGCGGCCACTGGCTTTTCCGCAACTCGCCGAATCGATCATCTCCGAAGGCGCCGGTGTAACACAGATCACGGTGGGAACGAAGCGGGTGGCGGCGTATTTGCCGGTGGACCAATCGCAGGACTTGATCCGGACAAATTGGCACATCGTTCTGACGCAACCTGTCGCCGAAGCCTATTCCGTCATGGATCGCCTGCGCGAGGGGCTGCTTTGGAACGCCCTGCTGTCCTTGTTGACCGTGTTACTGTTGGCCGCGTTGATCAGCCAGCACATCAGCCGCAGGATTTTTGCGCTTGTCCAGGGGACCCAGCGCCTCGGCGATGGGGACTTCGACACGCACCTGGACGATCTGGGCAAAGATGAAATCGGCGATTTGGGACGGGCGTTGAATCGGACTGCGGACGCCCTGACGGCTTATGACCGGGAAATCAGACATTATCAGCAGAATCTGCAGGAACTGGTGGATAGCCGGACCGCTGATCTGCAGGCCATGAATCTCTTGCTGAAGCAGGAAGTCGAGGAGCGACGACGGGTCGAAAATGAACGGGGCCTGCTGGGGGAACAGTTGCGTCAGTCTCAGAAAATGGAGGCCGTGGGGACTCTTGCCGGTGGCATTGCTCATGACTTCAACAATATGCTTCAGGCCATCGCCAGCCATGTTCAACTGCTCCAGAAACATCATCGTACAAGCGGCTCGGAGTCGGTCATCTTGGATCCATTGGTCAAGATAGATACAACCGTGTCCAAGGCCAAGGAACTGGTTGATCGCCTGCTCACCTTCAGCCGGCGGGGCGACTCGCGGCAGATGCGGATCAATTTGAACAAGGAGGTCCGGGATGTTGTGGCCCTGCTGCAGCATACCCTGCCGCGGGTGGTCCAGATCGAGGTTCGTCTGGAGCCGGAATTGGCGGATGTGCAAGCTGATCCCGTTCAGATGGAGCAGGTGCTGGTCAATCTGGCCAATAATGCCAGAGATGCCATGCCTAAAGGCGGGACCTTGCTTCTGCAAACCGAAAATGTCGTCTTGAACGCGGAAGATGCCCGTTACCTGGGGCTGGCCCCGGGGCGGCACGTCCGGTTGACCGTCGCGGATACGGGAAACGGCATGGATGAAGAAACCAGACAACATATATTCGAGCCGTTTTTCACCACCAAGGATATCGGCAAGGGAACCGGTCTCGGACTGTCCATGGTCTACGGCATAGTGCAGGACCACAAGGGAGCCGTAACCTGTTCCAGCAAACCTGGAGAAGGAGCCACGTTCATGATTTTGCTGGCAGCGCTTGCGGCTGACACTCCCGCAGATTTCGATTCAGGCGCTTCGGCCTCGAAATGCAACGGGAAACCGGTTGATCTGAGCGGGACGGAAGTCATCCTGGTGGTGGACGACGAAGAGATGATCCGGGAAGCGACCAGCGAGCTGTTGACCGGGTATGGCTATACCGTCATCCAATCCGGCGACGGGCGCCAGGCCCTGGAGCGGTATACCCGGGATCAGGAGCGCATAGCCCTGGTCATCACGGATGTGGGCATGCCCGGCATGGGCGGAGAGGCGCTCCTGGCGGAACTGCGAAAGTTGAACCCGCGGGCCAAGGTGATCATCTCCAGCGGATATGCCGGCATCCGCGACAATCAGGCGTTCCAGGCAGCTTCCGGGATGATCTCCAAACCCTTTGCCCTGAATGATCTATTGCGCCTTGTCCGCCAGGTTCTGGACCACCCCAATCCCGACACGTAATAAAATGAATACCTGTCAAAATCCTTATCGCAATCGCAATCGCAAACGAATTCAATCCTAACCAGATCTCCCCGCAACATAATTCTCATAATTCAGGGAGCTTGACCGATGAAGATTCTTGTCGTGGACGACGAACTGGTCAGCAGAAAGAAAATGCAGGTGATCATGGAAAATTTCGGCGAATGCATGGCCGTGGAAAGCGGACCGATGGGGCTGGATGCCTTCGCCGATGCGATCAGCAAGGGCAAACCTTATGATCTGGTAACCCTGGACGTGGCCATGCCGGATATGGACGGAACGGAAGTGCTGTTTTTCATTCGGGAGCTGGAAAAGGAACACGGCATTCGCAGGAAGAAGGGAGTCAAGGCGATCATGGTCACGGCACTTGCGGATAAAAACACCGTAATCACCAGCATTCAGGCCGGATGCGACGCCTATGTCGTCAAACCCTTCGACAAGTACACGATCCTGGAAAAAATGAAACAGCTGCAACTGTTGAATGCCTGATTGATGTCCTGCTCATGGGCTCACTTGATTATACGATACGGAAGGTCCTGCCGGTGCTGCATTGGAGGCGAAGGAGGTGAATCTTGCGGACATTCAGCGGATTGGGGATGAAACCAATGTTGCCGTGCTTTGGGATAATCGTTCCGGAACATGGCGGGTGTTCCGCAAGCCAGTCCATGTCGTGTCCGCCTCCAAAGATTCTGAGGTCGGCTCCTGTCTGGCCCGGATCGAAGGCCGGGTTGGACGTCATGGCCTGCATGCCGCCGGGTTTTTGAGCTATGAGGCATCCGCGGCATTTGACCCGGCTTTTCGGGTCCGGCCTGATGGTGATGGTTTCCCGCTGCTCTGGTTCGGGTTGTATGCCCGGGTTGAAACGGTTTCGAGTTGGCCCTGCCGGTCAATGCCGTCCCTTCCGGACTGGAAACCATCCATCACCGAACAGCAGTATCACGGTTCCCTGGGGGCAATCCGAGAGCATCTGCGGGTCGGCAACACGTATCAGGTGAATTTCACCTTTCGACTGCTCACCAATTTTCCGCATCATCCTTGGGATTTTTTTTTGTCGGTCTGTCAGGCTCGTCCCGCGGCGTATGCCGCATATGTCTGTCTGGAGGACTGGGCAATTTGCTGTTTTTCTCCGGAGCAGTTTTTTGTCCTGGATGGAGAGAAGATCGTCTCTTCGCCGATGAAGGGCACCCGGGGCCGCGGCCTGACTTCGCGGCAGGACCAGGATCTGGCCGAGGAACTGCGCTCTTCGGCCAAGGACCGCGCGGAAAACGTCATGATCACGGACATGGTCCGCAACGATTTGGGGCGGATCGCGGTTCCGGGCAGCGTTGTGGTCAAGGACCTGTTTGCCGTGGAAAAGCACGCCACGGTCTGGCAGATGGTCTCCCGGGTCCATGCCCAAACCCACGAACCTTTGTCGCGGATCTTCAGCGCGTTGTTTCCTCCGGCGTCCATCACCGGCGCACCAAAGGCCGCAAGCATGGAGATCATCACGGAACTCGAGGACAGCCCAAGGCGCATCTATACCGGGTGCATCGGACACATCAGTCATTCCCCCGAGGCGGGCCTTCAGGCGGCGTTCAACGTGGCCATCAGAACTGTGCTCGTGGACAGACGCCGGAAACAGGCTGAATACGGCGTGGGTGGGGGTATTGTCTGGGATTCGGACGAAGAGGGCGAATATGCGGAATGCCGCATCAAGGCCGAAGTGCTGCATCAACGCATGCCGGAGTTCGAGCTGCTGGAAACCATGCTCTGGATGCCGGACCAGGGGTATGTGCTTCTGGAGCGCCACCTGTCCAGGCTAGAGGCCTCCGCCGAGTACTTCGAGTTTTCTCTGGACCTTTCGGCTGTGCGGGAAGCCTTGCATGGTTTGGCCGAAAAATTTGTCCGGGAGCCGCGGATGGTTCGGCTGCTGGTGGACAGGTCTGGGCGGCTGAAGCTCGAGGATTTGCCGCCTCCGCCGATGCCTGGGAAAACACCGCGGCTGACTTTGGCCAAAATCCCCGTGAATTCCAAGGATCTTTTTCTCTATCACAAAACCACGCACCGTGCGGTGTACGAGCAGGCTCTGGGCGCGAGTCCGGAGGTCGACGACGTGCTCCTGTTCAATGAACATGGGCAAGTGACTGAATCCACCCGGGCCAACGTGCTGGCAAAGCTGGAAGGTGTGCTGTACACCCCGCCCATATCCTGCGGTCTTTTGGCCGGAACCCTGCGGGGGCACCTGCTGGATCAGGGCCAAATCGTCGAGCGGATCCTGATGCCGGCCGATCTGGGCCGGGCGGAACAGCTATACCTGATCAACTCCGTTCGCGGGATGTACAGGATCGATTTGATGCAGGCAGTGCTTACGTCGTGACAGGGGCTTGAATATTTGCTTGAACGTGTCGCTTTTTTTCTGATGAGCCGGTAAATACTCGTGGCAAGCATGACCTGATTCCCGCCTTCGCGGGAATGACTTTTTTTCAAATGCCGTCTCCTGGTCAGTCATACCCGCGAAGGCGGGTATCCAGACCGCTTTTACTCGGATAAGCTGAGTAGTTACGGCATCTTCCAAGCATTCGTAACCTGGAGTCCTCATGCACCGATTTTTCTTGTGGAAGTCTCTTGTTTCACTCCTGTTTTTTGTTGTCTTTCTGATCACGGGGTGTGCGTCCAAAGTCTTGACTCCCGGCCAGGTGCACGATCTGCGTGTCTTGCCCCAGGAACCGGGGTATTTTATTTCCGCCGATCTTGATGGCCAGTTGCTGATTCCCGCGGAACGGCAGCAGCGTCTGGCCGAAGAGTTTCTGGGACGGCATTTTGCTCCCTGGAACCCTGGTTTTTCTGATCTGACGGACGACAGTGATCCTTTTTGGGGATTGAAGCGGTACCAGGGCAGGGAGGCGTACGGCGAGAATCTGTTGCCTTTGCCAGCGACCTGGCTGGAGACAATGGAGCGGCAGAGCGTACCGGATTTGTATCCGTCCCTGGTTCAGCCCGCGGTGACCGTTGTCTCCACATCGCTGCGCGTGCTGCCCACCCACAGGCCGGTCTTTTCCAATCCCTCCAATCCCGGAGAAGGGTTCCCCTTCGATTATCTCCAGAATTCCCTGGCTCCCGCCGGCACGCCCGTTCTCGTGGTCCATGCTTCCCTGAACGGGGACTGGTACCTGGTAAAGACGCCCCATGTTTCGGGCTGGGTACGGCCCTGGGAAGTGGCCTGGGTGGATCAGGACTTCATGGATGCATTTCGATCTTCGGACATGATCGCCGTCCTCAGCGACAACGCCGTCGTACGTACGGAGCAGGGCATGTTCGCGCTGCCTGGACGGGCCGGCATGCTCCTGCCGCGTTCTCCCGAACCGTCTCCGCCGGGAGCGGTGGGCGTCCTTGCTCCGCAACGCGGGGCTGACGGATGGGCTGAACTGAAAAGCGCTCTGGTTCAGGAATCCGTTGCCGCGCCTTGGCCTCTGGCCCCAACGAGCAGGAACTATCTTCAGGTGCTGGACGGACTGATGGGCCAGGCCTACGGGTGGGGCGGGATGTTCGAAAACCGGGACTGTTCGGCCCTGATCCAGGATGTCCAAGCCCTGTTCGGTATTGCCATGCCAAGAAATTCTCGTGCCCAGGCCAGGGCCGGGCGGGTGGTCGATCTGGAGGGGCTGAGCGGCGCGGAGAAGGAAAGGCTGATTCTGGAGCAGGGGGTTCCGCTGCTGTCCATCGTGAACATGCCGGGCCATGTGATGCTGTATCTCGGCCCGGATCCGGCAACGGGACGGCCGGTGGTGCTTCATTCCATGTGGGGAGTGCGGACAAAGCCGCCGGGATTTCTGGACAGACATACCCATCTGCCGGGGCGCTGGGTTCTGGGGCGGACCGTGATCACCACGCTGACTCCGGGGGCCGAACTGTCCAATCTGATCAAACCCACGGGCCTGCTGGTGGAACGGGTCTCCAGCCTCACGGTGCTGGGAGAGTGAACCCCGCGGAGCAGTTGCGGCGGGTTGAAGATCTGGCAACTGCTCATGCAGCTGTTGCGTGAATTCTCATCGTGAGCCCGGAAATCGTGAGGCTGCGATGAGAATTCGCGTTAAACCGGACTATCGCTGATTCGTTACGCTCTGATTCATTCCGCAATGGTATGTACGTTGTATGACGTCATGGCCATGAAGATATCTCGGATGGCCCGGTCCACCTCCCGGCCGATCAGATCCAGCCGGGCCACTTCCATGACTCGCGGCATGACCTGCGGCAGTTCATGCTCCTCAAAGAGCGTGTCGATCATGCCGCAGGCGTGTACCAGGCCGATCAAAACGGCCTCGCGGGCATCCGGTATTTCTTTGTTGAAGATCAGCTCCCGCAGCCGGGCTCGGACTTCCTTGACCTCCCGGTCATCAATAAGGGGATATCGGCGCTGGGCAAAGACCCAGAGAATCTTGCGGTCCTCCACCTTCAGCACGCCCCTGTCCACCAGGCGCTGCAGCACCCGTGGGCGCAGATTTTCGGTTTGCCAGGCAATCTCGTTCAGCCAGTAGGCCGCATTTTGCCTGTCCTGAACGGCCCGCAGGCGGCCAAGGGTTTCGTCCAGCAGGGGATCGCCAACGGGGTCGGTGTTGATCACAAAGAGGTGTTGCAAGTCCGTATCAATGCGATCGGCCATCGCCAGGTCCATAAGCAGCGCCCCGGCCAGGGCCGTACGCATGGCTTGTTCGTGCAGAGGCCGGAAGTCGCCTTTCTTGTCGTCCAGCGTCAACAGCAGAATTTCCTCGGCAAAGGTCAGCATCGTCATCTCCTCGCATTGGGTAATCATATCTCTTCTTCATCAAATCGAAATCGCAATCGCAATCGCAATCGAAATCGCAATCGAAATCGCAATCCAAATCGTACCCCATCCTCAAACCCCCTACCCACGCATCACAATTCCCCCTCCGATCCGTACAGCCTCTTGAGCTTCTTGCGCAAGCCTTCCCGGCTGATTCCCAGCAGCCGAGCCGCCTGACTTTTGTTGCCCCGAGCCGCCTTCAGGGCGTTTTCGATGAGTTTTTTTTCGGAGTCGGCCAAAGTCACGGCTGGAATTACCTTGCGAAGCTTTTCCCGGTCAGCACTGGCTTCTACCGTGTCCGGCTCCGCAGCCGGCCCGGAATCCGGGCTTTGCTCGCCCATGGCCGATGCAGGAATCTCCATGATCTTTCCACTTGAAATGCGGCTTGAAAGGTCTTCAAGACGGATGTTCTTGTCATAGGATAGGGCCACCAGTCGTTCGACTTCGTTTTCCAGTTCTCGGACATTGCCCGGCCACTCGAAGTTCATCAGAGCGTTCAAGGCATTCTTGTCAATTCGGAGCATGGGGCGATTCATCTTGCCGCAGTGAATCTCCAAAAAACGCTGCAGGAGCAGCGGTATGTCTTCAGGTCGGTTGCGCAGCGGCGGCAATGCGAGGGAAACGACATTCAGGCGGAAGTACAGATCCTGTCGGAAACGATCGGCATGCATTTCGTTTTGCAGATCCTTGTTGGTCGCGGCAACAATTCGCACATCCAGGGGGATGGGCCTGACGCCGCCGACCCGGGTCAGTTCCCGTTCTTCCAGAACGCGCAAGATCTTTGCCTGGGAGGTCAGCGGCATATCGCCGATCTCGTCCAGAAGCAGGGTTCCCCCCTGTGCCAGCTCCATCAGCCCCTGCCGCATCTGCACGCCCGTGGCCACGCCTTTTTCAATGCCGAACAGTTCGCTCTCAAACAAACTTTCCGGAACAGCCGAACAGTTCACTGCAATGAACGGCTTGCTTTTGCGCAAGGAGTTGTAATGCAGAGCCTTGGCAATGAGTTCCTTTCCGGTTCCGGTTTCTCCGCTGATCAACACGTTGACCGATGTGTCCGCGATCCGCGCCACCTGTTGCAGGACGGCCTGCATGCACGGGCTTTGACCAATGATGCGCCTGGAGGAAAAACGATCCATCAGGCCGTTTTTCAGGTTCTCGTTTTCCTTAAGCAACTGCCGCCGGGCCAGTTCCAACTCATCGCTGCTCCGCCGCAGATCGGCGAGCATCCCCTCCATCCGGTACTCGCGGGCTTCAACCTTGATCAACATCATACCGAAGGATTCGGCTAGATTGGCAATACGCCTCGGGAAGTCGGGATTGCCGGTCAGATCGAAAAGTTCCTCGACCCGGTCATACCGGCCCCAGGCCAGTTCGTGGCAGACACGTTCCATGGTTTCCAGGAGGCGGTCGATTTCCGGGTGATCAATTTTTTCCATGTATTGCCTCAAGAATTTTGTTCAGCTGATGTTCCGGCTTACCTTAGAGGTTGCGGAAGACATGTGGGCACACGCACGTGTACTTCCAGGAATTTGCGATGTCTACAGACTCTGCGTAAGAAAGCGGTTTGGAAAGGTGGAGGATGAAAACCAGAGATCAAACGCCAGATATCATAAAGCAGAAGTTGGAAGCAGGTTGGGAAATCCTCCGTCGAAACCTCGATCGCTGCCAGAAGGAAAAACATATGCGCTACGTTATTTATGGGAAAATCTTCGTTGCAGTATGCATGCTTCAGCTTTTTTCGGCGCCACTTGCCGCGGATTCCGGGGGTATTCAGATTCGCGAACTGGTGAGGACTGAACGAAGCTGGGACGGCAATCTTCTTCCGGCGTATCCGGAAGGACAGCCGGAAATTCGCGTTTTGAGCATCGTCATTGCTCCAGGAGAAAAACTGCCGATACATCGGCATCCCGTGATCAATGCCGGGTATCTCCTGAGCGGACATCTGCGGGTGCACACCCTGGACGGCAGGGTTCTGGACCTTCAAGCCGGGGAAACCGTCGTGGAGGTTGTGGATGTTTGGCACTGGGGCGAAAGTCTCGGAGAAGATCCCGCGCATATCATTGTTTTCTATGCCGGAAGGGCGGATGTGCCGATAACGACGCTTCGGGAGTGAATGCCGGGTGGGCTATTATAATGGACTTCAGGTGGTTGCCCACCCCCTAGGACCGCCGCACCCTGGTGCGGCAAGTATTTGCGCTAAAAAGAAGGCGCCGTCTGGGGTCACCGGTCCCAGGGTAAGAGGGCCGCACTGGAGTGCGGCGATCCCAGGGTATGAGAGGGTGAACTCGTGGGAGCGCAAAATCAAAGGGACGTAATGCGGTTATAATGCTGAAAGATTCCAAGTTCTACGACGTCATTGTTCTTGGAGCCGGTGCTTCGGGATTGGTGTGCGCGGCTGAGTGCGCTCGTCGCGGGCGGCGAGTGGTGGTCGTGGATCATGCCGCTGAACCGGGTCGCAAGGTGCGGATTTCCGGAGGGGGACGGTGCAATGTCACCAATCGCCGGGTCCAGGCCGTGGATTATGTCTGCGCAAATCCCCATTTCGTGAAATCAGCCTTGTCCCAGTACCCGCCGGAGCGGTTCCTGGCCTTCATGGCCGGAAACCGACTTGACGTCCAGGAGGCCGATCACGGCCGTCTGTTCTGTATGCAAGGCGCGGCAGCCGTTGTGGATGCTCTGCGAGAGACGGCCGCCCAGTCCGGAGTGCACTGGTCCCTGGGAGAAGAGATCGGCGAGGTGATCAGAACCGGAGATCGGTTTCATGTCCACTGCCGAAGCAGTATGTTTTCCTCCAGTTCCCTTGTGGTGGCTACCGGCGGTCCGGCCTGGCCGCAAATCGGAGCAACGGATCTCGGCCATCGGTTGGCCCGAGTTTTCGGAATGAAGGTCACGGACTTGCGGCCCGGCTTGGTTCCCCTGCGCGCGTCCGGGGAGCAACTGACCTTTTGTCGCGAGCTCTCCGGAATTTCTTTGCCGGTACGGATTCGCGTGCAGCATGCCGTTCTCCCCGGAGACATCGATGACGCCCTGCTCTTTACCCATCGGGGCATGTCAGGGCCGGCGATTCTTGATGCGTCTCTGTTCGGGCAGCCAGGGCGATTGCCCGTTCTGGAAATTGATTTTCTGCCCGAAGTGGATCTGGACAACATTTTGCAATCCGCCTCCCGCAGGGAGATTCGTAACGCGCTGGCCACGGTCCTTCCCGCGCGACTGGCGGAGATGCTTTGCGTCATGCACGGCTGGAACGGACAGGCGGGGAATCTTTTCCAGAAGACCCGGATGGCCATGTCTCATCAGATTCACAGCTTTCCATTCATCCCGGCGGGAACCGAAGGCTTCGCCAAAGCTGAAGCCACCCTGGGCGGTGTCGACACGGAATTTATTTCATCCAAGACAATGGAATCAAAAGTCATCCCCGGACTCTACTTCACCGGAGAGGTCCTGGACGTCACCGGCCGTCTCGGCGGATACAACCTGCAATGGGCCTGGTCCTCCGGCTTTGTCGCTGGACAGTGGGCCTGATGTGCACCCGGAAACAAACCAGAATCATCACACTCACCTTATCGCAATCGCAATCGCAATCGAAATCGAAATCGAGACTATGACGTGCATGACTCATGACTCATGATGGGTGCGGCAGTGCGTCGAACTGGCGGTTTGCTTTGGAATGTTGGAGCGGCAGGTATTGATGACGTTTCTATTCGATTTCGATTACGATTTCGATTTCGATTAAAATTTTCATTATTTCTCGGGTGGGGGAAGTGGCAAGGGTTGGGGAAGTCGATGCTGCTGTTGTTCGTGATTTGGATGGCTGAGTTTAAAAAGTTATATTAATTTGAAAAAGGTATACAGTGCTCCGGCTTTTTCAATTAGGGGTTGACTGAAAGATGGTCGTCCGGCATAGGTTCATTTAAGATTTGGCTGAGGTTTTAGCGTTCCTGTTTGTCGTATGGACAGGAAATTCATTAACCTTTTTTAACGTATTGGAGAAGGTATGCCTAGTACCCTCCTGTTTATCCTTGTCGTGATTCCGTTTATCGCGGCATTGGGAGTTTACGCGCTAAGGGTCGATTCCTTGCGCACGGCTATGGTTTTGGCCACCGCGGTTCTCCTGACAGGAGCGTCGCTGGCCTTGTTCTCCTACGATACGGTTGCCTTTTCAACAACGTTGTTGGGCGCCAATCCAGGCCCGTTGATCGTACTCCTGGACTTCGTAGTGCTGTTCATCATTCTTGCCGTAGGTCTCAGCGCGAAACATCGGCTGATCATCTACCTTGCCGGGGCGCAGATCGTGCTGCTGGCCGTGTTCAAACTGATGTCGCCCGTCGAGGGCACCGGCCAGGCTCTGTTCATGGTCGATCCACTTTCAAAACTGATGATTGCCGTGGTCAGCATCGTCGGTTCGATTATCGTGATTCATGGTCTGCCGTACATGAAAAAGCACGAGGCTCACCTGCATCTGACCACATCGCGACAGCCTCAGTTCTTCGCGGTCATGCTGTTGTTTCTTGGGGCAATGAACGGGTTGGTATTGACCAACGATCTCTCGAATTTTTATTTCTTTTTCGAGCTGACCACCCTGTGTTCATTCCTGCTCATTCGTCACGACTTGACGGACGAATCCAAACGCAACGCATTGCGAGCGCTGTGGATCAACAGTCTTGGCGGTCTTGCCCTGTTGATCGGACTGTTTTGGATTGCCCTGGACCTCGGTACGGTGAACATTCAGCAGATTCTGGTTCTGTCCCCTGAAGCAGTATTCCTGCTGGTGCCCATTGGACTGTTGTGTCTGGGCGGGCTGACGAAAGCCGCTCAGCTGCCGTTCCAAAGCTGGCTGCTCGGCGCCATGGTCGCCCCGACGCCGGTTTCCGCCTTGCTGCACTCCGCAACCATGGTCAAGGCCGGCATCTATGTGTTCATGCGGTTTTCGCCCGCCTACTCCGGGACGTTCTTCTCCGTCACTGTGGCCCTGGTCGGCGCGTTCACCTTTCTTGCCGCCGCGCTTCTGGCCATCAGTCAGTCCAACGGGAAAAAGATCCTGGCCTACTCCACCGTCAGCAATCTTGGACTGATCATTGCCTGCGCCGGCGTGGGAACCCCGGCTGCCATCGCAGCGGGCATGTTTCTGATCCTGTTTCACGCGGTGAGCAAGGCTCTTCTGTTCCTGTGCGTGGGCACCATCGAGCAGCGGATCGCCAGCCGCGACATCGAGGACATGCGCGGACTGTACGCGATCATGCCCGTCACCGCGATCATTGCAGTATTGGCTGCGCTGACCATGATCCTGCCGCCCTTCGGCATGCTCATGGGCAAATGGATGGCCATTGAATCCTCGGCACACAATGTGCTTCTTGTGATCATCCTGGCTCTGGGAAGCGCGGTAACCGTGCTCTACTGGGCACGCTGGGCCGGTCTGTTCATGACCTACCCAATCAAGGACAGGATCCGCGCGGAAGAGCAGCCCATGCTGACCCGCCTGCCTCTGGTCGGACTCATCTGCGGAGCCGTGCTGCTGTCTTTCTACGCACCCTGGATCTACAGCTCTCTGATCTATCCGGCCGTTTCCATGCTGCATCTGGGAGTGCCGGACACAGTTCCCGCAACAACCTGGGGCATCCTGGTTACCGATCGCGGTTCCTTCCCCGTGATTCCGCTCTTCTTTGTAGCGGCAATCGGTCTGGCCGCCGGGTACTACTTCTTCAAGGTCGCCGGACGCGTCAAGACTTCCGGTCCCTACCTGTCCGGTGCCCAGTCCATGAAGGACCCCACCGCATACGCCGGTCCTTTGCGCCAATTTATCGTACCCACAACATCCAACTACTACCTGGAGAAGATTTTCGGTGAGAGCCTGATCAGTCCTTGGCTTAATACCGCGGCCTTGTTGCTTATTCTCCTGATGCTCGGAGGGGGGCTCTAAAATGAACACCGCTCAAGTTCTCATGGCATTGATCGCGGCTCTTTTTTTGGCGCCCTTGGCCGTCGGTGTGCTCACCGGCGTGGACAGGCGGATTACGGCGCGACTGCAGTCCCGTATCGGGCCTCCCATTCTCCAACCTTTTTATGACATCGGTAAACTGCTGGGCAAGGAAACCGTCCTTGCCAGTCACTGGCTGGCCTTCTGCTCACTGCTGTATCTGGCCGGCGCGGTAACCTCCGTAGTATTGTTCTTTCTGCAGGCCGACCTGCTGCTGATATTTTTCGTGCAGGCCGTCGGCTCCGTGTTCCTGGTTCTCGGAGCACTTTCGGTGCCTTCCCCGTACAGTCAGATCGGCGCGCATCGTGAGCTGTTGCAGATTATCGCCTACGAGCCTCTGTTGATCCTGGTCATCGTCGGCTTCTTCATGGCCACCGGCAGCTTCAAGATCGACGCCATTTACGCCATGGATCAGCCGTTGCTGCTGCAGATGCCCTTGCTGTTCCTCGTATTGGGCATTGCCCTGACCATCAAGTTGCGCAAGTCGCCCTTTGACATTTCCGGCTCGCACCACGCGCACCAGGAAATCGTCCGCGGCGTGTACACCGAGTACTCCGGCCCGTACTATGCGGTGGTCGAGATTGCCCACCTGTTTGAAATCGTCCTGATTCTCGGTTTGCTTTCCCTGTTCTGGTCTACGAGCGTAGTAGGGATTATCGTGCTTCTGGGCGTTACGTACTTCGTGGAAATACTGATCGACAACACCACATCCCGCATGACCTGGAGATGGATGCTGGGCACGGCTTGGGCAACAGGAATAACGCTCTCGTTGATTAACCTTCTTTGGCTGTACTACAGGTAACCGCTCATGAACATAATATCACAGTTTCTTCAAACCTCACGGATCAAATCGCCCTGGGTTCTGCATTTCGACTGCGGAAGTTGCAACGGGTGCGATATTGAAACGCTGGCCGTGCTTACTCCCGTCTATGACGTGGAGCGTTTCGGAATCATCAACGTGGGCAACCCGAAGCATGCGGATGTATTTCTGGTCACCGGAACGGTGAATCACCGCAACAAGAAGGTGCTGAAAAACCTCTACGATCAGATGCCGCAGCCCCGGGCGGTTATCGCCATCGGCGCCTGCGGATTGTCCGGCGGAGTGTTCCGGGATGCCCCGAACGTCGTCGGCGGCGTGGACAAGGTCATCCCCGTGGACGTGTACGTTCCCGGTTGCCCGCCTAAACCTGAAGCGATCATCGACGGCGTGGTGAAGGCGTTGGAATTGTTCGCCGCTAAGTCGTAAGGAGTTTGGAATATGGCCGAAGTTGAAACCACCGACAAAAATGTCGCCGTGCTTGAAACCGTGGCAGTCGCCATGGATGAGTTGAAGGTCGAGGTCACCCGGCTGAAAGCCGAAGGCTGGCGATTGGTAACCATCACCTGCGTCGACCTGGATGAAGAGAATGTCGACCTGCTCTATACCTTTGACCGTGAGCTCGAAATGGTGCATTTGCGATTAAAGCAACCCAAGACGCAGCCCGTGCCTTCGATCTCGGATATCCTCTTTGCCGCGTTTCTCGTGGAAAATGAGATCCAGGATCAGTTCGGGCTCTGTTTCGCCGGTCTTGTGCTGAACTTCGAGAACTATCTGTATCTTGAAGAAGAAGTTGGGACGACACCGTTCTGCAAATACAGCATCATCCGAAAAAACACCTAATCATCATACTTTCTTGATATTACCGAGGAGCTTTTATGGCCAAGACCATTATTCCTTTCGGTCCGCAGCACCCGGTCCTCCCAGAGCCGATCCATCTGTCTCTGACCGTCGAGGACGAAATCGTCACCCAGGCTGTCCCAGCGTTGGGTTACGTGCACCGTGGGCTGGAAAAACTGTGTGATATCCGTGATTATCACCACATGATTCAGATTGTGGAGCGGGTTTGCGGGATCTGCTCGAAGATCCACGCAATGTGTTACTGTCAGGGCCTTGAAAAAATGATGCAGATCGAGGTCCCTCCCCGGGCCAAGTATCTGCGCACCATCTGGTCGGAGCTGCACAGGGTCCATTCGCATCTGTTATGGCTTGGGCTTTTTGCCGATGCCTTCGGCTTTGAAAGCCTGTTCTATCAGTACTGGAAGATCCGGGAACGGATCATGGACATCAATGAAGCCACCACCGGCAATCGCGTCATCGTGTCGGTGAACGTGATGGGCGGCGTTCGCAAGGATTTGACGCCTGAACAGATCCGCTGGATCCTCACCGAACTGGTTGCGGTGGAAAGTGAACTCAAGGCGCTGGAGGCAACGACGCTGGACGACTACACCGTGAAGGCGCGGACCGTCGGCAAGGGCGTGTTGACCAAGGAACAGGCCTATGAATTGGGAGCCGCCGGACCGACATTGCGCGGCAGCGGCATTGCCCAGGATTGTCGGCAGCTGAACTATGCCGCCTTCCCTGACTTGGATTTCGAGCCCATCGTGGAGTACGGCGGTGATTCCTATTCCCGGAGCAAGGTCCGCTTCCGGGAAACGCTGCAGGCTATTGATCTTGTCCGCCAGGCCCTGCACAAGCTGCCCGAGGGTGAAATCAGCGTGAAGGTCAAAGGCAATCCTTCCGGTGAGGGAGTGGAAAGAGTGGAGCAGCCCCGCGGGGAGTTGTTCTACTACTTCAAGGGTGACGGGACCAAGAATCTGGATCGCCTGCGCATCCGGACCCCCACTTTCGCCAATATTCCTCCTCTGGCGGCCATGCTGCCGGGAATCGAGCTGGCGGACGTACCTGTCGTCGTTCTCTCCATTGACCCCTGCATCAGCTGCACGGAACGCTAGGAGTAAAAAATATGTTCAACATTGCTCCAATGACCGGGAATGTCATCAAAAACCTGCTCACCAAGAAGTCCACGCGACAGTACCCCTTTGTCGTACGTGAGCCCTTTGAAATCTCCCGCGGCGAACTCTACAACGACATCGACAACTGCATTTTCTGCTCCACCTGCGCCCGGAAATGTCCGGCGCAGTGCATCACCGTGGACAAGAAAACCGGTATCTGGACCTGCGATCCTTTTGCCTGCGTCTTTTGCGGTACTTGCGTGGATACCTGCCCCACGAACTGCCTGCACCACAAGAGAACCTGGCGTGCGGTAACCGGGGAACGGGAGATGATCACCATGCAGGGAACTCCGCCGCAGCCCAAGAAAAAAGCCGCGGCCAAAGAGAAGACCGAAGAGTAGTTTTTGATTGATGTCTGATTGAGCTTATCTGGATTTGCTCCGGCAGACAGGGAGTCGAGTTTTTCCCTGAAAGTCGGCTTCTGAACAGACATACGCAACCGTTATAACCAGGGACGACCTCTGCACCACTTCACGTGGAGCAGAGGTCGTCCTTTTTGCATTGTCACGACTGGAATGATTTGCGGTGAAAGATTGCTGTTTGCCGGTTTTGCCAAGGGCTAACGCAGATTGTCGATATTTATCGGCTTGCCACACGCAGGGCATTGCATCAATTTGATCATCTTGGCTCTGGGTTGATACAAATGTTTAATCCCTTTGTCGGTGACCACATACGCGACCGTGACCGGGTGTCCGCATTCACAATAACGCTGCTGCATGATAGGCCTCCTGTTTAATTGACATATGTTAAGTAAGAGAACAAAAAAAAACTTCTCCGGTTCAAACGTACTTCTGAAGAATGAACCGCCCGCTTCGCTTAAGACGCAAAGCGCCAAGAAGAGATTTTTTTCTTCGCAAGAAAAATGCAGAAGAAAAAAAGACTTCTTGTCTCTTGGCGTTTTTGGTCTCGCTAGGGAGGGGCAATCAATCATTTTGAAAGCAGCTTTTCCCTGCTTTCAAAAAATGTTTCCTTGGCGTCCTTCGTGCCTTGAGCGAAGCGGGCGGTTCAACTTGTCAATATTTACGCGTATTCCCGGCTGCTCCACAAAACTCGGCCGATGATGCGCAAGGTTTCGATCTCGTCGCCCTGCAATGTGACGGGAGCGTATCTGGGATTGGCGCTGTACAGGATCACCAAGCCGGGATGGGCCTGAATCCGCTTGACCAGAACGGCGTCTTGCAGGCCGATCACGTAGACGGCATTGCTTTGGACTTCGGAACGGCTTTGGTCCACCAGGATGGTGTCGCCTGCCTCCAACTCCGGAGACATGCTGTCCCCCACCACGTCCATGGCCACCATCCGATTCGGGTTTCCTTTCATGGATATCCAACCCCGGTCAAAAGGAATCTCGCCAACGACATTGTCCATGGTTTCCAGGGAACCCGCTCCGGCGCTGGCCCGGGCTGAAACCTTGGGGATGAACAGCGTCCTGTCCCGGTTGAGCGGACGAATCGGTCCTGTTCCGGTTTTCAACCATTCGGGGTTGAGTCCGAACATCGTGGCCACAATCAAGGCCCAGTTCTTGGGGACGCCGCGCTTTTTGGCCATGGTGATGGCCGAAGGATCAACCCCGAGCAGCGTTGCCAATTCCTTTTGGCTGCTGATGTCGGTCACTCTGGAGAGTCTGTGGAAAAAGTCGTCGAAATTCATAATCCGCGTCCTCGCGGATTCGATAATTGACAAATGTTAACCGATTGTCAAGGGTGATAGGCTATGAGTTATGGGCTGTGGGTTTCAGTTAGGTCAGGAGGCAGGAGTCGGAGTGGTTGTTGGGAGGGAAGGGCGCAGGGGTCGGAATCAGTCTCAATAGGCTGAGGGGATTTCCGAGGTTCATCCTCTGATCTCCTCCCAGCCTTTGCCTCCTGACTTCCGGCTCCTTCTCCTGCCTGATGTCTTACACCGTACGGTTATTTGTCGACGACTTTCTTTACGTCACCGGTCTTTTCCTGCGTTTTCCCTTTGGCTTTGTCCACCTTGCCCTCGGCTTCCATTTCGGCGTTGTTCGTCGCCTTGCCCGTGGCTTCCTTCACCTTGCCTTTCGCCTGATCCCATTTACCTTCCGCTTTGTCCTGAGTACTTGACTTCATGATGTTCTCCTTGTGTTGTGAGTGCTAAATGCGTCCCATCACCATCAGAATGATCAGAATCAACAGGATCAGGCCGATTCCGCCGCTGGGATACGGTCCCCATGCTCTGCTGTAGTTCCATGTGGGGAGGGTGGCTACGAGCAGGATGACGAGTATGATCAAAAGGATCGGCATGTTGATTTCTCCTTTTCCGAATGTTGAGGTGTCATCGGATTACCGTCACGGTCACGTGACCCTTCTTCCCTGGAGCAATTGGATCACGATGACGATGACCGCGATGACCAGCAGGAGATGAATGAATCCGCCGACAGTGTATCCGGATACCAATCCCAACAGCCACATGACCAACAGAATAACGAAAATTGTCCAAAGCATGTTTACCTCCACAGGATATGGTTGAATAAATCAAAGCACTCTCTTCGATCCGATATTCTGAATCTGGATCATCGAAACCCTTTATCGGGCTCGTTCGCGAAACAGACTCGGAACGTTTGCGATCACCGAAAATATTTTTGAAATTCACTGAATTGGGATTGCCTGGTGGAAGCGCCCAGCAGATATCCCAGCCCCATCCCGATGGCCAAACCGACGAGCAGCGATTTTCCCGGGTTTTTGCCGCCATAGCTCATGGCCTGTTTGTACTTTTCTCCGACCATTTTTTCCGTCTTTTCATACGCATCACCCACGGCGGATTCCGCCTTGCCGTAGAGTTCGCCGCCACGTTCGCTCATGCGCTGTCCCGTGCCGGAGTCACCTGTTTCTCCCAGTCCCGGCGTCTTCGGCATTTCTGTCGAGCTTTTTTCGATATTCATTGGATGCCTCCAAAGGTCTTAAAGGTTCTCCCATGGCTTGACAGGCAATCGCCATGATCCTGTCGCGTGTCTCCGCTCGCTGAGGTCGATCGATGCAGGTAGTCGAACAGAGGCACGTCCATCCGACATTCCATTCATCATCGGCATGGTTCATCATGAGCTGATTCGTGTTCGCAATGCGCTTCCATGCGCAACCGATACGTTTTTCGTCACCAATCAGAATATGGCCAAATGGTATCGTGTCCCGGTCGACAGCGTGAGTAGGGATTCGCTTCATTTTCAGCAGCGAAAACCATATCTGGCGGGATACTTTTACATGTAGGAGTCGAGGAATTGGAGCGGAGTGGGGTGTCAAGCCGGAAGCGTCTTGCCCACGGCGCGGGACGTTTGATTACGAAATGAGGCGCCGTAATCGTACGCATCGAAGGATACTGGTCAGGTTGGGAGAAGAAGCCGGCGTGCGGAGGCGGAGCGAATAGGGGGGGCTTTGGGGAGGATTGCGGTAAGCGCGGATCAGGCGTCAATCAAGACGCACCACCGGCAACTCCCGCCAGTTCGTCGTGTACCTCGGGCTCAGGTGGGCCTGACGCATCACCCAACGCTTTCCCGTGCCCTCCGCCCCCAGGCGCATGGTCATGGCCCCCCATTTGGCGTTGATCCGGTCCATGGTTTCCATCACGGCCTTGCTTCGCGCCCGTTCTTCCGGAGAAGGCTCGAACAGGTGCAGCCGGCGGCCTTGCTCTTTTTCGATCCCGAAGAGCATCACCCCGGCCTTGCGGTACTCGTAGCCGGGCTTGAAAATCTGATCCAGGACCTTTCGAGCCGCCCGGATCAGGTCCGGCGTGCGGCTTGTGGGCGCGACCAGGGACGAGACTGCGGCGTTGCTGTACTGCGGCCTGTCCAGGCGGAAGCGGTCCGTGAGCATGAACACCTGGAGGTGTCCGGCCACGCAGCCTTGGGCGCGAAGCCGTTCCCCGGTCCGAGCCGCGTAGCCCGAAATTATTTCCGCCAGCTTGTCCTTGTCCGTGAGCGATCCGGCAAAGGTGCGCGAGCAGACGATGCTCTTGGGCGTGGCCACGGTCTGCTCCAGCGGGAGGCAGGGAACGCCCTGCAGTTCCAGCAGGGTGTGCATTCCGTTCACGGTCATCCGCTTCCGGACCCAATCCTTGTCCAGTCTGCTGAACTGCAAGGCGTTGCGGATGCCGAACTCGCGCAACTTTTTGCCGTACTGCCGCCCGATGCCCCAGACGTCCTCAATCTCAATATCCGTCAGGATCCGGTCCCGGTCCGGATGGTCCTCAAGGCTGAAGGCGCCGCCGTGCTCCGGATGCTTCTTGGCCACCCGGTTGGCGACCTTGGCCAGGGTCTTGGTCGGGCCGATGCCGATGGACACGGGGATGCCCGTCCATTGCTGGATGGTGGCCCTGATCCGGCGGGCCACATCCAGGGGCCGGTCATGCATCCGGTCCAGACGCAGGAAGGCCTCGTCTATGGAATAGATTTCCATGTCCGGCGTGAACCGTGCCGCGGTGTCCATGACCCGCCGGGACATGTCGCCGTACAGGGCGAAGTTGGAGGAAAAGACCGCCACGCCGTGTTTTCTGAACAGAGGCTGGAACTTGAAGGCCGGTGCGCCCATGGGAATGCCCAAGGCCTTGGCTTCGGCGGAGCGGGCAATCACGCAGCCGTCGTTGTTGGAAAGGACAACGATGGGCCTCTTGCGCAGCTTGGGATTGAACGCCCGTTCGCAGGAGGCGTAGAAGTTGTTGCAGTCCAGCAGGGCGAAAATCGTCGCGGGCGGCTTGGTCATCCTTTTGAATTCATCCTTTTGGAGTCGAACGCAACAAGCGATGTGTCTGATCGAATCAGAGGTCAGAACCAGGGGTCAGGGTCAGATGAGGGAAGTCGGCCTACGGGATGAATGCGCGGGGCAATTGATCCGGTTCGGATCCGGATTGCAGACGTGAACTGCACAACGGCCTTGCGCAACAGGTCATGTCGGGATCGTGTGGAGTATGCATTTGCGTAAATCGTTACATTGATCAAGGTTGATGGCAAGCGCGGAACGTGGAGTCAAAACCATGAGCGACCTCCGCAGACAAGTCGGGCAATAGTTGCCGCGGCAATGAAAGAAATGCTGGACAATTAATTTTGAGCGAGTTAATTGTTTTCCCAAATGTCTGACAAGGGCAAAGCACTCCGAAAGGATGCGACGCAAAGCCACCGGCCTACGTTTTGCCAAGGCAGAATAAGGTAGCGGGGACGCCGGACACGAAGGTTCGAAAAGAATCCTTCCCGTTTATGATTTACTCCTGCCTTTGCCGGTCCGGCAACTCTTCCCCCTTTGGCATTTATCTTGCCTTGGCGCCCTGTCTGGTTGGGAACTGCTCTATCGCTACTCAGTCTTCCGTGTACGGATGATAAGCCCAGAACAGTCTTCCATGCGCTGGTGGTTATCATGATCAATGAATTTTTGGTATTGTTTCGATAATGAAAGAGCAGAGCTTCAATAATCAGCCTTCCGGCCTGACCTTTATCGAAGTCCTGGTCGCCATTGCAATCGCTTTGATCCTGATGGCAGTCGCTACGCCGTATGTGATGGGGATGTTGCGCAATGCCGGGGTTTCGACAGTGGCTCATGAGTTTTTGACAGCATTGAACTATGCCCGCAGCGAAGCCATCAAACGCAATCATCGGATAACCATATGCAAGAGTTCAAACGGAACTGAATGTACCGTCAACGGCGGCTGGGAACAAGGTTGGATCATTTTTACGGATGCGACAAACACCGGCACGGTGGAGGATCCAAGTCAAATTCTTAAAATACGGCGCCCGTTGGGAAGCGGATTTACTCTCTCCGGGAATATGCCTGTACGAAATTACATCTCCTATGTAAGCAACGGCTCAACTCAATATCTCAGTGGTGCTTTCCAGGCCGGAACGCTCACGTTGTGTCGTCAAAGCCGCGGAGTGAAGTTCGTCCTGGCAAGGGCAGGGCGGGTGCGAACGGAAAGCCATGAATGCGGTTCTCTATGACCTTCCAACAAACTTATGGGCAGTCTCGTGGTATGCCAAAAATAATATTTAATCAGACCCAGATCCGAGGTTTTTCCATAATTGAAGTCCTGGTAGTGGTTGCCATAGTCGCCATCTTGACTGGCATAGCGATCCCGGCGTTCAACGTGTTTATCGGCAATACGCGGACGAACACCCTGGCCAATGAATTCGTTTCGGCGCTCAATCTGGCTCGGAGCGAGGCCATGAAGCGAGGGATGGAAGTTTATGTCTGCAGGAGCTCGGATGGCCTTACTTGTGCGACAAGCGGAGCATGGGGACAAGGGTGGCTTGTCGCCGATCAGAATAGTGCTCGAATCAGGGCGCGTGGTGCCTTAAAGGAGCAGCTGTCTTTTGACGGAATCGGCAAATTTTACGACTCCAATTTCAGAGCCACTTTCCGCGGAGATGGAACTATTAAGGAAATTATTAATGAAGCAAATGACTACTTCCAGGTCAAGCACATGGATCGCGTAATGTGCATCAAGGTGAACCAGTCCGGAAGAGTGAGGTCACAACGAGAACCATGTTGAAGTGTATCGCAGTACTTTCTCCGACAAATGTTACACTTGATAAAAGGCCTGCAGCCGGCTTCACCCTTCTTGAAGTTCTGGTCGGGCTGATCATTCTGGCCATCGGGCTGCTGGGTCTGGCCGGAATGCAGATGGTGTCCCTGCGGCAGAATAATGATGCATATCTACGTTCACAGGCGACGTTGCAGGCCTACGATATTCTGGATCGGATGCGGGCCAACCGGACCTATGCGCTCAACGGACGTTATGTGGTCGATTTCGAGGAAGAACCTGCAGCAAATCTGCCTTCTGCCGTCAAATTTGATCTGGAACAATGGAAAGAAACCCTGGCCGTTTTTCCCGGCCCCGGAGACGGTGCTATTGAAATGATCGACGATACGGTGGTCCTGATCACGATTAAGTGGAGAGAGTCCAGGGAGGATGACGCGCAGTGGCAGGAATTCTGGACACAGTCCGAACTATGAAGGTTAGAAGCATGCGAAGCGTTAATCAAAGCCAGTCTGGCCTGTCCATTGTCGAGGCCCTGGTAACCATGGTCATTCTGATGATCGTCCTCGGCGGTGTCTATCAGATATTTCTGAGCAATTCCCTGACTTATCGCATGCAGGAAGGAGTGTCGCGTCTTCAGGAAAATGGCAGGTTTGCAATGGATTTTCTAATTCGTGACATACGAATGGCAGGATATATTGGGTGCGTATCTGACGTACAACAGATCAAGAATGTTTTGAAAGATAAAGAAAGCTATATGTATAATTTTAAAGAGTCACTTTATGGTTACGATGCTGATGATAGTTTGCAATATCCAGTTGAAATTAGAGAAGGAACATGGTCCAATGACTCAAACTCTGCAATTCCCAAGCTGGATGTAATAAATAAAATTAAGGTGAACAATATTCTTGCTGGAAGTGATATTCTCACCATACGGACAGCATATGATGATGGCGTTTCGGTAACTAAAGATCCAAGTAAAAAACATACTGCAGCAACAATACATACTGTACAAAATCATCCTTTTAAAGTTGCTGATATTATACTTGTTTCAGATTGTGAAGCAGCGGCTATTTTTCAAGTTTCAAGTAATCCGCAATCCCACTCAATTACCCATAATACTGGGACTATTAACACAAGCTACGGAAAAGCTGATCCTGAAAATGAAACAAGTAATCTTGGTAAAAGTTTTAATTCAGGATCTTTTTATTGGATCGCAACATTTACATATTTTATTAATTTAAATTCATCTGGGACTTCAAGTCTCTATAGGAAAAGAGGAAGTGAACCGGCTCAAGAATTGGTGGAAGGAGTTGAATCCATGCAGGTATTGTATGGAATAGATTATAACGGAAATTTCAATATAGATAATTATGTTACAGCTTCAGACGTTGGGGATTGGAATAGCGTTCGAAGTGTCCAAATTGGTCTATTGATGAGTACTGTTGATGAAATACGTGGTGTGGATTCTGACACAGCTGTATATAACGTACTTGGTACAATGATTGGGCCCGCAAATGACATGCGTTTAAGACGTGTTTTCACGACAACGATTGGGCTTCGTAACAGGTTGAAATAGATAGAGAATATGTGTAATTCGTTAATCCCTCACAATCAAGAAATTGATTCTCAGACCGGCTCCGCTCTGGTTATTTCTCTAGTCATGCTTCTGGTTCTAACCCTTATGGCTGTAGCTGGAATGCAGACGACTTCGTTACAGGAAAGAATGGCGGGCAATATGCGCGACAAAGATCTTGCATTTCAGGCCGCAGAGGCTGCCTTGCGGGAAGCTGAATCCTATCTCCAAGGCGCTGTTCTTGATCCATTTGACGGGACAAACGGCCTGTACAAGCCAAACATATCCTTATGGACTGATCCAGTTGTCTGGGCTCCAGGTAGCTCTTTTTCATGGGAGTACGAATTTTTGATCGACAACGTGAAGCAACTTCCGCGCTATATAATTGAAGAGTTACCCCCTGTGGCCCAGCCTCTCGGAAGCCTGGCGGCGGATGAACCAATCCCTGAAGCCGGTATTTACCGCATTACCTCCTTTGCCGTTGGCGGCTCTTCTAATGCGGAAGTCATTCTGCAGGTAACGTATAAACGTTAGTCTCACAGGCACTGTCCAAAATGTTTCAGGTGAAGGTAGATCGCCTTTGAGGAGAAAGAATATGATAACTCACTTCTTCAATTTCATCACCAAGCTCAAACTGTATCTCATTCTGAATCTGCTTTTTAGCATTCTCTTGGTGTCCTCGCCTGGGCATGCCTTGAATATCTCTCAAGTACCTCTTTTTGTTAGCCAGGCAGTGATCCCGCAGGTTATGCTGACGATGTCCAACGATCACCAGCTCTACTTCGAGGCTTATCCTGACTATGCAGATTTGACAGGAAATGGAGCAGCGGAAAGAACATACAATCATGCAATAGATTATTACGGTTATTTTGATTCAAAGAAATGTTATGATTACGATGCCACACAAGGTATGTTCCAGCCGAAATCCATCACGGCAGATAAATACTGTGCCGGAAATTGGAGTGGAAATTTCTTAAACTATATATCCATGGCTCGTATCGACGTAATCCGCAAGATCCTCTATGGCGGATCCCGCTCCACGGACACCGTCACGACTACCGTTCTTGAACGAACATATCTTCCCAATGACGCGCACAGCTGGGTACGGTATTATGACGGATTCGACCTCCCACAGCTGACGCCGTTCTCGTCTTCTTCGTACACAACCACGACAAGTGTGACATCTATTACCATCCCTGCTGGTTCTCGTAACGATACAACGGATCGCAGAACTTTTGCTACGGGATGGAACAATTCTTCACAGGTTCAAATCGGCGACCAATTGATCATCGAGAGCCAAGCTCTTCCGCAGTCTGCTCGAATGCTCGGCGTAGTACGTTCCTTTAACTCCGGTCTGGTTGAGGTTCAGATAACAAGTAGTGACGGTACTGGAGTTACACGAAGCGATTGGCAGCTAACGAACAACTCGCGCAGGGGATACAGCTTTTGCAACACTTCTGTGGCGCCTGACGGAACTTTTTCCCAGATCGTAACCACTCCTCCGCTGATTCGTATTTCTCAAGGTAATTATTCGCTCTGGACTGCTAACGAACGGCATCAATGCCGCTGGCAAGGAGAGGTGACCCGCAGCGGTCACAGCGAAATGCAGATTGGCGGTCTTCGGTTCAGTAACGGCAATGATGTCAGTAGCACAGGCATATTTGCAAATTCAGACAACCCACCCTGGAACGTAACTGGAATTCAGACTCTGGAACTCAATGCACTCGTTCAAGTTTGTGTCGCAGGTTTGGTGGGAACTGAAAAGTGCAAGCAGTATCCGCAGGGTAACCTGAAACCCATTGGCCTCCTGCAGCAGTATGGAGAGGATGAAATCTTGCATTTTGGGCTGCTGACAGGCAGCTACATGCGCAACAAGTCTGGAGGAGTACTCCGCAGAAGCCTTGGCAATATCAGTAATGAAATCAATATAACGACAGATGGAACGTTCAAAAGCGCGCCAAGTGGCGGTGGGATCATCAGAACCCTGAACAGTTTTCGCATCTACGGATATCGTCACCATACCGGTACAGGAAACAATGATGCAACTTATAATGCCGGCACATCTGATGGAGGCGACAACTGTCCTTGGGGACTGAATACTTTTAATGACGGGCGCTGCACCAACTGGGGAAATCCCCAGTCGGAGATTTTCCTGGAGACCTTGCGTTACCTGGCTGGAAAACAGCCCCATGGCGATTATGTCGTCTCAGGCACCGATCGTCTTTCTGGTCTACCGGCCCTGACCGCATGGCAGGATCCCCTTTCAAACAGCAATTGGTGTGCTGATCTGAGCATTGTCAGCTTCAACAGCTCGGCCTCCTCGTACGATGCGGATCAGCTCAGCGGCGTGAGTGGACTCGGTGCCTCGTCCGCTGCTTCCCTGACGGGTATCGTCGGCCAGGGAGAAAACATCCATGACGGATCATGGTTCGTCGGGCAGGCCGGGTCTGCAAATGACCAATTGTGTACATCAAAGACTGTCGGATCTCTTGGCGACGTGCTTGGTATTTGTCCCGAAGCGCCCCGACTGCAAGGTTCCTATCATATAGCAGGACTTGCGCATTATGCTTATACGGAAAGTATACGCGGAGATCTTGTTGATTCACAGGGTAATGCAGCGGCGATCCAGACCAAGACATACGGTGTGTCACTGGCTCCTGCCGTGCCCCGGCTAGAGATTCCCAGGCCTGGTCAATCTACCCCCGCGGTGACTCTTTTGCCGGCTTGCCGTAACACAACCATTAGCGGCAATTGCGCCATTGTTGATTTTAAGGTCATTGAGCAGGATTTGGAAGCCGGTTTGGGCTCTTTCCTCGTTCAATGGGAAGACAGCGAGCAGGGTGGCGATTACGACATGGACCTGAACGGTGTGATCCGATACCAAATCACCGATGACAAGATTACCATCACCACAAACGTTTTTAGTCAGTCCACCACTAATGCTATGGGCTTCGGATATGTGATCAGCGGAACGACCTTAGACGGCTTCCAGGTGCATTCCGGGATCAATGGTTACAATCGCAGTTCAGGCAGCGATGTCCCGGGTTGCTCTCATTGCCAATATAACGATCCAGCCACATCCTATACCTACACTTTGGGGCCCTCCACCGCGCAATCTCTGAGAGAGCCGTTGTATTATGCCGCAAAATGGGGCGGTTATAACAAATCTAAAAATTTCCCCACCGATCCGACATCCTGGGACTCGACTGGAGATGGTTTGCCGGACAACTACTATTACGCCATCGATCCCTCCAAACTGGCAGATGATTTGGAAAACATCTTCAAGGAAGTTGTGGAAACTACCGGTTCCGCAGCCTCAGTCGTTGCCAACTCCGTTCGCCTTGATACAGGCACCTATGTTTATCAGGCCCGCTTCCGGACATCGGACTGGTCCGGCGAATTGATTTCCTTCCCAGTGCTTATGGATGGCAGCACTAGTGGTATGGATTGGGAGGCAGGAAATATGCTGCCTCAGCACACTCAACGCAATATCTATACATATAACCCTGAATCCACGCCAAAGGGTGTGAAGTTTCAATGGAACAATCTTAACGTTACGCAGCAGAGTTTTCTCATGGGCGACGGCGGCACAACTCATGGACAGGCGGTACTCAACTATCTTCGGGGCGATAAAAGCAATGAACTACCGAATGGAATCTTCCGAGCTAGAACTCGTTTGCTAGGCGACATTATCAATTCAGATCCGGTTTTCGTCGGTGCTGCCAACTTTGGCTATAATGTTTCCACAATAGCTGAGGGTTTTACCGGAGATGAGTTGATTGAGGGAGCCTACAATCAATTCCTCAATGCCACCAAGGACCGCACTAAGATGATCTACCTCGGTGCCAACGACGGCATGCTCCACGGCTTTCGGGCCGACGACGGAGTGGAGATGATGGCCTATATACCTAATGAAGTGTTTCCTCATTTGCGCAAGCTGACAGACCCTGAGTACGAACATAGGTATTTTGTTGATGGCCCACCGAGGGTGGGTGATGCTTTTATTAATGGAGAATGGAGAACGATTTTGGTAGGCAGTACAGGAGCTGGAGGTAGGTCTGTATTTGCCTTAGATGTAACAGATCCTGATAATTTTACAGCCGCAAATGTGCTATGGGAGTTCACGGATCCAGAACTTGGTTATTCCATTGGACAGCCGACAATTGCGCGTTTAAAAAACGGTCAGTGGGTGGCAATCTTTGGCAATGGCTACGGCAGCAATAATCATCTGGCCAAACTCTTTATCGTCAATCTGACAACCGGTGCTCGGTTGGGGGCAATAGATACACAAACAGGAACAGAAGCAGCACCAAACGGATTGTCAACCCCTATTCCTGTGGACATTAACAATGATAGAATTACCGATTATGCTTATGCAGGGGATTTGCTAGGAAATCTGTGGAAGTTTGATTTGACGAGCAGCAATATAAATAATCCAGGCTGGGGTGTTGCTTATAAAGATGGTAATACGCTGAAGCCACTTTTTACCGCACGAGATCGAAATGGTAATGTTCAACCAATTACAGCACGGCCGGTGGTGGGTTCTCATCCTAATGGTGGAAAAATGGTATATTTCGGCACGGGCAAATTTTTTGAAACAGGCGACAACGTCGTAAATAATATTACAAAGCATCAGACGTTTTATGGGATTCGAGACACCGGTTTCATCCCGCAAACTGACCGCAGCATATTGAAGAAACAGCATATTCTTTTTGAGGGCGTCCATTATGACATGCCCGTAAGAGTTACTTCAAATTACCTAGTAAATTACACGGATACATCAGATTCAACGGACCCTATCAGACGCGGCTGGTACCTGGACTTGATTAAACCGACGAACATTCTGCAAGGGGAGCGGGTCGTCAGTCCTGCTCTGCTACGTAATGGACGAATAATTTTAACGACAATGATTCCTTCGGAGCATCCTTGCGACTTCGGCGGATCTAGTTGGCTGATGGAGTTGGACGCTTTGAGCGGCGGTAGGCTCGATTTCTCGTTTTTTGACTTCAATGGAGACATGTTCTTCAATGTTGAAGACTTCGTTACGGTAACGATTGTCAATGAGGACGACACAACGGAGGAGGTTGCTGTTCCCGTAAGCGGAGTAAAGCTGGATGTAGGCATTGCCAAGACTCCGGCGGTCATTTCCGCCGGCGAAGTGGAGTACAAATACTTCAGCGGCTCCAGTGGAGACATGCAGGTCGTCTTGGAAAATCCTGGCGATGCCGCGACAACGGGTAGACAGTCCTGGCGTCAACTCAGATAGAATGGTTGCTGTAATTATGTAGGCTGAAAATGAGGAAATATTGCATATGAAGCGAATAAAAGGCTTCACGATTATTGAAGTGCTCATCGTCGTCGCCATTCTGGGAGTACTCGCGGCAATCGCAATTCCGGCGGTCACCAAGTACACCACGAATGCTCGGCGTGCGGACGGAAAAACCGCCCTTGTCGCCGCGGCTCAAGCCATGGAGCGATATTACACGAACAACTATACCTATGGCGAGATGAACGCCGGAACGTATGACGGTGCGAGCATTCCGGTAAAATCTGATCAAAGCTACTACAACATTACCGTGACCCATGCCAATGCCACGGCATTCACCATTCAGGGACAGGCAGATCCTCAGGGGAGGCAGGCAAATGATACCATTTGTCTGACCATGACCATCAACCAACTGGGACAAAAAACACCTGCGGACTGCTGGAAATAGTCCTGCAGCCCGTTGGTGCCGCTTCAGTCCTCACATTCATCATGTGCTTTACCGCAAAAATGACGACGTTCACACTCTCTACAACGTAAAATTCTTCAACAAAACCCCGGCAGCCCTCGGATTTCGGACATTGTAGGTGGCGTGGGAGAGGTCGGAGCCGACGCGGATGGTTACTGCATGGTCCGGCAGGGTCTTGAACATTTCCTCGTCGCTTTCCGCGTCCCCCAGGGCCAGAATGAAATCCCATTCCTGCTTGGAGGCGAAGTGCATGGCCGCGACGGCCTTGCTGATCCCGGCGCTGCGCACCTCGACCACCATGGGGCTCTGCAGGACCTGGATTCCGACGTTGGATGCCAGAACGCGTAACGTTTCCGCCAGTTCTCGGGCGCGCTGGGCCCCGAGGTTCCGGTCGGCCTGTCGGTAATGCCAGGCCATGGAAAAGTCCTTGTCCTCGGTGAAGGTGCCCGGTACCCGGGAACTGTACCGATCCAGGATGGGGCGAATCTGGTCTTTCCAGTCGTTGAGCAGGGGGCGGATCATCTGCCATTCTCCTCCGATTTCCCGGATCCAGACCCCGTGCTCCGCCACCAGGGCCACGGGAGGATCAGCCAGGCAGTGTTCCAGGTTGTGCTTGTTGCGGCCGCTGAGGATGACCACTTCCGTATTCGGCATGGAGGTCAAGGCGGACAGGATTTTCCGGATTTCATCGGAGGGGCAGGCCATGGATGGCGCGTCATGGAACGGTACCAGCGTGCCGTCGTAATCCAGGAGCAGCAGTCTGCGATCAGCGGCCTTGAAGCGTCGAACTACGTCCTGGGCTGCATCCGTGTTGATGAAGGTGGATTCCATCCGTTCCTGCTCGGACTTGATCAGAAGCATTGAATTCATGAAGTCTTCGGCCCAGTGGTTGACGTCGAAGCGTTCCATACGATCCTTAAGCAGGACCATGACCCGGGCCTGTTCCTCGTCCGGCGTTTCCAGGGCCCGAAGAATAGTCTCGGCGATGTCCAGAACGCTGTTCGCGTTGACGATCAGTGTTTCTCCCATTTCGATGGCCGCTCCGGCGGTCTCGCTGAGAACAAGAACTCCTTTGTTCTCAGTCTTGGCGGCGATGTACTCCTTGGCGATCAGGTTCATCCCGTCCCGCAACGGCGTGACCAGGGCCACGTCGCTGATATCGTAGAGCATGGTCAGTTCGCGCAGCGGATAGGTGGTGTACTGGTAGATGATCGGAGTCCAGTTCAGCTTTCCGAAGCGGCCGTTGATCGCGCCCACCAGCTCATCGATCTGTTTTTTCATTTCCTGATACTTGCCGACTCCCGTTCGGGAGGGCACGACCACGAGCATCAAAATCACCCGATCATGCCACTGGGGATACAACTCCAGGAATTTCTCATAGCCCTGCAACCGGTTGGCTATGCCTTTGCTGTAGTCCAGACGGTCGATGGAGAGCATGATCTTGGCCGAACCGAAGGATTGTCGCAGTTCCTCTTTCTCGGTCTGGGTGCGCTCGTCCTTGGCCGCCTGGGCGTACTTATTGTAGTCGATGCCCATGGGAAAGGTATCCACTTTGGCCAAGCGGTCTCCGACCATGATTTTTCCCAAATTGTGCTCCAGGCCGAGGATGGCGGAAACGCTGCGCAAAAAATGCTGGGAGTAGTCATAGGTGTGGAAACCGATCAGATCCGACCCGAGCAGGCCCTGCAGGAGACGGGTTCGCCAAATGCTGGGGAGAAGACGGAATATTTCATAAGACGGGAAAGGTATGTGCAGGAAGTAGCCGATGGACACGTCCGGTCGATTCCGCCGGATCATCTCCGGCAGAAGCATGATCTGGTAGTCATGCACCCAGACCACGTCGTCCGGCTGCAGGACGGATTCGACAACCTGGCGAAAGATGTCGTTCACCTCCACGTAGCTGTCCCAGGAACTCTCATCAAATTCCACATAAGACGGAAAGTAGTGAAACAAGGGCCACAAGGTGGAGTTGCAGAATCCGAGATAGAAACTGTCCATCTGGGCGTCGGTCAGGTTGACCGGGCAGATTCGAAACTTGCCCATGATCCGCGAGGAGAAATCGAACCGATCCGGATCGTCCAGGTACATGCCGGGCCATCCGATCCACAAGGGATCCTCGTTAAACTGGGAATCCTGGTCCAATGAATCCAGGTAGGAATTTAATCCCGTGGCCAGACCACCAACGGACTCCTTGGCGACGATTTTGCCGTCCTGCTCCTCAAGGCTGATGGGCAATCTATTGGAAACTATAACCAAACGCATAAAATGCTCCTTCGCTGCTTTTCACTGCTCTGGGGGGGCGAATGTTTGGATGGCGTCGGTGCGATGTATGAATCGAATCTTGTTTGTCAGATTGACTTAGGAATGAGGTGGATGTCAAATTTGGGTGATGGGTGATGGGTGATGGGTGATGGGTGATGGGTGATGGGTGATGGGTGATGGGTGATGGGTGATGGGTGATGGGTGATGGGTGATGGGTGATGGGACAAGCTGTTTGTGGATCATCTTTTTTGGGAGGTATATGAAATGCAGAAGACCGTTATTTTCGGCAAGCAGGGGTGACCCTACACGAATCGCGCCCGTGAGGCGCATCCTGGACATGTGTATCATGACGTGAAGGCGGATGCTTCGCGGATGGATGAAATGCTCATTCTCAGCAAGGGCCAGCGCAAGGTGCCGGTCATTGTTGCCGACGGAAAGGTCGAGGTGGGGTTTGGAGGGAGCTGAGGCGTTTAGGTTTCGGCGGTCGCCGAAAATCATTTGTGTTTCGAAGCCTGATTACACGGGGTCAGGTATCTGATGGATTCTCAGGGCCTGCATGATGCGTTCGATCCGATGGTCGTATGTGTGTGCGTCACGGATCAGGTTTTTCCAGGCGTGTCGTAGGTGGTCCGAGAGGGGAGGGTCCGCCTCCAGGCGGTTGAGGAGGGCAGTCAGGTCTTCGGGGGAGTTGAATGAGATTTCCCGGGTCAGTTCCTGATCGAAAATTGACAGGCCCGGTGTTGCGTCGGAAAGCAGGAATCCGCCGGCGGCCCAGACGTCGAAGTGACGCTGGGTCAGGCCATGGGGGAGGAGCAGGCTGGTCAGGTTCAGGGTGCAGCGGGCCTGACGGTAAATCCGGGGCAACGGTCCATAGTAATCCACTTCCGGACGGATGTCCTTCAGACCGGGAAGCAGCGTGGGCCAGTCCTGGTCTCCGAAGACCGTCAGTTGTCCCCCCAGGTTCGCGGCCTGGAGATGCAGGATGCGATGCATCTGACTGCATTCTTCCGCGGCATATCCCACATTTCGCACTTCCCGCCCCGGCCAGAGAGGCGAATTTCGCATGCGATCCCACCACCATGAGAAGTCCGGCCTGCTGCCCCGGGAGATATCGGCCAGGGCCCGTTGCCGCAGGGCGGGGGCAATCGTGCATCCTGCAAAAAAAGCATTTTTTCCAGGAAACGAGGAGCGGCCGACAAAAACCGTCCGGTTTGCGAGGTGCTCGTCCGGTTGTAACAAAAAATCATCCATGCCGGGTGCATCCTGTACGGTACGGGATGCCGTGCCCAAAGGGGGGATGTCGACGGCAGGTTCAAAAAAATGCGGCGCCGCGGCAAGGGGGAGATGGACGACATGTTGTGCGCCCAACCCCAGAAGCCGGGGGATGAACCAGTCGTCGGTCACGAAGAGGATGCATTTGCGCCAGAAACCTGACTGGATCCCGGTCAACAGGTGGAAGGGGTTGTCCACGCACCACACGGCAACCGGTACTTTGCGGGTCGCCAGGAACTCGTAATTCTGCCCGTACGGGTCCAGTCCGCGAAAGTTGACGCTGAAAAACAGCTCCGGAGATGTTTGCCGCAATTCGGCCTCCAGGTCGGTGGGAAGCAGCTTTTCCGGCAATGCCCGGACCCGCAGGCCCGCATTCGCAAATCCAAGGGGCAACTCCCGGGCCATCAGGCTGTGTTCCGAGGTCGGCATCCAGATCGTGTCCCGTTCCCGGAGGCTGGGACAGGCAGCGCCGGGCCCCAGCTTCAAAGATGCCAGAACAGGCGCCCAAAAATCCGGAAAAAGGTGGAGATTCGGCTGATAGAAAAGAATGGTGCGGTCGCGAAATATCCGATCCGAAAGCGCTTCAGAGTTGATCGGTTGCCAATGGCTCGGGATTTCGGATTGGCGCGATGACGGAAGCTGGCAAAGCAATTCCGGTGCTTCCAGGTAGAGGACGTCATCAGTCCGGTTGGCGATGATTTGAGCTGGAATGCGGGGATCGGGTCCCAGGCCGAGCAGAAGCACGCTGTTTTTCTCGCCACAATCGAGCAGCCGGTATTGTTCCGGTCCGTCGGGAAGGGACTTCATCCGTCCCAACTGGTCGGTTATCCGGAGCCGCTCAGGGCGATTATTTTGAATGGGCGTCACTGCTTGGCCTTATGCCTGCTTTCGGGTAGGGTGTTACGCCGCCGCGAGGGGACTATTCGGTTTTGTTGCATGTTTCAAGCCCCTGACTCTCAACTCACTGCCAACGCTCAATTCGCGATTATTTTTCTTGTGATGAAAATATACAGAGATCACTACTTTCAAAAGGCCAAGCAGGACAACTATCCGGCTCGTTCGGTGTACAAGCTGAAGGAGGCGGACAATCGTTTCAAGTTGCTGCGACCCGGGCAAAAGGTTCTGGATCTAGGCGCGTCTCCGGGCTCGTGGTCCTTGTATGCGGCCCAGAAGGTCGGGCCGGACGGCAGGCTGCTGGCCCTGGATCTGAAGCCATTGGGGATTGAGTTGCCGGCGCAAGCCCTTTTTATGCAGGGCGATATTTTTGACGAATCCGGGGAAGGCTATCGGTTGATTATGGACACGGCTCCCTTTGACGTCATTCTCAGCGACATGGCCCCGCAAACCACCGGCATCCGGTTCACGGACCAGGCCCGGTCTCTGGATTTGGCCCACCAGGCTCTTGCACTATGTCGAGAATGCTTGATAAAGGGCGGTTCTTTCGTGGTCAAGTTTTTCGAAGCCCAGGAAGCCAAGCAGCTCCTGGACGAAATGCGCAAGTCATTTGCCAAGGTTCAGGGTTTCAAACCCAAAAGTTCTCGAGCGGAAAGCAAGGAAATGTTCTATATTGCCATGGGCAAGAAGTAGGTTCTGGTTCACGGCGCGGTTGTCGTCCAAAAACACAAGGAATAACAATGGCCGGACATAGTAAATGGAAGAATATTCAGGCCCGCAAATCCGTTCAGGACAAGAAAAAGGGCAAAGTTTTCACCAAGGTGACCAAGGAGATCATGCTCGCGGCAAAGCAGGGCGGCGGTGATCCGGATATCAACGCCCGGCTGCGTTCAGCCATCGCCGCGGCCAAAGCCGTGAACCTGCCCAAGGACAAAATCGACACGGCTCTTAAAAAGGGAACCGGCGAACTGGGCGGAGAAGCCCTGGATGAAATCACCTACGAGGGCTATGGCCCGGGCGGAGTGGCCATTCTGGTGGACGCGGCCACGGACAACCGAAACCGGACCGTGGCGGACATCCGGCACATCTTTTCCAAGAACGGTGGAAACCTGGGCGAATCGGGCTGTGTCGCCTGGATGTTCGACAAAAAGGGGCTGATCTCTTTTGACAAGGCCTCGTACACCGAAGAACAGCTTCTGGAAGCCGGATTGGAAGCCGGAGTCGAGGATATCCGTGATGACGGCGAGATGTGGGAAGTCAGCACCACGCAGGAAAATTTTCAGGCCGTTCTGGATGCCTATGCCGCGGCCGGATTTTCCGCCCAGAACGAAGAGGTGACCATGGTCCCGCAGACTCTGGTTCCCGTTGATGAAGAGGCCGGAAGGAAGATCATTCGGCTGATGGAAGCCCTGGAAGATTATGATGATGTGCAAGACGTCTATGTCAATTGCGATTTTCCGGAAGAGCTGATGCAGGATGAATAACTGCGTCGCGGTCTTTGGCCGGATGCCGGGAAGGCCCCTCTGATCGTTCTGGGAATTGATCCGGGGTCCCGCGTCACCGGTTTTGGCCTGATTCGTGAGATGTCGGGTTCGCTCTCTCTGGTGGAAGCCGGCGTCATCCGGACCGGAACGGATGCGGACATGGACGTCCGGTTGGGTGAAATTTTTCTTCGGCTCAGCGAAATCATCGCCCTGCACCGGCCCGCGCAAAGCGCAATAGAAAGCATCTTTCAGGCTCTCAATCCATCCTCCGCCCTCAAACTTGGCCAAGCTCGCGGAGTGGCCATTGCCGCATGCGCCCAAGGCCGGGTGCCGGTGTTCAGTTACGCGCCGACCATGGTCAAGAAGAGCATTGTCGGCGTGGGCCGGGCAGAAAAAACGCAAGTGGCGTTCATGACGGCCCGGTTGCTGGGCGTGAAAAAACCGGATTGGGCCCTGGACGCAAGCGATGCCTTGGCCGTAGCCATCTGCCACGTCAACCAACAACGTTTCCTCCGGCTGGCAAATTGCTCCCGGACGGGCTCCTGATCACTGGCTCTTCCCTGTCATCCTGATGCACGCAATGAGACATATTTTTCCCTCTCGAAATCGAAATCGCAATCGCAATCCAAATCGAGAGCGTATGGCCACCCAGGCGCTGGATGCCCGACTTCACGAGTATGACTGATTCTTGAACGGCATGGAAAAACAAGTCATTCCCGCGAAGGCGGGAATCCAATGCCGGTATGAGGCTTTACCCAGGATTTGCTGAATAGTTACGATGGATTTTTGATCGATTTCGATTCGATTTCGATTCGATTTCGACTGAAGATTGTAGAGTTGAAATTTTTAGAGAACACCCATGATCGGATATCTGCAAGGCAAAATTTTTCACAAAACACCCAAGGGCTGTATCCTGATGACTCCTGGGGGCGTGGGGTATTCCCTGGTTTTGCCGGTAAGGGAGATTCAAAATATGGGCGGAACCGGGGCTGATGCGGCGTATTTCGTGTACACTCTGGTGCGTGAGGATGCGTTGGAACTCTATGGTTTCGCGAGCTGGGAGGAGCGGTCGGCATTTGAGGTCATGCTGGGAATATCCAAGCTCGGACCGAAGACGGCCCTGGCCATCTTGTCGCACTTTGACTTGACCTCGCTGCGCGACACCGTGGCCAAGCAGGACAGTTACAGCTTTTCCAAGGTTCCGGGGATTGGTCAGAAAACCGCGCAGCGCATTCTTCTGGAACTGCAGGACAAGCTGAAGGTCCTGCCCGTGAGTTCAACGCCGGGAGAACCGGCGCAAGGCTCTTCATGGGTTCGGAGTGACATCCTGGCCGGTCTGACCAACCTCGGCTATAGCGAAGCCGAAGTCGCTCCGCTGATGGATGAAGCGTTGCGCGAGGAACCGGACTTGGCTCCCGGCGAGGTGATCCGTGTTGTACTCAAACGGATTGCGGCGAAAAAACAGCGGGAAAAGTAGTTCTGATGAATCTTTGCATTCAGAGACAACAATGACCCAGGAACAATCTTTGCCCATCGAAGAGACCATCCGGCCGAAACGGCTGGAGGATTTCATCGGTCAGGACGATCTGCGGGACAATCTGCGGGTTTTTCTGCAGGCGGCACGGGAACGCGGTCAGGCTCTGGATCATACGCTGTTCTACGGCCCGCCTGGTCTGGGCAAGACAACCCTGGCCCAGATCATGGCCAATGAAATGGGCGTGAATCTGGTGACCACCTCCGGGCCGGTGCTGGAACGCAGCGGTGATCTGGCCGCCATTGTCACCAATCTCGGCCGCCATGACCTCCTGTTCATCGACGAGATCCATCGCATGCCGCCCAGCGTCGAGGAAATTCTTTACCCGGCCATGGAGGATTTCAAGCTGGATCTGATCATCGGCCAGGGACCCGGCGCCAGGACCGTGAAGATCGACCTGGAACCGTTCACCCTGGTCGGCGCCACGACCAGGATCGGTCTGCTGACGTCTCCGCTGCGGGATCGTTTCGGCGTGATATGCCGCTTAAATTACTATAATGATACCGAGCTGGCGACCATCATCCGCCGGGCGGCCGTACTGCTGAACGCCCCGATCACGGGCGAGGGCGCCCTGGAAATTGGTCGCCGAGCCCGGGGAACGCCCAGGATTGCCAATCGCCTTTTGCGCCGGGTACGCGATTTTGCCGCGGTCCAGGGCGGACAGCGCATTGATGCCGAACTGGCTCATAACGCCCTGGCGCGCATGGATGTGGATGCCCATGGCCTGGATCAGATGGATCGCCGGATACTGACGACGCTGATCAACCACTTTCAGGGCGGTCCGGTGGGCGTGAAAACCCTGGCCGTGGCCTGCTCCGAGGAAGTTCGGACCATCGAGGACATCTACGAGCCGTACCTGATCCAATGCGGATTCCTGAAACGCACGGCCCGAGGCAGAGTCGCCACGCCCCGCGCCTTCGCCCATCTCAAACTCCGCATCCCGCCATCATTCGCCGCCCAGGAACAACTCCCCCTGGATCTGGACTAGCACTCAACGACGATACTGCAACAGTTTAATCGTAATCGTAATCGCAATCGAAATCGCAATCGAAAAATCAGCCAACATCAATAACCCCAACCCCACCCCAAAATCATGTCCCAAGCCCAGCTTCAAGTTCGCCTCCTGGCCGTGACGCCGGATGCCTTGTCCCTGATCTACGCCGCGTTTCGGCAGTGCTACAGCCCTGGTTACGCCGGCGACCTGTGGCCCAAACTGTTGAACGGGGAACTGCCCGCACAGGAACAGGCCGAGTTTGTGTCGAACATCATGGAATCCGGCCATCACAGCCCCATCGAGCATGTCGGCTTCACCTTTGCCGTGGAAGGGGTCTCCCGGGCATTGACCCATCAGTTGGTGCGCCACCGGCTGGCGTCCTACTCCCAGCAGAGCCAGCGCTATGTGAACGAAAGCGGGTTCGAGTACGTTCTGCCTCCCCAGATTGCCAAGATTCCGGAAGCCAGGGAGCTTTTTGAGACCTTCATGGAGCAGACCGCCGAAACCTACGCGCGGTTGCGGGAATTGCTGCAGGAGCATGGCCGCAAGGGCGCCAAGGCCAACGAAGACGCCCGTTTTGTTCTGCCCCAGGCAGCGGAAAGCAAAATCGTCCTGACCATGAACTGCCGCAGCCTGCTCCATTTCTTCGCCTTACGCTGCTGCGAGCGAGCCCAGTGGGAAATCCGGGCCCTGGCCAGGAAGATGCTCGCGATCTGCCGTGAACAGTTGCCCGTCGTCTTCGAGACGGCCGGCGCCCGCTGCGAATCCCTGGGGCACTGCCCTGAAGGAGAGCGATTCACGTGTGGACGATATCCCCGCAAAACAACTGCGACATGAGACGATCCGCGGTTTGCAAAACAGGACGAGCCCGGCCGCGGATGAGGAGCTCCACGGCGAATATTGACCTGTCCTGAAGAAAGGCCTACCGGGTTTTGGTTTGTATCCATACGTTTCGGAGGACAAGGTTATGTTCATGGACGACGAGTGCGACGTCTTTTTCTCAGACTTCAAGCTTGACCCGGATGTTTTTTATTTCCTCTATATCGGGGAGCTGAAAACCGATTGCCTGAATCAGTTCGTCAAGGAGACCCTGACCAAGATTCACGGTCAGCCCTTTGACTTCATCTCCATCCTTCCGGATGTTCTCGAATCCTATCCCCACAAGAACACCTTGGTCATCAATCCCATGGCCAAAGAGTTGATGCGGGCCAGAGGGCGCAAGGTCAGTTTCCGGATCGCCCCGCGTACCTTCGCCTCTCTTGTCTCCGCCTCCTCCACGGTCAACAATCTGATCCAGCAACTGCTGGACAAACAGGGCCACGTCTTCATTCACGTCTTTGAGTCCGTTCCCGAATTGACCTTGGCCTTGATTCCGGGCGTACGCATTCTCGGGCCCAGCGGTCATATTTCCAACATCTGGAACAACAAGCTTTACCAACTCCAGATGCTCAAGGAAACCGCACCATTGATCAACTACCGTGTCTGCACGGATGCCGACCAGATGCTGGAAACGGCCAAAGGGCTGTGGGACGAGTGGACGGACGGTATTTTTGTCAGCCAGCCCTATTCCGCTGCCGGCGTGAACAGTTTCCTCGCCACGAACCAGGAAGAGATCGAGGCCAAGGCCGGGCATCTCAAGGGCAAGTTTTTCATCAGCCGCTACATTCCGCACCAGGACGATCCCACCGTTCTTGGAGTGGTGGCCAACGCTAAGGATGTCTTTATTGCCGCGATTGCGGATCAGGAAATTCAAAACGGCAACATGTTCCGCGGCTCGACGTTTCCGTCCACGCTTGCGGCTCCTCTGCAGCAGGAGTTGCGGGAAATAACACGCCGGGTCGGGCGGGCCATGGGCCGCAGCGGATACCGCGGCATCTTCGGGTGCGATTATGTCGTGGATGCCCAGGGCCGGATTTTTTTCGTGGAAGTCAACGCACGCAAGCAGGGCACCACCATGGAAATGTGCTGCACCCTGGAAAACGCGCTTCCGCCGGAGACGCCGGGATTGCTGGAACTGGAGTATTATGCCGTGATGCAGAACCGTTTTCCGGACAACATGGTGGAGATCTCCGAAGCCTTGGGCAGCCTGTGCTGGCGGACCTACAACTACAAGCTGGACCAGGAAGCGGAGACTTGCCAGATCGTGCCCGTGGACGAGGACGAACGGACCCTGTTTCGTCAGGTGGTGGCGGACGCTCAGGCCCACGGCGTCATCGTGGTCGAGCATGTGGGCAGCAAGCTTTCCGTCCAGCCCGGCACATTTCTCGGGCGGGTGGTAGCCGTGGGTCACAGCCGTGCGCAATTAGAGGAGGATATCCGACAAGGCATTCAGCGCCTCAAGGAATCCATTTTTGATACCATACAGAAAACATCAATACCCGAGGGTGACGGCACATGAACTCAGAAGGTGGACACGCACTGGATCCGTTTACAGAGGAACTCCTGGAAGAACTGTTTGATGCAACGATCGAACCCAATGCTTCGGATGATCTTCGCGCGGAACTTCGCAACAACATGGCCCTTCTCAAGGAACGGGCCCGGACGGAGCAACGCATCGGCGCCGTTGTCGATTTTTTTTCAGCACTGGCCGATGCGCATGCCGATTACGGCCTGACTCCGGATCACCTGGGCGTTGCCAAGGAAGAACTGCTGGAACTGGCGGAAAAACATCGGAAGCTGGACGAACATGGAGTGACCGTGGGCGGACGCGTGGGCAAGGCCCTGCCCATTGTGCGGGAAGCCAAGTCCCGAATCGCCGATTATCTGGAGCGGCATGCTCAGGAAGCGCCCAGCGGCGTTGAGAGCTGGGACCGGATTTTGGAGAACCAAGCTCGGATTAAGAAACAGCTCAACATGAGCGACGAAGACTGGAACTCCTACTCCGGACAGCTTCGCTACGCCATCGAATCCGTGGACGTGCTGGCCGAGATTATCGGGCTTCCGGAAAAGGCCGCCGCGGATGTGCGCCGGATCACGCAGACGTACCGGATGCGCATGACTCCCTACTATGCAAGCCTCATTTTTCCGGGGGAACTCAACGATCCCATTCTGCTTCAGGCCGTGCCCACCGGAGAAATGGTGGACAATGCGGGAATCGAGATTCCTCCGGTGGCCGCGGACCATTCCCCGGCCCGTCTGATCGATCAATTCTATCCTCGGGTGGTGACCATCAAGGCCACGAACATGTGCGCCATGTACTGCACGCACTGTCTGCGCATCGCTCACATCGGCGCCAAAGACCGCATCTACAGCAAGGAGGCTTACGGCGAGGCCCTGGACTATATTCGCGACAATCCGGAAATCCGGGACGTGCTGGTGACCGGCGGGGACAGCCTGGTTCTGCCCAACAGCATGCTGGAGTGGCTTCTGGGTGAGCTGGACGGCATCGACCACGTCCGGATGAAGCGCCTGGGCACCCGCATCCCGGTGACTACGCCACAGCGCGTGGATGCCGAACTGCTCGACATTCTGGAGGCCAGCAACGACCGCAAGCCGGTTCGCGTCGTCACCCAGATCAATACTGCCCGGGAGATCACCCCGGTCTCCAAGGCCGCGTTCAAGGCCGTCGCCAAGCGCGTGGCCGCGGTGATGAACCAGGCCGTGCTGCTCAAGGGCATCAACGATACCCGCGTGAAGATGTGGAAGCTGTGCGAGACCATCCATGAGGCCTATGTGCGGCCTTACTATGTCTTCAATTGCAGCTACCGCAATCCCCAGTTCGCGCATCTGCGGGTTCCCGTTGCCGTGGGGCAGGACATCATTGAAAGCATGTACGGTAATATTTCCGGGGATGCGATTCCCCGGTACATCGCCACCGCCGGCGGCAAGATCCCGTTGCATAAAACAAACCTTCTCGGGCGCAAGGACGGCAATATCCGGATGCAAAAGCCCTGGAGCGGGGAACGGGTCATGTATCCGGACGCGGATCCCAAGGAATACGCCCGTACCGATTTCGGATTCGGCAAGTACGAAGAGTAGCCGCCACAGTCGATTTTTTTTGCAGCAGGAAGGAGTGTTCAGGGTATGTACGACAAGATAGCCGAGTATATCGCGGCCCATGAGGCCGAAGCCCTGGCCCTGCTTCGACGGCTGGTGGAAATTCAAAGCGGCAGTTGGAACAAGCCGGGACTGGATCGGATGGCCGTTGCCATGGCCGATGTCCTGGGCGGCATTCTGCCCCAGGTGCGGGTTTTGCCTTACACTTCACACGGAAACATGGTTCAGGGGCAGACGTTGCCGGCCGCGGCCGGAAGCAGGGGGATTCTGCTGGTGGGGCACATGGACACGGTTTTCCCCGCGGACACTTCCTTCACCATGTACCGTGAGGACGCGCAAAACTGTTACGGTCCGGGCGTTTACGACATGAAGGGAGGACTGGTTGCCGGCGTCTATGCGCTCAAGGCGCTGGACCATCTGGGTCTGCTGGAAAAAATTCCCGTGACCTTTTTCTGCAACTCGGATGAGGAAATCGGCTCGCCGGCCTCGAAGACATGGATCGACGAAAACGCCATGCGGAACACGGCGGCTCTGGTCCTGGAGGGAGGTGGAATAAACCGTGAGGTGGTCACCGGCCGTAAAGGGCGGATGGGCCTGCGGATGACGGTACGCGGGCAGGCCAGACATGCGGCCAAGCCAGGGCCCAAAGCCAGTGCGCTGCTCGAGGCGGCGCACAAAGTCATCGCCCTGGAAGCTCTGAACAACAATGTTGAGATCACGGTGAATGTCGGGCGCGTGGAGGGGGGAATCGGACCCAACACCGTGCCCGATACGACCACATTGCTGGTGGATGCGCGTTTTTTATCTTCTCATGATCAACAGCGACTCGAAGAAGAAATCCGCTCGATAGCCGCCCGAAACACCATACCCGGAACATCATGCGAACTGGAGATGATCTCCGGTCGTCCCGCCATGCCCCAGTCCGCCGCCAACATGAAACTGTTTGAAGTGGCCCGCCTGCAGGCCGCGGCAATGGGATACGATCTTCCCCAGGAATTGCGATTCGGGGTTTCAGATGCCAACTATATTGCCGATCACGGAATTCCTGTCCTGGACGGCCTGGGTCCGGTGGGAGACATGGACCACAGCGACCAAGAGTACATCGTCAAACAAAGCGTGATGGAGAGAGCCTGCCTGGTGGCCGCAACTCTGCTCGCGCTGAGTGCCACTTTTCCCAGCTAAGTCTATCAATTCGGGCAGATATTTGACAGCGCCCTACTTCTTCGGCATAAAAACAAGAGCTAGGTTGTTGGCAGATGTTCTTTTGGAGTTTAACAAATTGCTTTGGAGGTGTGACTATGGTTGGGAAAAAATGGTTCGTTGCCTTGGTTGTCGCTCTCGGGTTGTCCCTGTCGGGCCCTCAGGCCATGGCGAAACAAGATATTCTTTTCGGCGGCGCCTCCATTACCGGGGTGTATTACCAGGTCGCCCTGCAGATCAGCAACATGATGAACAAGCACATGGGCAACCAGTACAACTACATCGGCCGCCCCACCGGCGGTTCCGTGTTCAACATCAACGCCCTGGATCGCGGCGCATTCGACTTTGCCGTGGCCCAGTCCGACAGGAATTATCAAGGCTATAACGGGACCGCGGATTGGGACGGCAAGCCGGTAAAGGGCTTGCGCAGCGTATTCAGCATGCATCCGGAAACCGTGATGCTCGTGACCCGTAAGGAAGCCGGCATCAACAGCGTTGAAGATTTGAAAGGCAAGCGTGTGAACATCGGCAACCCCGGTTCAGGTCAGCGCGGAAACGCCGAAGACGTTTTGCGGCTCTACGGCCTGGATTTCAACAGGGACTTCAATGCCGAGGCGCTGCAGCAGGCCGAAGCATCCCGGGCCCTGGTGGACCAGAAGATCGACGCCTTCTTCTACACTGTCGGCAATCCCAATTCCGCCATTGAGGAGCCGGCCCAGTCCATCAACCTGGATATGGTTCCCTTGAATTCCGATGCCATCAAGGAATTCGTGGCCGAGCATCCCTACTACATCATGACCGCCATTCCGGCCGGCACCTATCGCGGCATCGACAGGGACATCGAAACCTATGCCGTGACCGCCACAGTCGTGACCAGCGAGAGCGTCAGCGAGCAGGTCGTTTATGACATGGTCAAGACCGTATTCGAGAATCTGGACGAACTCCGGGCTTCCCACGCCGCTTTCAGATATTTGAAACCCGAAGAGATGATCCAGGGACTTTCCGCTCCGCTGCATCCCGGTGCAGAGAAGTTCTACAAGGAACAAGGCTGGATGTAGTTGACCGTTTCCAGTCATGAGGGGCCTTTTTGGCCCCTTTTTTATGCTCTTTCGTCGTTCACGCACAAAAATAATATTTATTTGTGGATCTGTAACTACTCAGCTAATCCATGTCAGGATGATCAACCACGAAGAGCACGAAGGACACGAAGGATGTTTTCTGTACGGGTGATTTAATGCACAGTGTCCACAAAGTGTTTTCTTTTCTTTCTTCCTTCGCGCTCTTCGTACCACTTCGTGGTGATAAAGATTCTCATGACATCAAAGAAACCAATCTGCATCAGAATTTGCTGGATAATGACATGGATTTTACTGACATGACTTGTTACGGCTCGCACAACGGACAGCAAGGACAGAAATGATGACCGACCAGAATCCTGTCGGAATACCAGCAGATCAGAAACCGTCTCGGCGCAAAGCATCCGTTCGCGAATCCGCCGAAGACCTGGTTGCGATTGTCGAGGCCGGCGCCAGAGAGCCGAAGAATCCCATCGCATCATGGCTGATTACCTTTTTATGCCTTGGCTGGTCCGGTTTTCAGCTCTATCTGGCCTATGCGCCGATGAACTCCCATATCGCCCGTTCCTGGCATTTGGGATTTGCAATCTGCCTCGCCTTTCTGTGTTATCCCGCATACAAGCAGTACAGTCCGCCGATGTGGGTCACCTGGACCCAGAAGGTGATCCCCAGTTTCGCACGCCGTTCCATCCGCACGCACATTCCCATTTACGATTATGTCCTGGCCGCGCTGGCCACCGCCGGCGCATTGTATATCTGGTGGGACTACAGCGGCATCATCACCCGCATGGGCCTGCCTTCCCAAACAGATATCATTATGGGCGTGATCCTGGTCGTGCTCCTCCTGGAAGCGGCTCGCCGCGCCTTGGGACCGGCCCTGGCCATTTTGGCCACTATTTTTCTGTTCTACACCGTGGTCGGGCCGCATCTGCCTGAAATCTTACGGCACAGAGGCGTTCCCCTGGATTTCATCATCAGCGACATGTACCTGACCACGACAGGTATCTTCGGCGTGCCTCTTGGGGTTTCCACGGATTTTGTCTTCCTGTTCGTGCTTTTCGGGGCCTTGCTGGACCGGGCCGGCGGGGGCAAATACTTTATTGACGTCGCTTTCTCGGCCCTGGGCACCTTTCGCGGCGGCCCGGCCAAGGCCGCGGTCATGGCCTCGGGGCTGACCGGCATGGTCTCCGGCTCATCCATCGCCAATACCGTGACCACGGGCACCTTCACCATTCCCCTGATGAAAAAGGTGGGCTTTCCCGCGCACAAGGCCGCGGCCGTGGAGGTCGCTTCCTCGGTCAACGGCCAGCTCATGCCCCCGATCATGGGCGCGGCAGCGTTCATCATGGCCGAAATCATCGGCATCCCTTATCTGGATGTCGTGCGTGCGGCGTTGTTTCCCGCGCTCATTTCCTACCTGGCGCTGTTGTACATTGTGCACATTGAAGCCATGAAAATAGGCATCAAGGCCATTCCCCGCTCAGAACTCCCGAAATTCACCAAAACCGTGCTCCGCGGATGCCATTTCCTGATCCCGCTGTCCGTCCTGATCTTCTACCTCGTGGTTATGCGTCGCTCTCCCGTGACCGCCGCATTTCTGGCCATTCAGAGCCTGGTCGTGCTCATGCTCATCCAGCGCCCGATCATTGCATTCCTGTCCTTGGGCGCACACAGGAGGGCCGGAACCCTCAACCCAGACATCGACTTGAAAAGCTTTTTGGCCACTGCCGCCTGGCAGGGCGTGCAGGATGTCTGGAGCGGGTTGATCATGGGCGCCCGAAACATGATTTCCGTTGGAGTGGCCACGGCCACCGCCGGAATCATCGTCGGCGTGGTGACCATTACCGGTCTGGTGGGGCGATTCATCACCATTATTGCCACCTTGTCCATGGGCAATATCGTGCTGATGCTCTTTTTCACCGCGCTCACCAGCTTGATTCTGGGCATGGGCATGCCCACCACGGCCAACTACATCATTATGGCCACCCTGACCGCACCGGTGATCATTCAGCTCGGTGGAGACGCGGGCTTGATTTTTCCGCTGATCGCGGCGCACCTGTTCGTCTTCTACTTCGGCATTCTGGCGGACGTGACCCCGCCTGTGGGATTGGCGGCCTATGCCGGCGCGGCAATTGCCCGGACCGATCCGATCAAGACCGGAGTGCAGGGCTTCGCCTACAGCATGCGCACTGCGATTCTGCCGTTTATTTTCCTGTTCAACACCGACCTGTTGATGATTGCCGGAGTAACCGCTGCCGGCGCGATCATCTGGCTGGATGACCCTGTCCAGTTGGCCTGGATCTTCTTTTCCGGGTTGATCGCCATGTTCGCCTTCGCCTCGGCGCTGCAAGGATGGCTGGTGACAAGCTGCAACTGGTTTGAACGCATCCTCCTGCTTGCGGTTTGCGCCACGACATTCCGGCCCGGTTTCTTTGAAGCCTACTTTCCCTTTGAACGGCTGGGTATGCAAATCATGGGCGTTTCAATCTATTTTGCCCTGTTCGCATGGCAGATGGTCCGTACGCGTCGTCCGGTAGCCAATCCCTGATTATCACGGGCTGTGAACCAGACACCTTTTATTCGTCTCTGGAGGAGTGATCCGCATGTACAAGCGCATTCTTGTCCCCATTGATTTGCAACAGGACGACCGGGCAAGGCGGTTGGGCCTGAACCGGGCCGTGGAGCTTTGCCGGTTTTATCATGCCAAGTTGTTCGCGCTCACGGTAGTGCCGGACATGGGCATGCCCATCGTGGCCCATTATTTTCCCGAGGACGCCGGCGACAAGATCGTGGCGGAAGCGGAAACAATGCTGCATGAAATGGTCGATTCCTACATTCCCGACGACATCGAGGTGCAGCATCTGGTGGCCCAGGGTTCGATCTACAGGCGGATTTTGCGCATGGCCGAGAAGGTCGATGCCGATTTGATCGTCATGCCCGCGCACCGAATGAAGCTGCAGGACTATCTGCTGGGGTCGAATACGGCCAAGGTGGTTCGCCACGCTCCGTGTTCGGTCCTTGTGGTGCGTTGCGACAATGACGATTGCTATGAGCTTTACGAGCAGAATGGTTGATCCGGCGCGTTGAGCCGGCGCGACATCATCAATAAGAAGCCCCCGACGCCAACGAGTTCTTGCGAGACTCCTTGGTGTCGGGGGCTTCTTTCATTTGTTCGGGTATCTACATCAGCTGTGGATTGGCGAGAGTTACTCCTGAGTCGCTCGCAGGGCTTGGTCCAGGTCGGCGATGATGTCTTCAGCGTCTTCCAGCCCCACGGAAATCCGGACCAGGTCCGGGGTGACACCGGCCTGGAGTTGTTCTTCCGGCGTCAGCTGGGCATGGGTCGTGCTTGCCGGGTGGATGACAAGCGTCTTGGCGTCCAGGATGTTGGCTAGGTGGGAGCAGAGCTGGACCGAGTCGATGAACCTGCGGCCGGCGCCCAGACCGCCCTTGATGCCAAAGCCGAAGACAGCGCCCGGGCCCAGGGGAAAGAGGTGCTTCGCTCGGTCATGGTCCGGATGCGACCCAAGGCCGGCATAGTTGACCCAGGCCACCTGATCGTGGGCGGCCAGGGCTTCGGCCACCTGCTGGGCGTTGCGGCAGTGGGCCTTCGCACGCAGCGGCAAGGTTTCCACGCCCTGGAGGATCAGGAAAGCGTTCATGGGGGAAAGGGCCGCTCCGGTGTCCCGCAACAGGCCGGTGCGCATTTTCAGGGTGAAGGCCTGACAGGAATCCGGATGGTCCGGGGAACAGAAGTTCTCCCAGATATTCAAACCGTGGTAGGCGGGATCCGGTTCGGTAATCTCCGGGAACTTTTTCTCGGCGCTCCAGTCAAAGCTGCCTTTTTCCACCACGGCTCCGCCGATGCTGTTGCCATGGCCGCCGACCATCTTGGTCAGGGAGTAGACGAGGATATCCGCGCCGTAGTCGAAGGGGTTGAAGATCGGCGGCGGACTGACGGTGTTGTCCACCACGAAGGGTAGCCCGCGGCTGTGGGCAATGGCGGCGATGGCTTCCATGTTGTCAATGTTGCAGCGGGGGTTGCCGATGGATTCGGTGAAGACGAGCCGGGTATTTTCGTCGATGGCCTGTTCAAAATTCTCCGGCCGAGAAGAGTCGACGAACCGCACCTGGATGCCGAAGCGGCTCAGAGTGTGCGCGAACAGGGTGTGGGTTCCGCCGTAGAGGTTGCTTCCGCTGACGATGTTTTGCCCGGCAGAAGTGATGTTGGCCACTGTATAAAAAATCGCGGCCATGCCCGAAGCCACGGCCAGAGAGACGCTGGCGCCGTGCATGGCCGCAAGGCGTTGCTCCAGCACCTCGGTAGTCGGGTTCATGATCCGGGTGTAGATGTACCCCGGTTCGCTGAGTCCGAAAAGATTGGCCGCATGATCGCTGTCCCTGAAGACGTAACTGGTTGTCTGATAGATGGGTACGGCCCTGGATCGTGTTTGAGAATCCGGCGACTGTCCGGCGTGGAGGGCCAGGGTACTCAGGCCAGGACGGCGTTGCTCCTTCATGACTCATCTCCTTTCATAACACGAACACCTTGACGTTCCGCGGCATCCATGAATTAACTTTAATCGAAATCGAAATCGAAATCGAAATCGAAATCGAAATCGAAATCGAAATCGAAATCGAAATCGAAACCAAACCGAAATCGAAATCGAAAATATCTTTTCGTTTTAAATTAATATCGTCCACATCACGATTCGCCTCAAGTCGCTGAGGCTTGCTCCTGCACGGCACGAAAGATCACTCATGCTGGCACCATGGAATCAAAAAGTCCAGTTCACCCCGGCTTCCAGCCCCGGAACGGCCTTCAGGTCGTAGCCGCGGCGCTTGTCTCCCCCGGAATCATAAAAATCCAGCCTTCGTCCGAAATTGTACGTGGGACCAAAACGAATCGTCAGTGACGGAGTCGGGGTGACGTCCAGATAAATTCCCGAAGTGTACGTTTTCGCCCGTACATACCCTCGAGGCATGACCGTGTTGTTGTCGGCAAGGCGGTAGGTGCCTGAATTGATGCCAACACCAAGCCATGTGGACCAGACGGGATTGAAGGTATAGCGCAATTCGCTTTGAGGGAAGCCGAGACGTGCGGAAAAGCCCGTGGCGCCGGGGTGACGATATTGGACAAAGGGACCGACCATGGCAAAAGTGCTGGAAAAGCCGAAACGGCTGGTGGGGGCCAGACCGATGTACCCACCGAGGCCCAAGGACCAGTCTTCATCCCAGCCGTAGATCACGCCGCCGTTGGCAGCGATGCCCAAGGAACGCGATATCTGCTTCTCGAACCCGGAGCGGATTGCTCCCTGAACAAAATAGGACCAACGTGATGATAGGCGTCCCCGCTGGTCCACCAGCAGTGAGAGCGAGTGCAAATCGTTCCATGGATCTGTTCTTGCGTCGCCAAAGGGCAGGGCATGCTTGTCCTGCCAGGAATACCAGGATGTCTGCCAGCTCAGAGTGTACCGGGAATAGGATGCATCGACACGGGAATGCGACACCGAAACCTTGCCCTGATCACCATTAAGATGTCCTGGGAACTGATGGTTTCCGCTGATTTTGACACTGCCCGTCGGCACGACCCGGTCCGGGCGCGACTGTCCGGTGCCGGCCGGTGATTCCTCACGGCTCCAGCCCGGCGCGGTGAAGAGCAGGACCAGGCCGAGGATCATCGAGATTTCAAGCATGCGGCGCATGCGGTTCAAGCAGATTGTTGAGCCCATGAAATTCTCCTTGCACGCAAAAAAAAATCCCGCCGCGCGGTTTCGCGGGCGGGATACGACGACGCTGACCTATGCGCAACATCTCCAGGGTTGTTCTTCCCCCTTGGCCAGGCGCTGAATGTTGTCCTTGTGTCGGGCATAGACCAGGATCATGACGAGCAGGGACAACGGAAGAAAATTATACATACCGGTGAGGAGCAGCAAAATGGGCATCAAGGTGACCAGGGTCAGGGAACCGAGGGAGACGAATCCGCCCAGCTTGATCACGGTCAGGCAGACGAGGAGGCCGAGAAACGTGGGCCAAAAGGCCAACCCCAGGTACAGACCGACGGTGGTGGCCGCTCCTTTTCCTCCTTTTCCACTCAGAAAGACGGAATACATATGGCCCAGAAGCACGGCCAGGGCTGTGAGGGTAATGAAGAACCAGGAGTTGCTGAAGGAGACCGCCACGGCAACCGGAAAAAATCCTTTGAGCATGTCCAGCAACAGTGTCGCGACGCCGCACCCTGTGCCGCAGACGCGAGCCACATTCGTGGCGCCCATGTTGCGGCTGCCATGCTTGCGCGGATCGGGGAGGCCCCGCATTTTGGTCAACAGCAAGCCGAACGGGATGGCCCCAACCACGTAGCTCATGCCCAACCAGAGAATCGTAAACATTGTCTACTCCTTTTCAATTGATTGATCTTCTATGACTTCCACCACTTTTATCTCATTGAGCAATGGATCAACTCTGCTCAGTCGCAGCAGGTAGCTCCCTCCAATGCAAAATTTGTCTCCCAACAGTCGTTTCGGGGCACGAACCATCACCTGTTCCGCGGGCAGGGAGAATACTGCCTGAGTCGGTGTTTCGTCCACCAGAACAGCGGACCAAAATTTTTGCGGTCCCTGGAGGCGCAAATATTCCAGCTTCCAGTAGCGCATCCGGTAGCGTTGCACCCGGCCGACGGCCTCGAGACGCGATCGCCACATGGGCAGGCCGGCTTCAAGGTCCGCCTTGCCCAATCTGCCGGATCCGCTTTGCAGCCACGCTGCGACTTGTCCAAGATTCAAAAAATCCACATATCGGCGCAGCGGCGAGGTGACCGAGGCATAGGCCTGGACGCCCAGGCTGGCATGCAGCACCGGCTTGGTCTGCAGTGTTGCGTTGGCCAGCATGCGGGCCATCCGGTACATGTCCTCGGGTCGTGTATAATGTCCACCCGTTCCCGGCGGCAAGGCCACGTTCTGGGTTCGAAAAAGGAGCGGCAGATCATTGGCGCAAGCCCATCGGGCCAGTTCGGCATTGGCCAGGACCATGAATTCGCTGACCAAAAGCTGGGCTTTGTGAGCGGGATCTTTCGACTCCAGGAGCACCTGCAGGTTGGCGTCCTCTCCTGTCAGCTTCAATTGTGGATCCGGCTGATCAAAGACCACGGCGCCCTGGCGGATTCGGCGGTCGCGGAGCATGGCCGCCAGAACGTGGGCCGCGGCAAAGGGTTCACGCCCCTCCAGGATATCCTGTTCCACCTGATCATAATGGGTATTGGACCAAACCTGAACCCAGCCCATACGGGGTTGCAGTGATTTGACCCGGGCCTCTGAATCCAGCTCGAATTCCAGAAGCAGGGCAGGGCGGGGTTCGTTTTCCCGCAGGCTGAACAGGCCGATGCCCAGCTCTTCGGGAAGCATGTGGCAGACACCTTCAGGAAGGTAGAGGCTGGACGCGCGCTGGGCAATGGCTGCATCCAGTTCCGATCCCCATGGCCATTCCAGAGCCGGGCAGGCAATGGCCAGGGTCAGGTGAAATCCTCCGTCGGCGGTGCGCTCCAGAGCAAAGGCGTCGTCAATGTCCTGCGTTGTTTCCGAGTCCACGCTGAACAAGCGCAGGGGCTCGAAAGATCCGGTCCGGGCACGGACCGCATCGCTCAAGTTCCGGATTTCAAGGTCGTGGTCGCGAGCCCACGCGTCCTGCCATTCATAACCGGCCTGGTCCAGGAGGTGATTGTGGTGGGGCGGAACAAGGCCCCAGGCCTGGGCCAGGATCAAGGCCTGCTGCGGATGTTCCGGCAGCTTCTTAATCAGGTTGCGCCAGAGCTCGTCCTGAGAGGCATCTTCGGGATTCGAAATCCGTCGCAGGAGCAGGTCTTTCAGCCTTCCGGCGGCGGGTTCCGGCGGGCAGCCGTCCGTATTGCCCGTTTTCCAGAGCTGATTGAAAAAGTCCTGGCCGGCCACGACCAGTTCCTGGTGTTCACGGGCGGCCTCCTGCTCGGCCAGCCGGGCTTGCACGGTCTGTTCCGGGTAGATCAGGAAGGAGGGGGGCTGAAACTTGAAATGCGTCTTGGCGTCCAGCAGGACACGACCCATGGCGGAAAGCTGGTCATGATTCGGACTGTCCCAGATCAGCTCCGCGAACCACTCCAGGGGGGCGGAGGTCATTTCACCCTGGGCCAGATTCCAGATATCCATCACCTCAATGGTCCCGGCCAGTTCAGTCCGCTGTTCCAGATGGCAAGCCAGGCGCTCTTCCATCTCGCTTCGGGTGGCGGGGTGGGGGTATTTCGGGCCGTGCCAGGGCAGCAGCCGGGCAGCGGGGAGGACCATTTCCCGGCCGCGCTGGGTAAACAGCCGGACTCGGCCGCTCTGTTCCTCAATCACCACGGCCAGGTGGACCTGGTTGTCCTGGAGGTATTCGACGATGGTACCTGGTCCTGGTGGGACCTGGGGCTTGATCAAAACATTGTCCTTTGCCTTGCTTTCCCGGATCGAAGAGTCAGACCCTGATCGCAGTATAGGGGGAGATGAGAGCCGTCAGGCCCTAATGCCGGAAGGACCGCTGGCCGGTGAAGACCATGGCCACCTGGGGCTCGGCTTGGTTGACCGCCTCGATGATTTCATGGTCCCGGATCGAGCCGCCGGGCTGGGCAATGGCCATGACGCCCTGGGCTACGGCCAGATCCACGCCGTCACGAAAGGGGAAAAAGCCGTCGGAAACCAGAACCGATCCGGGCAGCCCGCCCTTGGCCAGTTGGGTCCGGGATTGAATGTCATCCAGCGCGGTGCGGGCCTGGTCGTCGGATTCGGCCTTGGCCTGCAACTCGTAAAGGGAGATGCCCTGTTCGGTAAAGCAGAGCCAGTCGGCGTATTTGGTGTAGGCCTTGTGAATGGTCAGCTGGACGCATCCGACCCGGTCCTGCTCGCCGGTTCCTACGGCAACGGTAGCTCCATCACGCACGAAAAGAACGGAATTTGACGTGACCCCGGCTTCCACGGCCCAGGCAAAGAGCAGATCGTCCATTTCCCTGGGGTTCGGCGTCCTGGCCTGGAACAGAACATTGTCCTTTTCGGCTTTGGCCGGCAGGAAGTCCTGGGGGGTTCGAATCCGGTTGGTAAAGGAAAACTGGACGATCATGCCCCCGTCGGCCAGGGACTTGATGTCCAGAAACGGTTTCCCGGCGAATTCCTCGAGACGGGCCAGCCCCGCTAGGCGGAGGATACGCAGGTTCTTGCGCTTTTTGAGGAGTTCCAGGGCCTGGGGATCGTATTCCGGCGCGGCCACGACTTCAAAGTAGGACTCCCCGAGAAAGGCGGCACAGGCGATGTCTACGGTCCGGTTGACGACAACGGTACCGCCGAAGGCGGCGATGCGGTCGCTCCAGTAAGCGTTCTTGAGGGCGGTTTCCAGCCCCTGCTCATTCCACGCGGCGCCGCAGGGATTGTTGTGCTTGAGGATCACGGCCGCAGGCTTGGCGTGCAGGTACTGCAGAATGTTGATTCCGTTGTCCACGTCCGTGAGGTTGATCTTTCCCGGGTGTTTGCCGGACTGGAGCATGTGCTCCTCGGTAACGGCGGAGACCAGCCCGTCGCCTGCGTCGCGAAATTTAATTCCGTCCAGTTCCAAAGTTCCTTCGGCAAGAGCGTAGAGGGCCGCGGGCTGATCCGGGTTTTCGCCGTAACGCAGGCCGCGGTCCTCGCCGTCGATGTGCCAGGAACGCTTGTGAAAAAGCAGTTCCTGGTCCCCCAGGCGAATGGTCATGGTCTTCGGAAAGGGATCCGAGGACAGGGTCCGGTAGATATTTTTCAAATCCTGCATTTATGCTCCGTTTTCGGTTGAAACGAGTTGAAAGTCTATTGGGCGATAGCCGCTTTCGCATCCCGCTGCGAGTGATCCGGGGAATAAGGGCATGAGGGGCATCAGAACCTGGGTCGCATCCGGATCAGGCGGCTTGAAAAGCCGGGCCGGAACGCTTAGACAGAGCCAAAGCAGCAGTGTGCTGTCTCAAATGAATGCATCAAAACGAAGGAAGGCAATACCCGTGGAAAAGGTGTTAATCAAGTTGGCTGATCAGCTTGCGGCGTTCGATGAGGCCTCATTGACCGCGTTATGGGACAAATACGAGAGCATGGCCGCCGAGTTTCAGCCGACGAAAAAATGGGAACAGGCCGTCATGATTCTGGGCTTGATTCAGGTCGTACGCTGGAAAAATCATCTCTTCAACCATCATTGGGCGGCCCAGCAGAAACCGAAAAAAGATCTGGATCCGCCGGCGTTGCCGCTGCCCGGGTCAGGACAGAAAGGGCGCGAATCCAAGCCGGCCAAGGTGCTTCCCTTCAGGGCGCTCAAGGACGAATAGGCCGTGCAGGATGTAGTAGTAGTATCGGATCGCCTCGACATGGGCCACGGCCTCGAATCCCCTGGTATAACCGTGGCGGGCCCTGCTGAAGTATTCCTGTTGGCTGAGCAGGGGAAAAACGGTTTTCACGTCGTTCCAGCTCGTTTCCACCAATCCGAATTCTCCGGCCAAGCGCATGGCGTCCCAGGTATGCCCCAGTCCCTGGTTGTAGGCTGATAAGGCCAGAAACCAGCGGTCCCATTCCGCTATGTCCGGCCTGTCCAAACGATCCCATAGCTGGCGCAGATAGGCTGCTCCCGCCATGATGCTCCCGGTGGGATTCATGGGATCGTCCAGGCCGAGGGCTTGGGCCGTGGCCTGGGTGATCTGCATGATCCCGCGTACACCGGTCCGGCTGACCGCCGAGGCATCGAACATGGATTCGTGATAGATCAGGGCAATGAGCAGCAACGGGTCGATTTCATGGCGCTCGGCCGCTTTAAGGATGGTTTTGCTGTAGCGTGGGAGTTCGCGCTGCAAGGTCTCCAGAAAATGGCGCAGGGCAAAGTGATCGCTCCTGTCCGGAAGGAATCCGAGGTACTTGTCCTGAATCCTGGTCAGCTCGCTGTCCGTAATCATTGTTTTCCAGAACCGTTCCAGATGTTTCGCGGGTCCGGCATGATCCCCGCGCCAGAACCAGCGGTATTCCAGTGAGGCATCCAGACTGTCGGCGAGCTGCAGGTCCGCGTAGAACGGCTCCCAGAGCGTAAAGCGACCGGTATCCACGAGGGTATAGCGGGCATCGGATTCCACCATGGCAGCGAACTGGACCGGCAATGATCCTTCATTCGTGAATAGGGCCGGCGTCGTGCACGCGAGGTCGTCCAATAGTCGGGCGTATGTTTGCCGGAGCAGGGTGTTCTCCGGCAGGAGCAGCTGCTCCGCGCACAGGTCGGAGAGGTCCGGTGAGCCCTGGTTGTTTCGTTGATGAACCACGCCCACGGAATGGCGGGCGTAGGTGGGGCCGGCGGATACAGGAGCCACCAGGACATCCAAAAGGTGGCGCGGGGGGGCATAGCCGGCGCCCACCAAGAGATCGGCCCGGTGGCGGCTCAGCTCATCCCAGGCTGCGCCGGCGCTGTCCATGTGGATCCAGACAGGGTGCATTCCGGCCTGCTCCGCGAACAATTCCACCAGCTCTCGTTCCAGGCCCGGTCCGTAAGGAGAGATTTGGGAATGCACCAATTCCGATTCCGGCGCCAGGACCCTGATTACAGGAGCGATCAATCCCGGGGGACGGGCATTCCAGAGCATGTTGTTCACCAGGATGAGCTGAACAAACACCAGTAAAAAAATGAGCAGGCGGGCGCGCGGGCCGGGAAGAGTCGAAACGATGTTTTTCATGGGCGATACAAGCATCCGCCGGACTGGACGTGCTTGCGTCCGGCAAAACATCCGTCGCACCCCGGGATAATCGTCAGGATCATGAAGATATCGAGGTTACGATTCGCGTGGGATGGTCTGAGGTTGAGCAGGAGCGGACTCTGAGAAGGTTGCGGCCCTAAAGGCTGTACCGGGACAGTTGTCTGCCGAACGAGAGGAAAAAAAATCGTAAGGACCGAGGTTCTTATTGAAATGATCGTGCATTTTTTTGAGATGCATTGACTTTATGGACGGCCTTTTTTAGGGAGTGAGGTCGTCTTGCGCAAACTTCCATAGGTACTTTCAAGGAGTGGTTAATGTCAAATGTGGTAATCGTCGGCACCCAGTGGGGTGATGAGGGCAAGGGCAAGATCGTTGATCTGTTGACGGAGCGCGCGGAACTGATCGTACGCTTTCAAGGCGGGAACAATGCCGGTCATACCTTGGTCGTGGGCGGGGAAACATTCATCCTGCACTTGATCCCCTCTGGTATTCTGCATTCCGGCAAGGTCTGTCTGATCGGCAATGGCGTGGTCCTGGACCCGGAAGTTTTTTGCCGTGAACTGGACGCCTTGGCCGCACGCGGCATTGATGTCGGTTCGAAACGCCTGGCGATCAGCCCCAAGACCCACGTGATCATGCCGTACCACCGCCTTCTGGACAAAGTACGGGAAGAAAAGCGTACCGGCGAGAAAATCGGCACCACCGGCAGGGGCATCGGTCCCTGCTATGAAGACAAGGTCGCGCGGATCGGCATCAGAGCCGGAGACTTTGCAAAGCCGGACCTGCTGCGATCCAAGATCATCGAAGCCCTGGCGGAAAAGAATGCGCTGTTCACGAACTACTTCGGCGCTGAAGCCATGGATGGGGATTCTGTTTTCAACGAAGTCATGGAGCATGGGGCGCGGCTGGTCGAGTACCTCGGCGACGTGTCGGAACGCATTGCCCTGGCCGTCAAGTCCGGGCAAAATATCCTGTTCGAGGGCGCTCAGGGAACGCACCTGGATATTGATCACGGCACCTATCCCTTTGTGACATCCTCCAACACCGTCTCCGGCAATGCCGCTGCCGGGGCGGGATGTTCCCCGAGGGACCTGGGCACGGTGCTGGGGATCGTCAAGGCGTATACCACCAGGGTCGGTTCCGGACCGTTTCCAACGGAACTGTTCGATGCGGTGGGCGAGCGCCTGCAGCACCAGGGCGGCGAGTTCGGCGCGACCACGGGCCGCAAGCGACGCTGCGGGTGGCTGGATCTGCCGCTGCTCCGGGAATCCGTCCGCCTCAACGGCGTGCATGAAGTCGTCCTGACCAAGCTGGACGTCCTCAGCGGCCTGGACCGGATCCAGATCTGCACCGGGTACGATCACAACGGTAAAACTCTGCTCTATCCTCCCCAGGGCGAAGGTCTGATGGCCGAGGTTCAGCCCCGGTATGAAGAAGTGGAGGGCTGGCAGGAAGACATCAGCGCAGCCGTTTCCTGGGAGGATCTGCCCGTTGCGGCCCAGATCTACATTCAGCGGATCGAGCTGGAACTGGGCGTGCCCGTATCCATTATTTCCGTGGGGCCGGACCGCAGGCAGACCATTGAACGCAGAGGCTGACGTGGATTGCGATGAACAACCCATCCCAGGAGAGCGAAACTGGTAAAGCGATCGACCCTTTCTCGCTGAGAGGTCAGGACAGGGTCCTGGATTGTCTTTCCCGTCTGATCGAACGTCCGCCGAGAGTTCTGTTGCTGGAGGGCGGAGCAGCTGAGGATCGTGAAAAGCTCGGGCTGTACTGGGTTGCGTTGCTGAACTGCATGGCATTGCTGAACCGCGAATCAGGTCGAGAACCATGCCGGAGCTGTCCGGCATGCACTCAGATTCGGGATGCGGCATTTTTGGACTTGATCTATCTTGACGGTCGGGAAGGGCGGATCAGCATCGATGCGGTGCGGGAGTTGCGGGGGCTTTTGGGGCAGGCTCCGCGGAGCGGGAAGCGCAGGGTTCTCGTGCTGGGCGAGGCGCAGGAGTTGACCGTGGAAGCCGCCAATGCCCTGCTTAAATCCATGGAAGAGACGGATTCCCGGAACAGCTTCGTCCTCCTGACTCCGCAACGCGAACGCCTGTTGCCGACCCTGGTCTCCCGGAGCTGGGTCGTTACCCTGCCCTGGGATTTGGAAGCGGCCGGGTCTGCCGCGGTTGCCCCGGAATGGGAGGAGGCGCTCTGCGTGTTCCTCAAGTCAGGGCGGGGCTGGTTCGGCAAAACCATGGCCAAGGGGCAGGTCGACCGCGCCCTGGCGTTCAACATGATCCATGCTACACGACGCAGTCTGATCAAGGCATGCCAAGGCGTCTCGGATTCAGAGCTTTCCAGGGTCTTTCAGGCCCAGGGGCATCCCCGGATTTGGCGGCGGATCGACCTGCGGCTCGATGAAGCTGAAGAAGCGCTGCGTGACCAAGTATCGCCGGCCCTGGTACTGGATTGGCTGGCGACCGGAATGCGGCAAAGTCTGTCGACACGGCAGATTTGAGCACCCACTTTCAACCAGCATTTCTCCCTCAGCATTTGGAATCCTGATCCGGTTCATCCTTCATTTCCATCTCTCGCTCGATTTCCGTTGCACTTTCCATCTCAGCCATTTCGTCAGGGGTGGCGGGCATGGCGGTTTTCATCTCCCGTACGGCCGGATTCTGATGGTTCTTCAGCTTCCCCAGGATATTGCCGAGGGATGTTTCCAGCTTGTTTGCCGCTCCTTCCACGGCCATGGTCAATGTCCCGGCCTTGTGCGTCACAGCGATGGGGTTGCGGCCCTTGAGGCGGGCTTCCATCATGCAGCGCTTGTCGTTGTCGCCGCCGCGAACGAGGCTGTTTTCGTCACTGAGATGGACTTCCACGCGAGTGACATGGTCGCGGTGCTTGGCCAAGCTTTCTTCCACGGTATTCTGAACTTCGGCGGACAGCTTCTCACGACCTTCGATATGCTTGTCAGTGTTTACTTGAATGATCATTTTTTCCTCATTGTCTTGCGGTTGAGGGCCGGTTGAACTCCAATAAATTCAAAGTGCATGCCGGGCCTTTGAGTAGTTGCCTCTGACGCAACAGCGTTCTTTTCCACAACATCGCGGCGTCCCGCCCAAGCACAGGGCAGTTCCGTATTTATCCGGATGTTCCGCGGGCAATATTTTTGCAACGCCTTGCCGATGAGATCTGTTATGCTACTGCCGTGCTAATCATAGAAATAATTGAGCCTGATGCCAATGGATTCGACATCCCGGATATAAAACTCTCCATCCGGTGATCGGCCGAAAAAATATTCGATCAAAAAAAGAAGCCTGTGGTTCAGGAGCAGCGAGTTTTCAATTTGGAATCCGGCCCGCATGGAGACATCCATGTACCATTCATCGTCTTTGAAATTGCGGATGTTGATGGAGCCGATGGGCCGAAGCCCGACGTCAAGCCACGCTTTGGGCATTTCAAATTCCAGCCCTGATCGGACGAACCACGGCTTGACAGGGGTAGGCTCATGCTGGAACCAACGGCCTCCGCCTCCAAAAATGCGCAATCCATGGAACAGGTCATAGGAGATAAAGGAGCCGATCCCTTCCGGGCTCGGTTTCATCCGTTGCTTGAAGGGGTCTGATTGATATGCATTAGTAAATGGCGGATTATGGATAAAAAAACGCTCAAACTGGGAAAAATTCTCAGTGTTGGACAGGAAGGAGGATTCGAATCCAAAACCAGCCGCGAGATCATGGGGAAATACTTCATCAGGTTCAAGGACGGAAAAGAGGCCGATCCGGTTGCCGTCCACTTTTTGAATGTCCCAGGAATTTCCTTCTCTTGAGATGTTGAATGTCTCATCCGGCAGTTCTTGAACTCGGCTCTGGTAACCGTTCCCGTGAATTGTCGAACGCACTTCCGCGTAGGCGCCTGAATCGGCCGCCGATATGGCGTGCACCGATGCAAGCAACAGCATCCCCATGGCAATGACCACAGCCATGGATATCGTGCGGAAGGGCCTTTTCATAACGCGTCTTTCTTTGTTGTTTCAGATGTCTTGGAGTACGTGGAATAAATGTTGTCCGACCCCGGGTACGACCTGTCGGCGCGGGGTGCAGAGGAGATGTGGGGATCCCTGTTACGTGGCATGGATCTGTTCCTTCCTCGCGTTGAACCACAAGTACTCCCGTCAAATCCAGCCGCGGATCAGAAAAAAAAGCACCAGAACCGGAATCGGCGCTCCCAAGATCCAAAGCATCAACCTGCCGACTTTTCCGGAATCTTGCAGCCTTCTACGGTTGCTTTTCAAATGCCACCTTTGGTGGTTTCTCATTTGGTAGTATCCTCCATGTTTCGGAATCAGAAAGCTCCCCTGGTTCCGATCATGGCTGTCAATCATGACGGATTTTGCTGGTGAGACTTTCATGTGTCGCTTTCCTCTGTTTCATTCACTGTGAAGCGAATCCGCAAACAAGACAAGCAGTCTGGGGCTGAGCAGGTACGCTATGTCTTGCTCGTCATCCCGGATACCGTGCCGAGCTTGAACCGGAGCAGACATTTAGTTCATGTTTGCCTGGTTTCGAATCATTTACATCGTCCGGGGCAAGGTTGCCGGTCGTTGCGGTTGAACAACCCGATCCTCGCTCCGAAGATTTACAACATGTCATACGATCAGATGAATTGAAGCGGTTCAAGCTTTAGAATTCCAAACGCAATCCGCCCCCGAATCGTCCATAATCCCTCAGGTCATCCAGCTCATCTACGGCCCCTCTGGCTTCCAGAAAGAGGGATGCGTTGAACTGGTTCGGTTCTCCGTAAATTCTGTACCCCGTATTCACGATGAGATCGAAACGATCGTTGTCGCTGGAAGTCCAGAAGCCGACGCCGGCTCCAAAAAACATACGATGGTAATGATAGTTCGCCAGCAGATCGATCATGAACGAATCATCGTCGCCGTCTCCCCTGAAAACGGGAGCGAAACCGACCATGCCCAGAATGGAAATATTTTGATGGATGGGATACCTGTACCCAATACGGAACAATGCGTAATTGGCCGCATTAGGTTGATGCATGTAGCCGAGATCGGCAACAAAATTGCCGGGTATTCTTGTGACCAGTTCCTGGACTTCGTCAACCGGAGGAGGGGTCGGAGCCGGGGTCGGAGCCGGTGCGGGCGCTGGAGCCGGCTGCTGGGTCGGGGCCGGTGCGGGGGCCGGCGCTTGAATCGTCTGCGCCAGGGTTATGTTTCCACACACCGCGGGTACGATGAACACATGCCTGTTCGGGCCACTGTCCACAAAGAGCTGAAAGGCGTTGAAAGGCTGTGGGCCCGCCCAGACAAGGTCATTGATGATTTCAATGCGTCCATCCGTTCTGAACATCATCCACTGCATTCTCTGTCCAGGCGGAATGCTGGTTTGTTCCACATTGCCCTGTCGGACCTGGTCCACAAACGGGTCCACCAAATCCGGTGCACCCATCATGCTGAAGCCTTCTCGAATGGCCGGCAACGTCTCCCTAACCATCTCCTGGAAATCACTCACCGTGTTCATCTCAACCGGATAAAACGGACTCCGTCCCAATTCCCTGAGCTGTGTCTGGGCCTGCACCGGTCCGACGAGTCCGACCAGCAATAGCGCAGCCAAGATCAGAAATCCGAATTTGAATGCGTGTTTCATGTCAACTCCTCCGTTTGAAAAAAATACAACTCAAACTCAAAAATTCTTGTTTTGTAACTACTCAGCACTTTTTCTTGACGAGACAGAGAGTGTTCCGGCTTGTCTTGATTATTTGGGCATCACTTGTCTGACTGAGCCAGGATTCGTTCATCGAACCATTGCCGGACGCCTGAAACGCCAACTGGTGTTATTCGGGCAATGGTTCGATGTTACGAAGCCGGCGAAATAATTGCGAGGCCGATAAATCAAGACAAGCCGGAACGCTGCTGAGTAATTTCTTTTGATTTTTTAAAAAATGATTCCTCAGCCGTTCTGCTGCCCAGCATGCTCCTTGTATGCATCACTCACGTCTATCATTGCGTAAATGCCCACCGGACCGCATATGGAGCCGCCGGTCAGCAGTAATTTGGATGGATCAATCAGAATCAGTAGATGATGGATCCCCTTGAGATCTGATCCCTTCTGATATCATATTCTTCCTTGGTGATTCTTCCCGCTGCCAGATCCTCCTCCAGCTGGTCCATCTGGCGTTTGGTCTGGTATTCGTAGGCGGCCCCAGTTCCAAGAACGCCCACTGCACCTCCCGTAGCCGCGCCGCCGGCAAACCGCCCGCATCCGATCTGCATCAAGGAAAGGCTTGCCAGTAGAATCACGAGTACAATTGATTTTCTCATTGCTTTTCTCCTTTGACTTTTCTTGTTCAATTTCATCGCCTGTCATAAACATCCTGTGCGGTGAGTCCGAATGGCTTCTGATCAAATACATCTTGAGCAACATCCATGCCCAAGATGAAGAGATATTATAAATCGTTTCATTCCAGATTGTTGAGGATGTTTTGCGTGGCCTGATCCAAGTAAATGTATCTAAGAAAGTGTTGCATGCAACATAATTGTTGCGTACTTTCGCCGAGTGCAGGCCTTGGAATCTGGAAAAGCAAGACATTTCTCCGGCGATGAATTCGGAGCGTTTCGCAAAAGTAAGGCTAAGTCATGGTATCTCAGCCATCGCAAGGTTCATCGCCGCTTCGTGGCGCCGGACCATTCGCGGAGATTTCTTCGGCGAATCGGGTTCTTGCGGAGTAAAGGTTCCGGATCAATCCAAGGCCAAACCGGAGGGTTCTTATGCCTGACGAATTTGAAAAGCCTGATCGTGTCCTGAAGGCCCGAGAGGGTGAAGAAAGCAAGGAGTCTCAGCAGTCACCGGTTGGAAACGAATCACTGCATGACCGGCAGGATCTGCTTCATGAGCTGCAGGTGCACCAGATTGAGCTGGAAATGCAGAATGACGAACTTCGCCGGACCCAGGAACGACTGTATCAGGCGATGGAAAAATATAATGATCTTTATGACTTTGCTCCGGTCGGCTATGTAACTTCAGACATAATTGGTCATATTTTGGAGTCCAATCTTACTTTTGCCGACCAGCTTGGAGTAGCCAGAAGTCATCTGATCCACAGTCTTTTGTGGGGTCACGCCTTCGCGCCTGACCGGGATATTTTTGTATCGCATCACGATCAGGTTTTTCGAACCGGTAAACGCCAATCATGCGAACTAAGACTCAAAGGAAGCGCCGGCCGACTCCTCCATGTACAATTGGACAGTGTTCCTGGAACGGATGTTAATGGCGCCGCGGTTTGCAGAACCTCGGCCACGGACATCACCGCCCGGAAGAAGGCGGAAGAGAAACTGAACAAGGTGCATGAGAATCTGGAACGAATGGTGGATGAAAGGACGGCAAAACTTCGGGTGAGCGAAGAAAAATTCAGAAAGCTATCCCATGAATTTCACGCACTTCTGAATGCCGTCAGTGATACATTGATTCTTTTCTCCCCCAGCTTGGAAGTGTTGTGGACCAATCGGGTGCTGGATTCGGGCCTGGACAAGGAAAGTTCCGCGGCGGTTCGCAAATATTGCGACAAATTGCTGTCTGAAAGTTCCAGTTCGTCCGAAGACGATCTGATGACCCGATGTTTCGAGACGAGTGAGGTAGAGGTCGCGGTAGTCTCCTTCGATGGAGCAGTTTTGGACGTCAAGGCGTTCCCTGTCCGGGATGCCGGGAACATCAACAGCGTCCTGTTGTGGGTCAGCGACGTCACGGAAAAAATGGCCCTGCAGGCCGAAGCGCTGCAGGCCAGTCACCTGGCGGCACTTGGAGAATTGGCCGCCGGAGTGGCACATGAAATCAACAATCCCATCACCGGGATCATCAACTACGGTCAAATCCTGATTAACGAATGCAATCCGGAAAGCCTGGAGAAGGACATCGGAGAACGCATCGTCAAGGAAGGGGAACGTGTCGGCCGGATTGTCAAAACTCTGCTGTCCTATTCGCGGCACGGGCGCCACGACAAGCGACCTGTTCGCATCCAGACCGTTCTAGAGGAATCGCTTGTTTTGTCCCAGGCCCAGATTCGCAAGGAAGGGATTGATCTGAAGATTCACATTGCAGAGGGTCTTCCTCTTGTGAACGCCTACTTTCAGCAGCTACAGCAGGTTTTCATCAATATCATCAACAATGCCCGTCATGCCTTAAACGAGAAGTTTCCCAAAAGACATGAGGAAAAACGTCTCGAGATCAATATTGAGAACGTGTTGATCAACAGTCGACAGCACGTGCGCATTATTTTTTTCGATCTTGGATCCGGGATCAATGGTCATGATCTTCCCTTTATCACCAAGCCTTTTTTTTCCACGAAGGCTTTCGGCAAGGGGACAGGACTGGGGTTGACCATCTCACAGAGGATCATCTCCGAACATGACGGCTTGCTCACCTTTGAAAGCGAAAAGGATGAATTTACCCGAGTGATTATCGAGTTGCCGGCGGTGGGATAACTGCCTGACCGGCACAGGCGCAAGAAATTGGAACTGAGCACGGCATTTATGTGTCCGCGGATTCCGCAGATTTGATCGTTTCAAACGCAACCCTTCTGCGTATCTGCGGAATCAGCGGATAGAAATTGCCGGACCTTATCCGTCTCAACATATTCCTGAAAAGATACCGTGAAAACAATTCAATCCTACTCAGCAAAGAGGTAGAAGATGATCGCAAAAATTCTTGTCATCGACGATGAGGAGTCCATTCGATTCACATTTGAACGGTTCCTTGGCGCAGCCGGCTATGCGGTGACAACAGCTTTAAACCATGCCGACGCCTTGGCTCGTCTCACGGAAGGTGAATACGACGTGGTATTTGCGGACATCATTCTGGAGGATGGTACGGGGATCGACGTGTTGCGCGAGATCAAGGCCCTGGGACTGAATTGTCAGGTGATCATGATCACGGGAGACCCCGGTTTTGAAACCGCCGCCGAATCCATCCGACTGGGAGCGTTCGATTATATCTCCAAGCCGGTGAATCAGGAGTCGTTGCTGCATGTGACGCGAACGGCCTTGAAATTCAAGCTCGTGAGCGAGGAGAAGGAGCGCTACCGGGCCAACCTTGAAGCGATATTCCGGAGCGTCAGGGATGCCATCGTCACTGTTGACAAGGAAGGGGTCGTGGTTGAGCTCAATGACGCGGCCTCGTACATGTGCGGTTTTACGCGCGACGACATCGGCAAGCGCTTTGATGCATTGTTCGGCAATTGCTCCGGCAGATGCAGAGAAATAATCGAGCAGGGGATCAGGACTGGCGAGCCGAGGATTGTGGATCGAATAGAATGTCGTCCAGCGAATCGTCCGGCAAGGGTCATCAGTGTGCGCATGTATCCGTTGCTGGATCAACAGAACATGGCCTCGGGGGTTGTCATGTCCCTCCGAGACGACACGCAAATGGCCGCCCTGGAAAGCGAACTCAAGGAGCACCGCAAGTTCCACCGCATCGTTGGCGTGAGTGAGCCCATGCAAAAGGTCTATTCCCTCATCAAGGCTCTGGCCGGGGTGCAGACCACGGTGCTCATCACCGGTGAAAGCGGAACGGGAAAGGAACTGGTGGCCGAGGCTCTGCACCTTGCCGGAGACAGAAGCCATAAGCCCCTGGTCAAGGTGAACTGTTCCGCGGTTCCGGAGGAACTCCTGGAAAGCGAACTGTTCGGCCATGTCAAGGGCGCTTTCACGGGGGCCATCCGGGACTATCCGGGGCGCCTGCACAGGGCCGACGGCGGAACCATCTTTTTCGATGAAATCGGAGATCTTTCACCAAAAGTTCAGTTAAAGCTGTTGCGGGTTCTTGAAGGCAAGGAGTTCGAGCAAGTCGGGAGTTCGGCTCCCACGAAGGTGGATGTCCGGCTGATCGCCGCCACCCACCGCAATCTCGCCGAACGGGTCAGTCGTGGAGACCTGCGGGAGGATTTGTACTACAGGCTGAAAGTGGTGGAGATCCGGTTGCCGCCCTTGAGGGAAAGGCGAAAGGACATTCCGCTGTTGGTTGAGCATTTTCGCAACAAGTTCAATGCGCTGTTCAAGAAAAACATCGAGGCGGTTTCCTCGGACGTGTTGAGCGCTTTCCTTGAATATCACTGGCCGGGCAATGTCCGTGAGTTCGAGCATACCCTGGAGCATGCCTTTGTCATCTGCAGCCAGAACATTGTCACCTTTGACCACCTTCCGTCAGATTTCATGAATGCCCCAAAATTCGAGAAACAATCCTCCACGAGGCTTCGTGAACTCGATTCCCAGGCCATCCTCGAGGCTTTGGATAAAACCGCCTGGAACAAGGCCAAGGCGGCCCGTCTCCTGGGCGTGGACCGTGTGACTCTTTACCGAAAAATCAAAAAGTACAACCTCACGCCGGTTTCTTTCAGCTTGTGACTCTTTCGGCGCCCCATTAGCCGAGACCCGGCTTGCCTTTTCTTGCTTTGATTGGATTGAAATTGATTCATCCCTCACTTGTCTGTTCCGAAGCAACTACTCAGCTGCTGCCCGGCTTGTCTCGATTTTTCGGCCTCGCAACTCCTTCGTCGGCTTCGTAATCGAACCATTGCCAGAATAAACAGCCTTTAGCGCTTCAAGCGTCCGGCAATGGTTCGATGAACGAATCCTGACTCAGTCAGACAGGCGATGCCGAAAAATCGAGACAAGCCGGACCACTTCATGCCATGAAATCAAAGTACTGAATAAAAACGTCGTGGAGCGGCAAAACTTGCAAGGCCCAAAAAGAGGGATTCTGTTTTCGGGGGAGGTTATTGCCCTGGTGACGTGTTACGAGGCATTTTTGACACTTAAGCAACGATATTGTTGCATGCAACACGGCCGGCATTTGGAATGCCGGATAAACCTTCATGAGACGAGAGCAGTAACTCAATAAATAATTTTGATTTTTTTCTGAGAGAAATCATCGGCAGGGGGATGGCACGCATCTTGATGTGGTATGGACGAATGCCGCGACAAAGCGTTTACTCCGTCAGACAACACTTCATCGCGCTCGAAAAGCGATGGGTTGTTGCAAGGTGCTCAACAGCTCGCCCGATTGCAAAGCGATCCATCCCATTCCTGAAGGTTCCAGATGCAGGCCAATATACTCGTCATTGACGATGAAGAATCCATTCGTTTCAGTTTTCAAAGGTTTCTTTCCGCGGTGGGTCATCATGTGATCACCGCGGAAAAGTATCTCGAAGCCTTGTCGGAAATGGACGCGATGGAATTCGATCTCATCCTCGCCGACATAATTCTCGAGGATGGTTGCGGCATGGATATTCTGCGGGAGGTCGTGAAGCGCAATCTCAAAACCCAGGTGATCATCATGACGGCGTATCCAACCACGGAAACCGAGGACGCCAGTCACCGCATGCAGGCTGTGAACTATCTGACGAAACCGCTCAGACAAAAAGGATTGCTGTATTCCATCGACCTAGCCCTGCAGGCATCTCAAACCAGGCAGGTTAGAACAAAAGATAAACCGTTTCCCTTCAGCGTCTCATGTTCCAGGAACGGCTGTTCCGCAAAGTCGCAATATTTGGAAAGCAATCACTGAAAGCAGAATTCCACTGTGAATTCACCATGTTCCGTGGTGAAGGGGATGGCCATGATCGGTTCTGAGGAGATGTGATGGATGGTGTGTCCCTTGCCCATGATCACGGTGGGTGTCGCGGACAGGATGGTCAGGCCGGATTCCGCCAGCAGCTGCCTTGTCTTGCCGGAAATCATGTTCGTGATCTCGCCCACGGCATCTTTCGTATCCGTGATGACATCCTGAATGTCGTCGCCCAACATGTTTTTGACTACGGCCAATGCGCATTTCTGGGTGAAGGTTACGGAGATGGTTCCAATCTTGTCTCCAGTTAAACCAATGACTCCGGTCACATCGCCCTTCGCCATGCTGTCCTTCTTGACGTACGGCTTTCCGGGCACGGGGGTGATCATGGCCATCGTGGTCAGTACTTCCGATGTCGCCCTTGTGAAGGATTTGGCGATTTCAATGCTCATGGTTCGTGCTCCTTGGAGATTTGTCGGGCGGCATCAGGCCGGCATGCATCAGGGGCAGGTCGTTCAGCTTCGGCTAAAATACCTGCCGCAGAAGGTCTTCCTCGGTACTCGGCCCTTTATTTGCGCCGTCGATCATGGTGACGGCAACCTGTTGCGGCTGCGTACCTGAAATGAACGGCAAAAGAAAGCTCGTTCCCTTCCAATCCGGCCCGGCGATAAGGCCGCTATCCGGATCGATACGGGCCATGGTCAAACCGGAAGGCGGAGTGAAATTCTGCACTGGATAGTTTTCCTCGACTTGCTGGCGGTAGGCCAGCCATGCCGGTAAGGCAGCGCGGGATCCGGTTTCCAGCCTGCCCAGCGGTTGCAGCTGATCAAAGCCGATATAAACGCCGGTCAGAAGGTATGGAGTGTATCCGATAAACCAGGCGTCATGATGATTGTTGGTGGTTCCGGTCTTTCCGGCCACGGGTCGGCCCAGGGCCCGGGCGCGGCGACCAGTTCCGTCTCGGACGGCTTCCTGCAGCATCTCCGTGATGATGTAGGCATTCTGGGGAGATATGGCCGGCGTGGTTCGAACTTCGTTTTCCAGTAGTGGTTCACCCCAGGCTGTATGGACGGACAGAATGGTTCGCGGAGCTACCGTAGAACCGTCACGGGCAAATGCGGAAAAGGCCTGGCACATGTTCACCAGGCTGACGGAGGCGGAGCCGAGGCTGACCGCAAGGTCCGGCGAAAATTCACCATGAAGCCCCAACTCCCGAGCCCGATCGATAATTTTGTGTATGCCCACGGACTGGGCCACGCGAATGGTGACCAGGTTCCTGGACTTGACCAGCGCCGTGCGAAGCATGGTCGGGCCGTGAAATCGGCCTTCGAAATTCTCCGGCTTCCAGGTGTCCAGGGTGGCGGCATCCGTATAGACAATGGGGGCGTCCATCAGGATGGATGCCGCGGTGAAGCCGTTGTCCAGGGCGGCGGAGTAGACGATGGGCTTGAAGGTCGAACCGGACTGGCGCATGGCCTGGGTGGCTCTGTTGAAGTGGCTACGATGAAAACTGTAGCCGCCGACAAGGGCCAGGACGTCGCCGGTGTGCGGATCAATGGAGGCGAGAGCGCCTTCCGCCACGGGTTCCTGCTCCAGGGAAAGCTCCCACTTTCGTCCCAGAAGTGCCGCCGGAACGTCCGTGTCATCCATATCCAGGGACAGATCGTCCAGATTTTCTTCCTTGTCCGGGCGCAGGGCGGCCCAGACCACGTCGCCCACGTTCAGGACGCGCTGCGCGTCGCGTACAGGGGGAACGTCTTCAGGTGCCTTGGACGGATCAGGGGTTCTGGCCCATCCCATGGTCTGAACATCGATCCAGCCGTGATACGGCCCGAAGCGAACATAGGCCCCGTCTGAGCGCACGTCCGTGACCAGAACCCGGATCCAGTCGCCGGCCAGCAAGGCCGCCGGGGAAATTGCCTGCGATTCCAGAAAAGAGTCGGCATCCTGACCGGCAAGATTGCGGATCGGACCCTGCCAGCCTTGTCGCTTTCCGAGGGCGACCAGTTCATTACGCAGGGCGTTTTCTGCGGCTGTTTGGTGGTTCAAGTCCACTGCGGCCTGGACCTTCAACCCGCCGTTATAGACCTTTTCTTCTCCGAAGGTGGCGATCAGTTCCCGGCGGACCTCCTCCAGATACCAGGCGCCCTGTCTCCAGGAAGGGTCGCTTCCGGTGTCGAAGACCATGGGCTGTTCCAGGGCGGCCAGGTGCTCCTCAGCGGTAATCCAGCCCAGACTGAACAGGCGGTCCAGGACGTAGACCTGTCTGGAGCGAGCCCCGGAGGCGTTGCGCAGGGGATTGTTCATGGAGGGGGCCTTGGGCAGTCCGGCGAGCAAAGCCGCCTCGGCCAGGGTCAATTCATCGGCGTGCTTGTTGAAGTAGGTCCTGGCCGCGGCTTCGATCCCGTACGCTCCGGCGCCGAAGAATATCTGATTCAGGTAGATGGTCAGGATCTCATCCTTGGTCAGGTAATGCTCCAGGCGGTAGGCGAGGATGGCTTCCTTCAGCTTACGTTCATAGCTGCGCTCCGGGGTGAGGAGCAACGACTTGATGACCTGCTGGGTGATCGTGCTTCCCCCCTGAACGATGCCCCGCGCTTGGATATTGCGGATCAGGGAGCGCAGGATTCCGGAGATGTCGATTCCCTCATGGTGATAAAAGTTGCTGTCCTCCGCGGCCAGGAAGCTCTGGGTCACCTGCAGGGGCAGATCCGTAGATTCCACGAGAAACCGCCGCTCATTGTAAAAGTACCCGAGAACCTGCCCGTCTTGGGCCAGAACCGTGGTGACGAGTGAAGGATTATAGTCCGTGATTGTCTTGAAGCTCGGCAGATCACGGGCAGCCCAGAAATAGAGTCCGAAAAGTCCGCCGATTCCGGTGAGCATCAGGAGAACGACGAATGCGCTTCCTATGACGAGCAATTTTTTGCGCATGAAATGTATCTCTGTTCATCCGTCGGCAGCCCCCAGGCGGTACGCAACGTGTCGTACAGGGCGCGCAGAGCGGATGGATCGGTCTTGAACAGGGCGCACAGCCCCGCGGTTGAGGAAACACGGTTCACGGCCAGGCATTGGCGCGAGGAGAACGTGAACAATCCGGCGTTAATATACCAGAAGGGATAGAGACGGCAATAAAAGGGCCGGTCCGTTCTTGGAAGGATGCAACCTTCCGTTCCCAGAAATATGCAGCTTCCGTCTGAAGTCAAAGCCAAGCGACGGTGTGTTTCACCTTCCGGGAAAAGGACCTGGATGCGCTGGCGTTCTCCGGGAAACAGCCTGAAAAGCCCGTGCAAAAAGAAGTCGGTATTGGATGTCCGGGAATGCCCCGGAGTACCCAGGAGCAGAGCATGGGGCTCGAGGCGTGCCTGCTCTTCGAGACTGACCGGAAAACACGATTCCTCCATGGCCGGATCAATCCGACAACATGTCGGATGCAAAAGCGCGCATTCCGCGCAAATTCCAATTTCCGTTCGACCCGCCAAACCCACTCCGAATCAGCTGCTCCAGTCCATTGCCTTGCGATTCACAAATCCCATCTCTTTCCAATAAATCGCAATCGAAATCGCATCCCCGAAAAACATCAAGCAACCACCATCGCCACCCCTAAAGACATCCCATTCATTCAAACCAGCACGGCGCAGTATGTTTCACCCGGAAAACTTTACCCTTCCCTTGCCGAGGAGGTCATGAAGATGGACCATGCCGCGGAGCATTCCGGATGAGTCAACCACCGGCAGCACGGTGATGGCCGCGGATTCCATGATGTCCAGGGCCAATGCCGCGGTCTGATCCGGGGCAGCGCTGCGCGGCGCCCTGGTCATGACCTCCTCCACGGCCAGTTCCGGATCCAGGCGATTCTGGCAGACCAGACGGCGGATATCGCCATCCGTGAGAATGCCGGCGAGTCGACCGGCTTCGTCCTCCACGGCCACGGTTCCCAGACCGCCCTCATTGAGGACCGACAGGGCCTGATCAAGGGAAGCGCCGGAGCGGACCACGGGCAGCATGTCACGATGCATGACGTCGCAAATGGAGAGGCGGAGGCGTTGTCCCAATGCGCCGCCCGGATGGCAGCGTTGAAAGGCGCAGGCATCGAAGCGTTTCCAGTGGATCAGACATACGGCCAACGCGTCGCCCACGGCCAAGGCCGCGGTGGTGCTGGCCGTGGGAGCCAGACCGAGAGGGCAGGCCTCCTTGGGAACCGCCACCTTGATCACGATGTCGCACAAGACGGCCAAAGAAGAGCGTTCATTCCTGGTCAGGCCCACGATGCGCACGCCCAGGGAGCGCAACGTGGGCAAAATGGCGTTGAGTTCATCGGTCTCGCCGCTGTTGGAAATGGCCAATGCCACGTCCTCCGGACGGATCATGCCCAGATCGCCATGAGCCCCTTCCACGGGATGCAGAAAAAAAGCCGGGGTGCCCGTGCTGCTCAGGGTGGCGGCAATCTTGCGGCCCACCAAGCCGGATTTGCCCAGGCCGATGACCACGACTCTGCCGGAGCAGTTGGCCAGGACCTCCAGGGCGTGCAGGAAGCCTTGCCCCAGTTCGTCGCGGACAGCGGTCAGTCCGGAAATTTCGACGTCCAAAACCTCGCGTCCCAGGGCCAGCCAGTCTTGCCGCTCAGAAAGCGGTCCGGGAAGCTGATCAATTTCTCGGACCATCATCGGCACCTACGGACTAGCCGCAACATTTGTCTTCCAGACACATCTTGGAGCAGGAACCGTCCACGGCAACCGGATAATTCCCGTCAAAACAGGCCAGGCAATATCCGACATCTCGGCCGGTGGCCTGCAGTAGGCCATCGATGCTCAGATAGTGCAGGCTGTCCAGGCCGATGTAACGGGCAATATCCCCCACCGGATGGTTCGCGGCAATCAGTTCGCCCTTGGAGGAAAAATCGATGCCGTAATAACAGGGATGACGGATGGGCGGACAGCTGACGCGCATGTGAATTTCCCGGGCACCCAGCTCACGCAGCTTCTTGACCCGGGTGCGGATGGTTGTGCCCCGAACAATGGAATCCTCGATGATCACGAGGCGCTTGTTCTTGATCAACGATCTGACGGGATTGAGTTTGACCCGCACCCCAAAATCGCGCATGTCCTGGGAAGGCTGGATAAAGGTCCGGCCGATGTAGTGGTTGCGGATCATGGCCAGTTCAAAGGGCAACCCGGAAGCCTGGGCATAGCCCACGGCGGCGTACATTCCGGAATCCGGAAAGGGCATGATATAGTCGCCGTCCACGGGGGCTTCCTGGGCCAGCAATTCGCCCATCTGTTTGCGTGCGGAATAGACTTCCGTGCCGAAGACCAAGGAATCCGGCCGTGCAAAGTAGACCAGCTCGAAAATGCAGGATTTGGTCGGCGCGGGTTCGGCAAAACGCCTGGAAGTCAGGCAGCGGTCCTCGATGATGACCATTTCCCCCGGATCGATGCAGCGCAGATGCTCGGCCTCAAGCAGGTCAAAAGCGCAGGTTTCGGAAGCAATGACGTAGCTGTCGCCCATCCGGCCCAAGGACAGGGGGCGAAAGCCCAGGGGATCGCGCAGGGCGATGAGCTTGTTGTTGGCCAGGATGATCAACGAAAAGGCGCCTTTGATCCGGGAACAGGCCAGGGCGACTGCTTCTTCCAGGCCTTTGCCGTTCAGGTTCCGGGCGATCAGGTGGACGATGACTTCGCTGTCCATTGTCGTCTGGAAAATGGACCCCTGCTCCTCCAGTTCCCGGCGCAGAGCCTGAGCGTTGACCAGGTTGCCGTTGTGGCCGATGGCTATCCGGAAGTCCCCGAAACGGACCATGAACGGCTGGGCGTTGCGCAGCAGGGAGGCTCCGGTGGTGGAGTAGCGAATGTGGCCGATGGCCGTGTCGCCCTTGAGCTCCTTGCCCAGGTGACGTTCGTTGAACACGTCGGCCACCAGTCCCATGCCCCGTTGTTCCCGGAGGTTGGCTCCGTCCCAAGTCACGATGCCCGCGCTTTCCTGACCGCGGTGCTGCAGCGCGTACAGGCCGAAATAGGCCATCCTGGCTGCTTCCGGATGACCGGAAATGCCGACAAGTCCGCAATATTCTCGTTTCATAAAATGCCTTTTGGATGAGTAAAACGAACCGTGCTCAACCGCGATGATACTCCTGCAGACTCTTCACTTCCAGCCCCCGGCCCCGGAGTTCCTGGAGGGCCTGGGCCATGGCCCTGGCTCCGGCCAGGGTGGTGGTGTACGGGATGCCGTAGAGCAGGGTGGTCTGGCGGATCGATGAGGAGTCGCGGATGGTTTTTTTCTTGCCGGAGGAGGTGTTCACCACCAGGTCGATGGCCTTGTTCTTGATATGATCCACAACGTGAGGTCGGCCTTCGTGGACCTTGAAAACCTGTTCGGGGTGCAATCCTTGGTCTTGAAGATAGACCGCGGTGCCCCGGGTGGCAAGAATGCGGAAGCCGAGCTCCTGAAAAACACGGGCCACGGGCAGCATCTCTTCCTTGTCTTCGTCGTTCACGGAGATGAACACCGTGCCGGATTCCGGCAGCCGTTGCCCGGCGGCCAACTGGCTTTTCATGAAGGCCAGGCCGAAGCTTTCGTCAATGCCCATGACCTCGCCGGTGGAACGCATCTCCGGCCCCAGCAGCACGTCCACCCCGGGGAAGCGGCGGAAGGGGAAGACGGACTCCTTGACGGAAAAATAATTGAGGGGGCGCTGTTCGGGAATGTTCAGATCCCGCAGGCGGGCACCGAGCATGACCCGGGTGGCCAGTTTGGCCAGGGGCAGACCCGTGGCTTTGCTCACGAAGGGCACGGTGCGTGAAGCGCGGGGATTGACCTCGAGGATGTAGATGGTTCCGCCCTGGATGGCATACTGGATGTTCATCAGTCCGACTACGCCCAGTTCCCGGGCCAGAGCCGCGGTCTGGCGGCGGATTTCGGCGATGATTTCTTTGGGTAAAGTGTGGGGCGGCAGGACGCAGGCCGAATCACCGGAATGAATTCCGGCTTCCTCGATGTGCTCCATGATGCCGGCGACATAGGTGTCTTCACCGTCGCTGAGCGCATCCACATCCACCTCCACGGCATGCTGCAGGAACTTGTCGATCAGGATCGGATGGCCGGGGCAGACTTGGGCGGCTTCGGTGAAGTACGAGCGCAGCTGGTTTTCGTCAAAGACGATTTCCATGGCCCGTCCTCCCAGAACATAAGAAGGCCTGACCACGACCGGGTAGCCGATGCGTCCGGCAATGACGATGGCTTCATCCGGAGTCATGGCCGTGCCGTTGTCCGGTTGACGCAAGTCCAGTTTCCGGAGCATGGCCTGGAAACGCTCCCGGTCCTCGGCACGGTCGATGCTGTCCGGGCTGGTGCCCAGGATGTTCACCCCGGCCCGCATCAGGGGCACCACCAGGTTCAGCGGGGTTTGCCCTCCGAACTGGACGATGACTCCCTCGGGTTGCTCCTGTTCAACGATGTTCATCACATCTTCAAAAGTCAGCGGTTCGAAATAGAGACGATCGGATGTGTCGTAGTCCGTGCTCACGGTCTCCGGGTTGGAATTGACCATGATCGATTCCACGCCCATTTCCCGCAGGGCGTAGGAGGCGTGGCAGCAGCAGTAGTCGAACTCGATGCCCTGGCCGATGCGGTTGGGTCCGCCTCCCAGGATGATCACCTTGCGTTTCTCACTGGCCCGAGATTCGCTTTCCTGCTCGTAGGTGGAGTAGTAGTACGGCGTGTACGCCTCGAATTCCGCGGCACAGGTATCCACCAGCTTGTACGTGGGCACGATGTCCAGCTCCTGGCGCATCTTGCGGATGTCGGTTTCCGAACGCTTCCAGGCTACGGCAAGCTGGGCGTCCGAAAAACCCATCTCCTTGGCCTGGCGCAGAATGTGCGGCATCTTGGGATTGGCCGCGGACAGGCTCTCGGAGAGGGCAAAGGCCTTCAACTCGTTTTCAAAGGCAACCACTTCGGCAATCTGGCGGATAAACCAGGGATCGATCCCCGTGGCTTCCTGAATTTCGGTCTCGCCCAGTCCGGCCACCAAAGCCTGGCGCAGGATGAACAGGCGTTTTGAATGGGGCAGACGCAATCCGGCAAGAATGGTTTCCTGGTCCGGCACCTGCTGGGAAAAATCCGAGCATAAACCGGTCACCCCCACTTCCAGGGAGCGCATGCCCTTTTGCAAGGCCTCCTTGAAGGTCCGGCCGATGGCCATGGTCTCCCCGACGCTCTTCATGGACGTTGTCAGGTAGTCCTGGGAACCGGGAAATTTTTCAAAGGTGAAGCGCGGAATCTTGATCACGCAGTAGTCAATGGCCGGTTCGAAGGAGGCCATGGTTTCCCGGGTGATGTCGTTGGGCAGTTCGTCCAGGGTGTAGCCCACGGCCAGTTTCGCGGCGATCTTGGCAATGGGAAATCCGGTGGCCTTGGAGGCCAAGGCCGAGGACCGGGAGACCCGGGGGTTCATTTCAATGACCACCATGTCGCCGTTGACCGGGTTGATCGCGAACTGGACATTGGAGCCGCCGGTTTCCACGCCGATTTCGCGCATGACGTCCAGGGACGCGTTGCGCATCCGCTGGTATTCGTCATCCGTCAGGGTCTGGGCCGGGGCCACGGTGATGGAATCGCCGGTATGCACGCCCATGGGGTCCAGGTTCTCGATGGAACAGATGATCACGGAATTGTCGTTCTTGTCCCGCATCACCTCCATTTCGTATTCCTTCCAACCCAGGACGGACTCCTCGAGCATGACCTCGGTTTTCAGGCTGGCGGTCAAGCCCTGTTCGGCCATGGATTCCAGGTCCTCCTGGTTGTAGGCGACTCCGCCTCCGGTGCCGCCCAGGGTGAATGCCGGGCGGATGATGATCGGAAAGTCGATTTCCTTGGCGGCCTGACGGACCTGATCCATGTTCCGGGCGATCAGGCTTTTCGGGACCTGCAGGCCGATGTTCAGCATGGCCTGCCGGAATTCCTCCCGGCTTTCGGCCTTGCTGATGGCCGGCAGAGAAGCGCCGATCAGTTCCACGCCGTATTGCTCCAGAACTCCGGATTCGGCCAGGGCCACGGCGATGTTCAGGCCGGTCTGCCCGCCCAAAGTGGGGAGCAGGGCGTCCGGGCGTTCCCGGGCAATGATTTTGGCGACCACGTCGGGGTCAATGGGCTCAATGTAGGTTTTATCGGCCAATTCGGGATCGGTCATGATGGTGGCCGGATTGGAATTGACCAGGATGACTTCATAGCCTTCTTCCTTCAAGGCTTTCAGGGCCTGGGTTCCGGAATAGTCGAACTCGCAGCCCTGACCAATGACGATGGGGCCGGAGCCGATGAGCATGATGCGGCGGAGGTCGGTTCGTTTGGGCATGTTGAAATGTCTCGGATGGGTTGCGGGTGTGGATGATGGATTGAATGTCCCGGTAAAGGCGGAAGTGCCGTGCAATGCGTTGCTCGTTCGGCTTCACGTGCGGTGTTGCGGCGACAAACCGAACTGGAAACGTTTACTCGAGACTGATGGCAAAGGCAAATCATCGCAAATCGGTCACAACCGAAGGTTCATGCTTCAGAATAAATGTTAATCGGACATTGACACAGCAACTTGCCCTTTTTCATGAACGATGTCCTTTACCGAAACAGGATCAGGAAGATCATGAGACATTACCCGTTTCCTTCATTCAGGCATCACGGAAGAAGGCCCAGTAATTTCATGGTTGAGTTTCGAAAAAACAGGTTGAAGTGAACCTGTTTTTGTTTTAGTCGCCTGTTGGAACAAACTGTGTTTTTTCAGTGGTGTGATCATGGCGGCATTCTTGCCGCTGGGGAAGCGCAACCTGCAGAATTTTGAACATGCATCTTGTGTAAAGAGAAAAGTGTTCCTCTCTTTCGCAGAATTCTACGCAAATGCCTTCGGCGAAAGCCGGCCCCGGAGCCTTTTGTCCGCAAGATAAATCTGATTGTAGTAACTGTTCGACACATCCTTACGAGGGCTACACAATTTATCCCGTACTGATAAAAGGCAACTCATACCAGAAAAACGAACCTCTCACTGCGCTGCCTCCGGCTCCGACAACGGGTGTGCGGCGGACAACCAATTGACATGAGGATTGATCATGAACGAGGTATCACGTCCCTGGACCAAATATTACGATTCCCAGGCTTCAGCCAATTACGAGCCGCCGGTCATGGCGATTCCGGAATTGTTGCGTCAGGCGGCGCAGAAAGATCCGAACCGCAAGGCCGTGGTTTTTCAGAACTGGTCCATGACCTACGGCGAGTTTGATCGACTGGCCGGAGTCATGGCCGCGAACCTGCGTGCGATGGGACTGCGTCCCGGGGCGCGGGTGGCGGTCCTGCTGCCCAATCTACCCCAGACCTTGATCACCTATTACGCCGTACTCAAGGCCGGGGGAGTGCTGGTGATGATGAATCCGCTGTACATGGAAAAGGAGCTGTACGATCAGCTTGCGGACAGCGGAGCCGAATTCATGGTCACCCTGGATTTGCTCTGGTCGAAGATCGAAGGGCTGCGCAGAAAAGTGCAACTACGCAAGATTGTCGTCACCAGCATTGCCGACGCCTTGGGGTTTCCTTTACGCCAGCTCTACAAGGTCAAGGCCTGGAAGCAGCGAACCGGCACGGACGTGCCCTACGGCGATGAAAACGTCGTCAAATGGAAACAGATCGTTCAGGGGCGGGAAACCTACTCCCATGTATATTCCGATCCACACCATGATGTGGCCATGCTTCAGTATACCGGCGGCACCACCGGCGTGCCCAAGGGCGTGATGCTCTCCCACTACAACCTGACCGCCGATGTCCAGCAGTGCCTGGCCATGCTGCCCAAATTGAAAACCCAGCAGCATACTCTGCTCGCGGTTTTGCCGTTCTTTCACATCTTCGGCCTGACCGTGTGCATGAATCTTTCCGTGGCCCTGGCCGCCACCATCATTCCTTTTCCCCGGCTTGTGGTGGACGATCTGCTGAAGGCGATTCAGAAGTACAAGCCCACCATCTTTCCCGCCGTACCGGCCATTTTCGTGGCCATGATCCAGCACAAGAAACTGGCCCAGTACAAGTTGTCCTCCATCGACTATTGCATCTCAGGTTCCGCGCCTCTGCCCGTGGAGGTGATGAACAAATTCGAAAGCATTACCGGTGCGGAGATCATCGAAGGCTACGGCCTGACGGAAGCCGCTCCCGTGACCCATCTCAATCCCCTGGACGGCCAGCGCAAGCCGGGCTCCATCGGCATTCCTTCGCCGGGTACCGATGCGGCCATCGTGGACATGGAGGGCGGCGCCGTGCCGGTTCCGCCGGGCAAAATGGGTGAACTGGTGGTTCGCGGGCCGCAGGTGATGCTCGGCTACTGGAATTGTCCGGATGAGACCGCCTGCACGGTGCGTAACACCTGGCTGTACACGGGCGACATCGCCACCATGGACGAGGACGGCTTCTTTTTTATCGTAGACCGCAAAAAGGATCTGATCATTTCCGGCGGGTACAACATCTATCCCCGAGACGTGGACGAGGTTCTTTACCAACATCCCAAGGTCAAGGAGGCCGTGGCTGTCGGTATTCCGCATCCGACCCGGGGCGAAATCGTCAAGGCTTATATTGTACCAAAGGACGGGGAATCTATTGAACAATCAGAAATAATTGAATTCTGTTCCCAGAAGCTGGCCAAGTACAAGGTTCCCAGGCGGGTGGAATTCCGAACGGAGTTGCCCAAGACCCTCGTCGGCAAGGTGCTGCGCAGGGCATTGCAGCAGGAGGAGATGGAGAAGGCCCAGTGCCGACGCAAGGGCGGGGATAGAAGGGCGAAAGAGTAAATGCCGGGCTTCAGGGCTGCGCGCCCAGCCAGTCCAGCATCTCCAGCGGACTCTCCAGAACCTTTTGCGCTCCGCACCGAAGCAGCTCCTCCCGGCCTCGAAAGCCCCAGCCGGCTCCCAAAGCGGTCATCTTGGCGGAGCGGGCCGTCAGCATGTCCGCATCCGAGTCGCCGAGAAAAAGGATCCGGTCCGTGGCAAGCTCGAGGTGTGCGGCAATTTCCAGGGCTGCCGTCGGGTCCGGTTTGCGCGGCCTTTCCGGTTTCGCGCCCATGACCGTTCGAAAGTTCGTGGAGGGAAAAAAATGCGCCACCATGGCCAAAGCGGCGTCTTCCGGCTTGTTGGTGAGGATCGTCATGGGAATGTCCCGAGCCTCCAGTTCGCGGATCAGTTCCGAAACCCCGGCGTATGGCTTGGTTTTATCGGCCCAACGCCGCGCGTATTCCGCTCGCATGTCCCGCACGAACCGGGCAATATGCGACTCCTCGCGAAGTTCTTCAGGCAGGGCCCGCGTCACCAGCATGGTCACGCCGTCCCCGACGAACCGGCGATAGGCGGAGACCGGGTGCGCGGGGAGGTTGCCGCGGGTCAGCACAGTGTTCATGGAGTCGGCCAGGTCTTCAAGGGTGTTCAGCAATGTGCCGTCCAGGTCGAAAATCACGCCGTGGTGGGAGTTGCGAGGGACCATCTCTGTTCCTTTAGAGGTTTTTGTGAGTCCATGTTTCGTTGTCTCAGCAGCGTTCCGGCTTGTCTCGATTTTTCGGCCTCGCAACTCCTTCGCCGGCTTCGTAACATCGAACCATTGCTCGAATGAACATCAATTGGCGCTTCAGGCGTTTGGCAATGGTTCGATGAACGAATCCTGGCTCAGTCAGACAAGCGATGCCAAAAATCGAGACAAGCCGGAACATTCCGAGTTTTGTCATCAAAGAGGCAAGTCGTTACGTTTCGTTGGATATTCAGGATCATATGCTCAGCAAGTAATCGCATTTTGCCCGGATTTTTTCCGTACGTCGAGTCCGTGTCTGGACGGACAAGGTTCAGAGGCGGCGTTGTGATTGTGCTGGAGGTCGTGTTGCACCGGAAATAAGCTGAAGTCTGAATCGTGTCAGATCGCGTTGCTGTGCCGGAGCCAGAGACGCGGAGCGATGAACAATTCAAAGGGAGACGGGGATGACCGTTGCATGCAGATTTGGCCTTTGGGGATTGTGCTTCCTGTTGCTGGTTATGCCGGTCCAGAGCCTGGGAGGAGAACCGATCCGGGTGGGCATGTCCGGCGCGTTCAGCGGTCCGATCCGGGCGCTGGGCATTGAAGTGTACCGGGGGGCCATGGCCTATTTCGAGCATGTCAACAGCCAGGGGGGAATCAACGGACGCCCCGTGGTGTTTTTGGCTTATGACGATGCCTATGACCCGGCGATTACCCTGGAAAATACGCTTAGACTGGTGGAGCGGGATCAGGTGGATGTTCTGTTCAGTTTTGTCGGCACCCCGACAGTGAGTCGCATCCTCCCGCTGCTCAAAGTGTATGAGTCACGGAATATTCCTCTCTTTTTTCCGGTCACCGGAGCCGAACCGCAGCGCCGGCCGCCCTATGAACAGTTCGTCTACAATCTTCGGGCTTCCTACAGTCAGGAGGTGGAGGCTCTGGTTCTGGAATTCATCAAGCTGGGCAAGACGCGATTTGCCATCCTGTATCAGGCCGACTCCTACGGCCGCAGCGGTTGGGACGGCCTGCGCAACGTCCTGCAGCGGCATTCACTGAACATTGTCGAGGAAGCCACGTTTCGACGCGGGTTCCAGTTTGAGCAAAGCATGGAGGAGCAGGTCGACATCCTGCGCAAGGCGAATCCGGAAGTGGTGATCAGCATCGCCACCTACGGCGCGGCGGCCGCGTTCATCCGTGACGCCCGCGACCAGGGCTGGGACGTTCCGGTAACCAATGTGTCCTTTGTGAGCAGCGAGAGCATGCTCGACCTGCTGCTGGAACAGGAACAATTGACCGGCGGCAGTTACACGCACAATCTGGTCAATTCCCAGGTGGTGCCCAGTTATGAGGATTACTCCATGTGGGGCGTCATGGAGTATCGTTGGATCATGGACAATTGTTCATGCGAGCCGCCTGTGCAGCTCATGCCTGATCCGTATACGCCGCGCCGATACAGTTTCGCCGGTTTTGAAGGGATGCTGAACGCAAAAGTATTCACGGACATGGTGCGAAAAATTCCTCTTGATCGGCTGTTTGAAAAATCGCCGGCGGATGCGAATTACGCGCTGCTCATCCATCTGGGCATCGGCACGCCGATTGTTCTTGGTCCCGGTCATCGCCACGGGATGGACACTGTCTATTATGCAACTGTCCGGGATGGGCGGTTCGTGCCCTTGACGGATTGGAACGAGTTGAGTCAGCAGGAGCGCCCATGAAATCTTCGAAACTGTTCCGCAAGGCATTGCTGGCCATGGTGCTCGTCTTCGGCGCCATGGCCACGGGTTCGTCCTTCTATTCCGGTTGGACTCTGTACCGGCAATTGATGCTCGAAAACGAAAGCAAGGCCGTGGCCATCGCCCGGAGCATCGCCAATTCCAGCACCGAATTGCTGCTGGGCCGCGATGCGGCCACCCTGCAGGGGGTGATCGACCAGTACCTGGAAATCAAGAACGTGGCCTACGTTTTTGTTTATGACCGCTCCGGCGACGTGGTCTCCCATACCTTCACGCCCAGGGTTCCCGAGGAGTTGCTGGGACTGTACGAATCCTCCTTCACGGACGGGACGCTGCACCACGACGTCATCGTCCAGAAGGTGTCCCTGTCGTCCATGGGCAGGGTGCTGGACATTTCCCATCCCATTCTGGGAGGTCTTGCCGGCGACGTGCATGTGGGCATGGACCTGGACAGCATCACCGCCTTCATCTGGAGGGAAGTGCTCTTGCAGCACGGCATATTCATCCTTTTTTTTCTCGTGGGCATCAGTGTGGCCTATGTGATGATGATCCGCATTTCTTACCCTCTGACACAGCTCACGGAGTATGCCAAACGAGTGGCGGATCATGATTTCGACGCGCCGCTGCATATCCGGTCCAAAGATGAGATCGGAGATCTGGCCATGACCATGCAGCATATGGCCCGCCAGCTCGAGGAGATGATTTCCGGGCTGCGCGGGCGGATTCGAAAAGCCACCCGGGAAATCCAGGAGAACCTGATTTTTTTCAACGCCATCTACATGAACATGGCCAACGGCATGGTCGTCTACGATCTGCATGGCAATCTGCAGCAGTTCAATCCCGCGGCCCGCGAGATGCTGGGACTTTCCGAAACAGAATTCGCGACGAAAAGCATCTCGGAACTGTTCGGGGACGAAGTGGGGGACCACATTCACTCCATGATGCGAATGATTCGTGCTCAGGAGTTTGAATCCAATTCAGGCTCCCTTGACGGGGGCGTCCATGGCCCGGAACAAAAAATGCGTTTTCAGGCGATGATCCAGAAACATGATGGAAAAAAAATGGACATCGAGTTGGTCACAACGACATTACGGGTGAACGATGAATGCTTTTTCATTATACTTGTCCGGAATATTACGGCCGCGAAAAGGGCGCAAAGGGCCTTGAAGCATGCCCATCTCGTCCTTGACCGACGTGTCAAGGAGCGGACAAGCGAACTGCACGCCGCCGTGGACAAGTTGCGTGCGGAAATGAATGAACGTTTGAAAGCTGAGACGGAACTGCTCCAGGCCAAGGAGGCGGCCGAGGCGGCCAACAGGGCCAAGAGCGAATTCGTGGCCAATATGAGCCATGAAATCCGGACACCCATGAACGGCGTGGTGGGCATGACCGAACTGCTTTCCAGGACCGAACTGACCGATCAGCAACGCCACTTTACCCAGACGGCTAAAAAATCAGCGGAAGCCCTGCTGGGAATCATCAATGACATTCTTGACTTTTCCAAGCTCGAGGCCGGCAAGCTTTCACTGGAATCCATTCCCTTCAATCTTCGCGTAATCATCGAAGAAATGGCCCATCTGCTGGCAGCCAGGGCCGAGGAGAAGAACCTGGAGTTCATTGTTCGTTATCCTCCTTCCTGCCCGGACAAATATGTCGGTGATCCGGGACGGATCCGCCAGGTGCTCACCAATCTGCTGGGCAATGCCATCAAGTTCACCGCGCAAGGCCACGTCTATCTGGGAGTGGATTGCATGGAATCGAGTCCGGGGAGCTATCAGCTGCGGATCACTGTGGAGGACACCGGTATCGGGATAGATTCCCAAATGACCCGCCGGATCTTCGAATCCTTCACCCAGGGTGATCAGTCCACCACGCGCAAGTACGGCGGAACGGGTCTAGGGCTGTCCATCACCCGGCAGATCGTCGAATTGATGAACGGAACCATCCAGGTCCAAAGCAGGCAGGGACAGGGATCGACCTTTACGGTGACTCTGGATATGCCCCAGGCGGAACAGGAAATCGACGAAATCCCCACCAACGTGAACATGGATACCCTGCGGGCTCTGGTCGTGGACGACAACGCCGTGAATCTGGAAATCCTCGAAGAGCTTCTTGCCGGCTGGGGAATTGCCTGCGCAACCACCACTTCCGGCGAGAATGCCCTGGAACTCCTGCGCCGGGGCATCCGGAAGGAAAGATCGTTTCATATTGCCATCCTGGATTATCATATGCCGGGAATGGACGGCGCGGATCTGGCAGGGCGGATCAAGGCCGACCCGGAGCTGGCCGGAACCAAACTGATTCTGCTCAGCTCCATGGGCCAGCGAGGGGACGCCAAACGGATGGAACAGATCGGTTTTGCCGCCTACCTGATCAAGCCGGTTCTGCAATCGCATCTTTACGACACTCTGGTTCTGTTGGCCGGCCACGATCAGCCAGAAGGCGCTTCCCTGATCACGAGGCACCGCATTGTCGAAGCCAGGGCTGCCCAGGCCAAGCGTGACCACGGACAACACAGGCTGTCCGGCACGGTGCTGCTGGTGGAGGACAATCCGGTGAATCAGGAAGTTGCATCCGGCCTGTTGCGCGAATTCGGCCTTGCCGTGGATCTGGCCGAAGATGGGTTGAAGGCCGTGCAGGCGGTGTGGGACAAGCAGTACGATATTGTTTTCATGGATTGCCAGATGCCGAAATTGGATGGGTTTGAGGCGACCAGAAGAATTCGATCCCTGGAGTCCGGAAGCCGCCGGACTCCCATCGTAGCCATGACCGCTCACGCCATGGCCACGGACAAGGATAAGTGCCTGGCCGCCGGGATGGACGACTATCTGGCCAAGCCGGTCAAGACCGATGATCTGTACAGTGTTCTTGAAAAATATCTTTCCGCCTCGTTGCCGAAAGCGCCGGAGGACGCCGGGGCGGAGCGGTCCCGAACAGACCCGTCGCCAGACTTGTCTTCCACGATCCATAATAGGGCCATGGATATTTTCGGGAAACATACTCCGGCTCTGTTGGATCAATTGAAAATCGCGGTGGATGTTCGTGATGCGGAAAAAGCCCTGATGTGCGCCCATACCCTGAAAGGCAGTGCGGCCAATCTGCGTCTGGAGGAAGTGCGCGCCTTGGCCGAGGACATGGAAGCAGTCCTGGGACAGGGCGACTGGGCCGGAGCCAAGGCTTTGCATGCGAGGTCCGAAGCGCTGGTCGCGGACATGTTTCCAGAGCATGCCGAGAAGCAGCTCAGGGAGGACGGCCAGGATCTCGTTCCCGAGGAAAAGGCCATGCACGCCTTTGTCGAGGCGGTCAGGAATCAGGCTGGAGAAGAGATTGCGGTGTCCATGACCGCCCTGCAAAGCGCCCTGAAATCCCGGAATGTGCGCCGCATCGAGTCAGTCAGCGCGGAACTGGAATCGTTTTTCAATCGCGAGGGACGATCGGATGCCGCGATTTATGCCCGGATCTTGCGCGGCCATGCCGAGAACATGAACTTGTCCGCCTTGCGCAAGACACATGCATTTCTGAGTCGAATAGAGGAAAAGCAATGAGCATGAAGACGGTCTTGATTGCCGATGATTCGCCAAGCAACCTGCAGCTTTTATACACTATTCTCTCCAAATCCGGTTACGTGGTCCTGGTTGCCGAGAACGGCGCCGAAGTTTTGGAAATCATAGAGGAAGAAACGCCGGACATTTTTTTGCTGGACGTCATGATGCCCGGCATGGACGGATTGGAACTGTGCCGCAGGATCAAGCAGAGTGGCAGGTTCGCGGCCACGCCCATTGTCTTCATCACGGCCAAGAATTCCTCCGAAGATATTGTCGGCGGCTTCTCCGCCGGAGCCGTTGACTATATCACCAAGCCCTTCAACGAGGCGGAAATCCTGGCTCGCGTGCAGACGCACATTCGGTTGCACGACGTGCTTCTGGAACTGGAGCGATTGCGTCAACTGGCCCTGGATGCAAACCCTCTGACCCAGTTGCCTGGAAACAACACCATCCTCAGGGCGATCCGCGATGCGTTGAGGAGTAGTCAGGAAGTGAGCGTGGTCTATGTGGACATCGACAATTTCAAGGCGTTCAACGACAAGTACGGTTTTGCGGCCGGGGATCAGGTTCTGCGGTTCACAGCCAATAAGCTTGTCACGGTGGTGGAAGAGATTTGCGGCAAGGGGCAGATGGTCGGCCATGTGGGAGGAGACGATTTTGTCTTCATCGCCCCATCACACTGTACGCTGGATGCGGTCAGGCTGTTAATACGTGAGTTCGATCACGGCATCAGGAGCTTCTATGACACCCATGACCTGGAAAAGGCGGAAATCATGGTAGAGGATCGCACGGGGAACCTGCGGTCATTTCCCCTGATGAGCATCAGCCTGGGGGTGGTGGAGTTACAGCTCGGCGTGTTCAAGCATCATCTCGAGGTCGCCAGCATGTGCGCCGAAGTAAAATCAATGGCCAAAAGCATTTCCGGCAGTTCCTTTTTCGTGAATCGCCGCGAGCGCAACAAAAAATCCTCGCCGGAACGCGAAGCCGGCGATTGGGAGAGGGAGCCGGACCCGGACAAGCCGGACCTCAGGTGAGTAGTTACTAAGATTTTATGTTTATTTGGATCTGGATCATGTTTGCAGCAGATTTTGCATCGCCTGTTCCACTTCCTGAATGGAGACCGGTTTGGCCAAATAATCGTTCATTCCGGCTTTCAGGAATTTTTCCCGATCTCCAGGCATGGCATAAGCCGTTATGGCGATTATGGGCACATTCGGGTTGTAGAGGGTTCCGTCATGGGCACGGATGATTTCGGTGGATTCCACTCCGTTCATCACGGGCAGTTGGATGTCCATCAGCACGCAGTCGATGGTCTGCGATTCCATCAGGGCCAAAGCCTGTTTGCCGTCTTCGGCTTCATGGACAATGTAGCCATTTTTTTCCAGGAGCATCTTGAGAGCAAATCTGTTGAGATGATCATCCTCGACCAGTAAAATTTGTGCTGACATGGTATCATCCTAAAAGCGCAAGCTTTGTTTCAACCTCCGGCAGGACGAATATGGGCCGATGGAGGGAAGAGAGCAGAGGTAATACGGACATCGATTTGAGTAGGTTACCAATTTTTTGTCATATCCATTTCTCACTGCCGACAGTCTCTCTTGCAAGAACATTTGCAATCAAATCAACGTCTTTCTTTAAGCCGTGGTTCCCACGGCGCGATGAACGGATGACGGATTATTGTGTGCGGGATGGAGAAGTGGTATGGAAAACGGCTATTTCTTATATGCAACCAATCAAGAATGCAAACCTGTTCAACCATGATTGTCCAACCGCTTCAGAAACTTCAATCTCTTGCGCCCATTGCGCCGGAATGATTCGTTCAATCAAGCTATGAACGACTCCCGTCGCCGCGGGCGCAAAGACCACGATTCCCTGCGTATTGTTCGAGATCAACAACTGATCACATCCTGTGCCTTGGACGTCATCGAGACCGTGGAGCGAACCCGCGGCCTTCCGCTTCAACCCCGCGACAGGATGGCCCTGAAGCTGCTGACACCCAGAAATTCCGCGCTGCTGGTGCAACAGTCTCGCTATTACCTGGGCTGCCGGCAGATCAGTTTCGACATCCTGACCGATGATCTCGGCCTTGGCGCGCACAGACTGATTCCCTCCGGAGTCCATGTCCTGAACCGCAACGGAGTCTGGTGGAACGATTCCTACGGGATCGGTCGTTTTCTGTGGAACCTGTATGCGGGAGAGAACCCGAATGACGGCATTTGTCGGGTACTGGAACGCCTTTTCAAGTTTGAGGTATCCGGGATCTTCGGGCCCAGGGCTAACTTGTCAGTCCGGGACAAGTCTCGAACCATCGAAGGCGAGTTGCGTCCTGATCTGCGCTTGTACATCCACCGCCGGGAAGGATCCGTCGAAACAACGCTGCGCAAGCTGATCAAGGCCCGGGCCGTGTATCGTCCGCAGGATCTGGGCTTGGATCTCGAACCACAGGAATCAGGCCGGATCGCATTGCTATTCGGGAAGACGAAGCGGTATGCCGTCAGCTTTACGATGGTGAAGATCTAACTCGCGGGCAACACGGTTCCGAACCGGTCCGGGTGTGTTGAGGATATTGGGCGGAAAGATCATTGTTTTTGCATCTTTTGAAAGCTACCCGCTTGCTGTTATGTTTGTTTTAGCATAACGTTCCGCCATGAACAATTTACCACCTCCCTCCATGCGATTGCACATTTGGCTGGAGAATGACCAGGGAACCTTGATCGGCCTTGGCCGGGCCATGCTTTTGATCAAGATCAGGGAAAGCGGCTCCTTGCGCAAGGCCGCGGAGGAACTGGGCATTTCCTACCGGGCTGCATGGGGTAAAGTCAGGCAGGCCCAGGAGTACCTGGGCGAGGAACTGGTTCGCAAAAACGGCAAAGGATATGTTTTGACGGAAGCCGGGGAAAATTTGGCTCGCGGTTTTATGGAATGGTACGACAAGGTGGAGCGTTTTGCTCTCGACCAGGCCCAGGATCATTTTCCCTGGCCGGTACTGCCTTTTACCGTCAAACGATCCTCTCCACCACAATCCAATTCGGCAAGGTGACTGCATGCAAAATGAATCCCCAAATGTCCAAGTTGGTAAAAGGTCCTTTGACGATTTTCTTTTGATGGTTCGCGACTTTCACGGATCCGCTGCCCCGGGCTTGGTTCTTGGCGGTTTCATGGTCGAGGAGGCCAGACGGCATCTGCCCGAAGAAACGCTTTTCGACGCCATTTCCGAAACCACCCACTGTTTGCCGGACGCCGTTCAGTTGCTCACGCCCTGCACCATCGGCAACGGCTGGCTGCGAATCATCAATCTTGGTCGGTACGCCCTGACGCTTTACGACAAGTATGCCGGCAACGGTGTCCGAATTTTTCTTGATTCCCGAAAAGTCGAATCCTGGCCGGCCATGAAGATATGGTACATGAAGCTCAAGCCCAAGAAGGAACAGGACAGCGTGGCACTGTTTGAAGAGATCAAGGCCGCTGGAGCGAGCGTATGCAGCCTGGAGAACGTGCAGATAGCTGCGCATTTGCTGCAACGCCGGGGTCGGGGTGGAATCGTGGTCTGTCCGGTCTGCGGGGAAGCCTATCCCCAGTTGGATGGACGTATTTGCCGGGCCTGCCAGGGTGAAGCGCCTTATGTGGGAAACGTATCGACCATTGCTTCGCCTCCCCTCCGGGCGGTGCCCGTGGACCAGGCGGTGGGTCGCAAGGCCCTGCACGACATGACCCGGATCGAACCGGGCAAGAGCAAGGACGCCGTGTTTGTCCACGGCCAGGAAATCACTGTTGGGGACATCTGCCGGTTGCAGCAAATGGGGCGCATGCACGTTTATGTGCAGGACCAGGAAGGGGTGGAGCGAGAGGATGCCCCGGATTGGGTGCATGAAAACCAGGCCGCTGAATCCTTTGCCCGGGCCATGGCCGGGGAGGGTGTTGAACTGCGTCTCCCCCCCCGAGAAGGCAAGGTGGATCTCCTGGCCGCCCGGGACGGTCTGTTGAGCGTGGGCACGGATCTCCTGGAAGCCTTCAATCTTGTTCCGGACGTGATGTGCGCTTCACGCCACGACGCGGTGCTGGTTAAGCAGGGCATGGCCGTGGCCGGAACCAGGGCCGTTCCGCTCTACATTTCCAAACAGCATTACCTGCGGGCCATGAGCATCCTGGAGCAGGGGCCGCTTTTTTCCATCCTGCCCCTGCGCAAGGCACAGGTCGGGATACTGGTCACCGGCACCGAGGTTTTTCAGGGGCTGGTGGAGGACAAGTTCATCCCCATCGTCAGTTCCAAGGTGCAGGCTCTGGGCAGCGATGTGCTGGGTGCCAAAATCGTCCCGGACAGCCGGAGCGACATTGCCGCTGCCGTCCGGGAACTGTTGGATCTTGGGGTCGATTTGCTGGTCACCACCGCAGGCTTGTCCGTGGATCCGGATGACGTGACCAGACAGGCTCTTCTGGAGGCCGGAGCCGAGGATCTGCTGTACGGTACGCCGATCCTGCCGGGTACCATGACCCTTTTCGCCCGAATCGGCCAGGTTCAGGTGCTGGGCGTTCCGGCGTGCGCCTTGTTTTTCAAGACCACCAGCCTGGATCTGTTCCTGCCTCGTCTCCTGGCCGGACGGACGGTCACCCGGCGGGAACTGGCCCGCATGGGAGCCGGCTCCTTATGCATGCAATGCCGGACCTGTTCCTTTCCCAAGTGTCCCTTTGGAAAATAAACGTCTACATATTGTTGAGTTTGCTTGATGCTGGAAATAACAGTTTTTATCTGCGGGGCCGTGGTCATGATCCTGGAATTGACCGGATCACGGATCATGGCCCCATTTCTTGGCACTTCTCTCGTGGTCTGGACCGGCCTGATCGGAGTTGTTCTGGCTGCCCTCAGTCTCGGATACTGGTGGGGCGGACGTTTGGCCGATCGCAATCCGTCCATGTCGAGACTGGCCTGGATCGTCTTTTCAGCCGGCGCGCTGATCGCGCTGATCGCGCTCATTCAGGCGCCCATTCTCCGGCTGCTCCAGGCCCATGTATCCAATCTTCACCTTGGGGTGCTGCTGGGAACCGTGATTCTTTTCGCGCCGGCCAGCATTCTTTTAGGCATGATCGCTCCCTTTGCCGTCAAGATGAAACTTGCTTCCCTTGAACAGTCCGGTGCCGTTGTCGGTCGCATGTACGCCCTGTCCACCATCGGCAGCATCGTGGGGACGTTCATGGCCGGGTTTGTGCTGCTCTCGTTTTTCGGCAGCCTGTCCATCCTGCTGTTTCTCGGCGGGGTGATGACCCTGCTGGCCATGGCTCTGGCCCCCCGATCCGGGCTTGCGGTGAAATCCGCGTTTCTGGTCCTGGTGGTTCTGGGAGCCATGCTCCACGTCCAGCACAGACAGGCCCTCGCGGAGCGCGGCTTCATCGACATGGACACGACTTACAACCGCATCATTGTGGCCCGGGCCGTGGAAGAATCCACCGGAAGACAACTGCAGGTGATGTCCACCGGGCCGGGATGGTTGCAGTCAGCCATGTATCTGGATGATCCGTTTGAACTGACCTTGCCCTATACCCGTTTTTTCCGACTGGCCGAGGTCTATGTCCCAGCCTTTCGCCGTGTCTTGATGGTTGGCGGAGGAGGATACTCCTTCCCGAAATTCCTGATGCAGACCCGGCCGGATCTGGAACTGGACGTGGTGGAGATCGATCCTGCCTTTACCGCGTTGGCAAAATCATACTTTCATTTTTCGCCCGATGACCGTGTGGCCGTCCATCATCTTGATGCCCGTCGGTACCTCAATCAGGTTCACCAGCCCTACGATGTGATCATCCTGGATGCCTTCAACTCCCATTACTCCATCCCATATCAACTCACCACACGCCAGGCCATGCAGCGTATCGCCGCAAATATGGACGATAACGGCGTGGTGCTGGTCAATCTGATATCCGCTGTTTCCGGTGACCAGGGACGTTTTCTGAGGGCTCTTCTGGCCACCATGGAAAGCGTTTTCGTCCAGGTGAACGTCTATCCCGTCACTGAGCCGGACAATGACGCCTTGGTCCAGAATATCGTCCTTGCGGCCCGGAAGATCCCGGACACGACAACCCCTGCGTTGAACGACAATAACGGACTTTCGGATATAATCGCCAGCCGCTGGACACATCCAATCCCGCGCGACCTCCCCTTGCTCACGGACGCCCTGGCTCCGGTGGAGCGATATCTGCCCTAATTACGGCAACAGACGTTCATTCCGTAGCTGCCTATCCTCGGGTACGGGTATTCTTTGACTAGAATTTCTTCAATTCAAAGAGTTTCTTGGTCTGCGTGGATACGATGTGGAAATACTTGTCCTGGGGGATGTAGATGTAGGGCACGTCCTCCATCCGGCGGAAGAGAAAATAGGACAGGATCATTCGGTTCACGGCCTGGTGACCGATGATAATGATGTTCTCGGCATTGCCGCTGAGGTACAGGGCCTTCTTGATTCCCAGCTGGATGCGGGGCTGAAGAGTGATGTATCCTTCGCCTTCAGGATAGATGTAGCGGTACTTGTCCATGCTGCGGGCTACATGGATCTGCGGATGCTGTTTCCGGATTTCATCGTAGGTCATGGACTCGCAGATGCCGGCATCGATTTCATCCAGTTCCTTCAAGGGGACATGGACGGATTTTTCCTGGCAGGCTGCGATAATCTCGGCCATTTGAATGGTTCTGGTTTTTGTGCTGGTGAAGATGAACGGGACCTGAACGTTCTGAAAATGTTTCGCAAGTTGTTCCGCCTGATGCAGCCCCTTTTCAGTCAGTCTGGAGTCTCCGCCGATCCGGCGTTCCCGGTTAAAATACGTTTCTCCATGGCGGACAAGGTAAAGATTGGGAATCATGTCGGAAACGAGGATGTCGCGGATGCGGGGATAGTGGGGAATGTCATCCGTTACCTTTTCCCGCACCACTCGATTTTGAAGAGAGTTGAGGATGACGAAATTGTCCTCGGAGCGTAGCGTCTCATATTGGCTTTCATACAACTGAATCCGCTTTTCAAAATTTTGCAGAGCCTCCGGAAAGGTCATGTGCCCGAATTCGGAAATTTTGGTCTTGTGAGCAATGCTGGTGGCCAGCAATGTCTTGTCTTCGTTGATGCACTCGATGAACAGCACAGGAATGGGGCTCATGCCGCTGCAGATGGACATCCGCCGGGCCCGGGTGATGTTAGTGGCGTCGAGAAGAGCAATGTCTCCTCCCGAGGCAAGGAAATCCACTGCCGCTTGCATATTCTGGCGGGCGATCTGTTCTCGAATTTCTACGCCTTCATGATTTTCCGGGCTGAAGAAGTCTGCATGAGCCGTGTTGGCCGAGAGCATGCTTCTCCGGACCTCGCCGTTGTTGAATATCGAAACGGTAAAATTTTCCGCTTCCAGACTTTCCTTGAGCCGTAAGGCGATGGTCGACTTGCCTCGAGCCGGAAGACCGACCATGGCGATGCAGAGTTTTTTGATCGTAGTTTCCACTAAAGTTCTCCAGGATGAATGATCCACTGACATGTCCGGCTGATGATGCGACAGTTTCGTTCCCAACATCAAGATGTTGCCATTGCCGGATCTGAGCGACGAGGCGAAATTGGGAAAGCAGAAGCATTGCCTGCGGCAACCGCTGATAACGTATCGGCAGCCGCAAAGTAACTATTGATTGCATGGTATGAAGTGGTCCGGCTTGTCTCGATTTCTTGGCATCGCCTGTCTGACTGAGTCAGGATTCGTTCATCGAACCATTGCCGGGCGCTTGAAGCGCCAAATGCTGTTTATTCACGCAATGGTTCGATGCTACGAAGCCGACGAGGGAGTTGCGAGGCCGAAAAATCGAGACAAGCCGGACCGCTGGTGAGTAGTTACGCCGCAAAAAAAAGCAGCGGAGGACTTGTAGCCTTCCGCTGCCTTGTCTCGATATGTAAATCGAATATGTCGGATTTACAGGTTATTGTTCCTGCAACAGCCTCAGGAATGGGCTGGAGGGAGTAAGGATGATCTGAGTGTTGCCGTGAAAGGTCTTCTTGTATGCTTCCAGAGTCCGCATGTACTCGTAGAAATCAGGGTTACGGTTCAAGGCTTCACCGAATATTTTCACGGCTTCCGCATCGCCTTCACCGCGCAGGTGCTGCGCCGTCCGCGTGGCTTGCGCCAGCAGGATGACCCTTTCACGATCAGCTTGAGAACGGATGTTGGCGGCGGTTTCTTCACCCTCGGCGCGGTAGGTCTTGGCCTCCCGCTCACGTTCGGCAATCATCCTGTTGAATACGGCGCGCTGTGTTTCCGCGGGCAGGTCGGTGCGCTTGATACGAACGTCGATGACCTCGATGCCGTACTCCTGGACCAGTTCATTGCTTTTGAGCGTCAACTCTTCCATGATCTGCGACCGCTTGGTGGTCACGACTTCAGTCAGGGTGTGCCGACCAAGCAAGACTCGCAACTCGGCATAGATGATGTCGTCCAGGCGGGCCTGCCCCATGGGTAGGGTGCGCAACGTGGTGTAGAACCGCAAGGGATCAACGATGCGCCACTTGGAGTAGTTGTCCACCATCATGTTCTTTTTGTCCCTGGTCAGAATTTCCGCGGGGCGGGAATCGTAGTCCAGGATTCGGGCGTCAAAATACAGAACGTTTTGGATGAAGGGCAGCTTGAAATGCAGCCCGGGTCCCTTTGTCTCTCCCACTGGTCTACCCAGCTGGAGAACGATGCCTCGTTCCGTTTCATCAACAATATAAGCGCTCTGCGTTACCAGAATGAAAAGGAGGAAAGCGGCAACCAGGAATACTGGAAGCGTCAAGCGGGGCGTCTTCATTGTGCGCGCCCTCCTCGAACCGCGGGGGAGCCCGTGGGGGCGGAGGCCCCTGTGGATACCGCGGGTTGACCGGCCTGTCGACCCGCATCAGCGGGTTCAGGATTTCTGGTGCGTGGAGCGATTCTGTCCAGGGGCAGATAGGGAAGAACCTGACTCAAGGCCTGATCCGAGAGAAATGTTTTCGTCAGTTCGGGATTGCTCAGAATCTCCTCCATGGTTTCGATGTACATCCGCGTTCTGGTGACATCCGGAGCCTGATTGTATTCCGCCAGTATGGAGAGGAAGCGTTGCGCTTCACCCTCGGCCCTGCGGACGATGGCTTCCTTGTGCGCCTCGGCCTGGTTCAGGATGATCGCGGCTTCACCGCGAGCCCGGGGCACGATGTCGTTGCGGTAGGCCTCGGCCTGGTTCTGGATGCGAACCGCGTCTTCCCTGGCTCGAACCACGTCTCGAAACGAGTCAATAACCGGTTCCGGCGGCTGCACGTCCTGCAATTGTACCGCCAGGATTTGGATTCCGGATTCGTAACGATCCATGATCATTTGCATCAAGGCACGGGTTTCATCCTGAATGGCCGGTTTGCCATCGGTCAAGGCCGCATCCAGCATGTTGTAGCCGATGACTTCGCGCATGGCCGTTTCAGCGGCGCTTTTCACGGAAGCGTCCGGCATCTGGATGTTGAACAAGTACTTGACGGGATCCTTCAGTTGGTACTGGACGATGAATTGCACATCAACGATGTTTTCGTCACCGGTAAGCATGTGCGATTCTTCAGGTACTATCCTGTACTGCGGTTCCCCCCCCGCGGCCGTAGGCTGTCCGATCGTCCGGTAGCCGATTTCAAATCGCCGGACTTGGGTCACCTTGGGAGTCTTCACGGACTCGAATGGATAGGGGATGCGAAAGTGAGGCCCCGGTTCCGTTATTCGGTGAAAGGCTCCAAAGCGTTGCACTACACCGAGTTCGTCGGGATTGACGATGTAGATCCCGGATGCAAGCCAGAGCAGGAGAACAACCAAGAAAATAACCTTGCCGCCACCAGGCAGCTTGATATTCTTCAATTTGTTCAACTGTTCGTTGATTTGCGCGAGATCCGGGCCCCCGTTCGGAGGGCCGTTCCTTTTCCGTTTGTCTTGGAGTTTATCCCAGTCCCAGTTCATCGCGTGAATATAAGTTAAGAAGCATATCAGGTCAAGACTGTATGCAGGGTATACGGCATGACCTATCGGGGCCTGCGGCAAGTCTGCTCATTAATTGGATCTGCTTGGCTTGAACTCGAAATGTGAATAAGAGATTAATCGTCAAGGCAAACACCACTGAAGTTCATCGACGAGGAGCAGAAACATGAAATCCGTGAAGCAGGAGATATTTCGGGCGTATGATATCCGGGGGGTCGTGGACCGGGATTTTGACGAGGAATGGGTGGAAATGCTCGGCAGAGCATGTGGAACCTTTTTCCTGCAGCACGGCAAGCGGCAAGCCGTAGTCGGACATGATTGCCGGCACAGTTCTCCGGGGTACCAGAGCGCCATGATCAGGGGCTTGCTCGCAACGGGCGTGGATGTCCTTTTCATCAACATGGTTCCAACGCCGGTGTTTTACTATGCGGTCAAGAAGTTCAACCGCGAGGCGGGGGTGATGATCACCGCCAGTCATAATCCACCGGAATTCAATGGGTTCAAGGTGTGGCTCGGCGAGGGGACAATTCACTCAGAGGATGTTCAGGAACTGTACGCCATCATGCGCCGGGGCGAATTCGCCCGGGGGCAGGGCATGGCCGTGGAACACGACGTTGTTCCGGCGTACCTGGAAGAGGTTGGGTCCCAGGTTTGCCTGGAAAGCCCGGTTCGGGTCGTGGTGGACGGCGGCAATGGCGCGGGCGGGGAAATCTGCGCCGAGTTATTGCGGCGGATCGGTGCGGACGTTGTGGAATTGTATTGCAAGCCGGACGGCGATTTTCCCAACCACCACCCGGATCCGACCCGGGATGAAAACAATGTTGATCTGCGGGCCAAGGTTCTGGAGACAAAGGCCCATGTCGGCATCGGTCTGGACGGGGACGGGGACCGTATCGGCGCGCTGGATGAACAGGGTAAGATGATCTACGGGGATCGCCTGCTGGCTGTTTTCGCCCGCCAAATCCTCAAGGACCACCCCGGCGCAACGGTCATCGGGGAAGTGAAGTGTTCGCACCTGATGTTTCAGGATATCGCCGATCACGGTGGAAAGCCGATCATGGGGCAAACGGGCCACTCCCTGATCAAGGCCAGAATGAAGGAAACCAATGCGGTGCTGGCCGGTGAAATGAGCGGGCACATGTTCTTTGCCGACCGCTACTACGGATTTGACGACGCATTGTATGCTTCCCTCAGGCTGGTGGAGATCATCGGCCAGGCACCGGACAAGCCTTTGAGCACGTACCTGGCCGAATGGCCCAGGATCTTTTCAACGCCGGAACTGCGAATGGACTGCCCGGAAGAGATCAAGTTCCAGGTCGTGGAAAAAGCCCAGACCTACTTCCGGGAGCGCTACGACATCGTTGACGTCGACGGGGTCCGGATTGTCCTTCCCGACGGTTGGGGATTATTACGCGCTTCAAATACCCAACCCGTTCTGGTGTTGCGTTTTGAGGCTGAATCCGAAAAAAGACTGACGGAGATTCGGGCTCTGGTGGAAGAGCCCCTGCAACAGTGGATTGCTGAATTCTCCGGCAAGATGCCGTGATTAATGAGCCGGTCGGTCGTGAGCGAGGTCGTCGAGTGCCATTTAGCGTAAGAAGGGATGCCCCCCCCTGGGAGGGGTTGTTGCGAACCCTGGGCGTGATCTTTGTGTTCATGGGCGTGATCTGGCTATTCTGGAAGCATAATCAACGGACCATCGAAATGCTGGATACGCGTCAGGTTGTGATGGATCAGACCGGCGCCTTGACAGAGGAGCAGAAGGATTCCGTCGTGGATCTGTCGCGAGCCCTGCGTGCATCTTTTGGGCTGGAACTGCGCCTGCTCATCGCAACGGATGCCCTCGCCACGCCTGCCCTGGACGCCAAAACCATCTACATTGCCCTGAATCCGGAACAGGAGCAGGTGCTCGTGGTGCTGCCTCCCATTGTGGAACGAGCTTTGGGGTATGGTTTTACAGCCTATCTGCGCCATGAGCACTTCATGCCGTACTGGGAAAGCGGCAACTGGCAACGGGGATTGGGAGAAGCCTTGGGTATGATCTGGGATACATTGAGCAGCCCTGGCGCCGCCCGCTTCGAGCCTCGCGATTCAGGAGAGCAATTTGGAAATGACGGGTCCTACCGGGGCCCCGTGCAAACAGAGGATCAAAAGGAATGAATCAGGAACGGAAGACAATTATTTACACTGATGGAGCATGCCTGGGAAACCCGGGCCCGGGCGGTTGGGGAGCGGTGGTGATCAATGGCCCGGAGCGCCTGGAACTCTCCGGGGGATACGGGCTGACAACCAACAACAGGATGGAAATGCTGGCCGTGGTCGAGGCCTTGAATGCATTGCCGGAGCCCAGTGCGGTCTCGCTGTACACCGATTCAAAATATCTGCATGACGCCGTGAACAAGGGATGGCTGGCGAACTGGAAGCGTAACGGATGGCGGACGGCGGACAAGAAGTCGGTCAAGAACCAGGATTTGTGGATGCGGATTGATGCGCTGCTCAAGACCCATAACGTTTGTTTCAACTGGGTGCGCGGTCATTCCGGAAACCCGGAGAACGAGTGCTGCGACCGACTGGCCAGCGCCGCGGCATCGGGCGCGGGGTTGCCGAAAGACACGGGGTATATCCGGTAGCGGATAGATACATGCCGGAAACGACTGCGGTAATCTTGTTGCGACGGCTGTAAAAAAGGCGTCCCTTGTGCAAGGGACGCCTTGAGTATGACCTGAGCCGCATGCATGCCGACGGCTCGTGAGATAAATCCTACAGGCCCAGCTTTTCCTTGATGTACGCAATGTCCACATTGTTGCTGACGATCTGGGCGCCTTGCTGAATCTTGACCATGTCCCGAAGTTTCATCCGGGACAGAATGGCATCCATTTTCTTGGACATGGTAAAGGTGTCGTCCCGGACGACGATGATGGGCACCCCCTTGACTTCGGCCCGGGTCAGGATGATGTCGTTGGGATAGATGTTGCCGGTGAGAATCAGACATGGACATTCGCCTTCCAGGGCTACGAGCTGGACGTCCGATCTGTCGCCGCCCATGATGATGGCGGTATTCTTGTTCTTGCGGAAGTGGGTCATGAAGTTTTCGACCTGCATGCTGCCGATGAGGAAATTTTCAACGACCCGGTCGGCCTTGTCCTTGGCCGCGACCAGCTTGCCGTTCAATCGCTGGGCCAATTCGCCCACCTGTACCGCGCCGAGCAGCGGATCCCGCGGCAGAATTCCAAGGACCTTCACGCCGCTGCGTTCCAGGAAGGGAACGAGCATGTTTTTCAACTCATCCATGAAATCCATGGGAACATCGTTCAGAATCGTGCCGATCAGCTGATCTCCCAGGGTGTCCTTGAGCACCACAAGGTAGTCGTAATTCAACTCCTTGGAGTAGCGATCGATGACGATGGATTTGATGCCCAGGGTGCGGATGACCTCGACCGCGTCGACATTGCAGTATTTTCCGGAATACATGCTTCCGGAGCCGGCCACGATGGTGACGTCCTTCCCTTTGCTGATTGTTTCGTAGCTGCGCTTGATGTCGCCCATGAGATCGTGGGTCAGGCCGCCAAAGGCCTTGGTCTTGAAGTCTTCGGTGACAAGAACCGGGGTGACGACTTCAGGATCCTCGCTCAGGCCCAGGACATCCTGGACAAAGAAAGCATCCTCATCGCCCATTTTGCCGTCTTTTTGCACGGGCACGGCGCCCACTGGCTTAATGTAGCCGACGTTCAGGCCGTCTTTTTGAAATTTCAGACCAAGTCCCATGGCTATCAGGTTCTTGCCTGAATAACCGGACGTCGAGCCAACATACATGCCGACCATAGGATGCCTCCTTCAGTACGTTCGTTATCGTGTGGGGTGAATGAACTTCCGTCAATCTTCTAGCAATTTACTTCAATCAAATTACGCGGACTCAATATCAATCGCAAGGTTTTCAAGGCAAGTCTCCTCCAACCTAGATAAATGGCATGTTCTGCCCGATGAAAGGTTGGATGGACAAGCAAGCAGATCGGATCCTGTTTTAAAAATCGGTTGACTGGGTATTTTTTTCCTTGATAGCTGCACCTCTCCGGAGCACGGACCTTCGGGGAATGGCAGCAGGTGAGGGCTCAGGCGCGATCCGGTGCAGGAATGCTTGCCGCCGGACATGAACGGGCAGCCCTGCCAAGTGAAAGGCCGACAACGCTCGGTGAATGAACAGGTTCATTTGCACATATAACAGGGGGAAGGTCAACGTGACACTGACTCGGGATGAGTTGTCAAAAAAGAATTTCAATTACACGTTTGGGGATTTGTGTTTGTTGCATGAAGCATTGACGCACAGCTCCTTTGCAAACGAGTCTGCCGGAAGAGGCCAGAGCAACGAGCGGCTGGAGTTTCTGGGAGACGCGGTTCTGGAGCTGTGCATAACCGAAGAGCTCTTTGCCCGGTATCCCGATGCCAACGAGGGACAATTGACCACGTTCAGGGCCATGCTGGTCAACGAAGCTGTCCTGGCCGACCTGACCCGCAAACTGCGGATCGACCAGGCCCTGTTGCTTGGTCGGGGGGAGGAGAATCAAGGAGGGCGGCACCGCCAGGCACTGCTAAGCGATGCTTTTGAGGCCTTGCTGGGTGCCGTTTTTCTGGATGGAGGCTATGCCACGGCCAAGGAGTGGGTTGTCGAGCAGTTTGCCGATCTATGGCCCAAACAGGTTGAGGTGACCGTGGAGAAGGATCATAAAACCAAGCTGCAGGAATTGACCCAACAGAATTTTCGGGACAGACCGTCCTATGTTCTGGAGGGCAGCTCTGGGCCGGAGCATGAGCGAACCTTTCATGTCCTGCTCAAGCTGCCGTCTGGGGATGAGTTTCGAAGTTCGGGGAGCAGCGTGAAAAAAGCCGAACAAAATGCCGCAAAGCAAGCCCTGATGTTCCTCAAAAACAGTTGACCTGCGGCGGTAGACATCCGTCCCATGGAACCCACGGTCCATGGGACGGATGTCATGAGGAGGTCAACCGATGTCACAAGTACTGCAATTTTGTTACTGATAAACCGGCTGTGCCGACTAACCGCTGATGAGCTGCATGGCCATTCTGGGCAGGGAGTTGGCCTGGGCCAGCATGGCAACCGCAGCCTGGGTGATGATCTGGTTGCGCACGAACTCGGTCATCTCCAGAGCCACATCCGCGTCTGAAATCCGTGATTCCGCCGCCTGAAGGTTTTCGGCCTGGATGGAGAGGTTGGTGATGGTGTTGGCCAGGCGGTTTTGCAGAGCGCCGAGGCTAGCTCGAATATTATCTTTGGAAAGGATGGCATTCTCCAGGGCATCAAGCGCTTGCTGGGCGCCCTGTTGGGTGGAAATGGAATATCCTGCGCTCTCCTCCAGGTGTGGAGCACTTTTGGCCCCTCTATTCGCGCTGCTGCCCACTCCCAAAGCCGAGGCCGTGGAATTGCCGATGGCGATATAGTAGTAATCCTCAGCACTACTGTTTGCCGGCCCGAAATGGATTTTAAGCGGTCCAGTTGAATTCAATCCTTCGCCTTTATGATCTCCACCCCAATTGGCTGCGTTTGCGGCTGAAGAAGAAAGGTTGCCGTTCAGGAGGTAGATCCCGTTGAACTTGGTGGCGTTGGCAATTCGGGTGATTTCCGAGGCCATGGCCTGGTATTCCGAGTCGATGATCAGGCGCTGGTCCGAATTGTAGGTGCCGGTGGCGGCCTGAGTGGCCAGTTCCTTCATCCGGATCAGCTTTTCGTCGATAACGGCCAAGGCTCCGTCCGCGGTCTGGATCATGGAGATGGCGTCGTTGGCATTGCGGATGCCCTGGCGCATGGAGGAAATCTCCGCGCGCATCAATTCGCGAATAGCCAAACCCGCGGCGTCGTCCGCGGCGCTGTTGATGCGCAAACCTGAAGAAAGCCGTTCCGTGGACGTCCCAAGCCTGCCATAACTTTGGGCAAGGTTCCGGGCGGCATTCTGGGCCATTAAGTTGTTATTGATAGTCAAAGACATAGCAAGACCTCCTCAAAAGGTGTGACACGGTAATGTCTCGTGCTAAGCAATCCAGATGCCAATATTAAATATCTACATTATTTCAATAACTTGAATTGCCTGGCGCTTTTTGAGGCGACAAATTCTCAAGGATTCTGAACAGGTACAATTGACTGCGTCATGTATAATGATGTTTTGAAGTTTTTATTTTAAATTCAATATATTATGGTATAAAAATTTTTGTCGACTCGAATTCTTCGAGTGAACATCCATGTCATTGGCATGACACGAGGCTGAAAATATTGCTTATCCAACTTGGGCTGCATCCCAGGCAGTGGCAATGGTCAGTGGTTGTATTTATAAGAGTTACCGGTAGCCCGTGAGATGAGTAGCAAATCTCATTTTTTTCAATGTATTGAGATATTGAATCTTGCTGCTTGCGTTGAAAGGCGGGCAGTACGCCAATGATGATTGGAACGCCTGAATGCGTACCTGGCCCTAAAGTAATCAGCCTTACTGGCCGATATTTTAATTGAAGCGATGAGGAGTTCGCCCTGATCAAACTTCGGGTTCACTCGATCATTTTAGCGAGAGTGATTTGATCAGACGGCGAAGACAGGACAAGGCAATCCGGTCAACTCCAGATATTTGGAAGTTTCAAAAGATTGCGGCGTCAAGGAGGAGGAGTGTGGATATGGAACTGGTAAGTGTTGTGGAAAAAATTGCATCCCCTTCAGAAGAGACATTGCTGAACAATGTCGAGAAGATCGATGAAAAAGCAAAAATGACTGTCGAGCCTGGTGGTCATGGTCCTGACGGCATTTCTCCAAGACAGGCCAAGAACATTTTGATGGAGGCCATGGATGTCGCCAAGGACAGGTTGGACGGAACGGGATTGAATGTGCGGCTGAAAATGACCGACAAGAGCGAACGGTTTCAGGTGGAGGTCTACAATCCGGAAACCAAGGAGGTGTTGCGACGTTTTCCGCCGGACGAGATCATCCGACTGGCTGAATCCATTGACGAAATGGCCGGCTTGATCGTGGATCGCTCACTGTAAAGGAAGGAAGACGACAAGTTCAGCCATGGGCTTTTTCTTGTGAGCCCTCCGGAAATTGGGTAGATATATTTGCTTCAACGCTGATTTGCGTTGAACATCTGGTGAACTTACACCCAGAAAGCAATACATCCCGCCACCTCACCTTCTACCCAACCATCTCATGCCCGGAATAGATCTGCACACCCACTCGAATGCTTCCGATGGAACCCTGACTCCCACTGAATTAATCCAGACGGCGGTTGCCGCTGGTCTGGAGGCCATTGCCCTGACCGACCATGATACCACCGGCGGCCTGGACGAGGCCTCCCGCGCGGCCGAGAATCTGGGAATAGAATTCATTCCAGGTTGCGAGCTGAGCGTTGTTTCGCCTCACGGCAATATGCACATCCTGGGGTACTGGATCCCCTCGGGCCAGAGCGCGCTCAGCGACTCCCTGCAGTATCTGCGTGACCGCCGGCATGAGCGCAATCATCTGATCATGGCGAAACTCAACGCCCTGGATATGGAAATTGTCTATGAAGAGGTTCTGGCCGTGGCCGGAGGCGATGCCGTGGGCCGCCCCCATATTGCCCAGGTGATGCAGGCCAAGGGATATGTGCGGGATACCGGCGAAGCCTTCCGGGATTATCTCGGTTCCGAGGGCAAGGCGTATATTCCCAAAGTCAAGCTGGACCCTCGCCAGGGCATTGAGCTCTTGAAATCCGTCGGAGCCACGGTGGTCCTGGCGCATCCGTTTCTGCTCGGATTGCAGGGGCCGGATCTTCGGGGTGTTCTGCGCCAGCTCAAGGAATTGGGCCTGGACGGTATTGAAGCACATTACACCTTGCATCGGCCGGATCAGACCAACCTGTACCTGCAACTGGCGCGGGAGATGGATTTTCTGGTCACCGGCGGGTCGGATTTCCACGGCTCCGTCAAGCCGGATGTCCAATTAGGCGTCGGCCGCGGCGGTTTGTTCGTATCCGCCGAGTTGTTGGAGACGATGAAGGAACGTCGTGTCCAACAGGGGCTTTCCGTCTGATCGCGCATTGACAACTGCTGATGGCTTTTCATTCGCCTTGCCCTGAACTGCTGGCGCCGGCCGGCAATCCCGTCAAATTCCAGGCTGCGTTGCTCTACGGCGCGGATGCCGTGTATCTCGGCGGACCTTCATTGAATCTGCGGGCCGGGGCCGACGGCTTTGGGCGGGAAGCTTTGTCCGATGCCTTGGTCCAGGCTCATTCTTCCAATGTCAAAATCTACTATTGCCTGAACGCGTTTCCCCAGGAGAAGGATCTGGGCCTGGTTCGAACCTGCCTGGAGCTGCTTTCGGACATGGGCGATGCTTGCGTTGACGGGCTGATCGTGGCTGATCCCGGCGTGTTTTTTCTGGCCCGGAAGATTTTGCCGCATGTCCCGATTCATGTCAGCACGCAGGCCAATACCGGCAACAGCGCCGCTGCCGCATTCTGGCGCGAGTTGGGTGCGACGCGGATCAATCTGGCGCGGGAGCTGGCCTTGGGCGATATCCGGAGCCTGGCCCGGGCCGTGCCGGATTTGGAACTGGAAATGTTCGTCCACGGCGCCATGTGTCTGGCCCTGTCCGGACGCTGTTCGCTGAGCGCCTATCTGAACGCCCGCTCCGCGAACAAGGGCAGCTGCACCCAGCCCTGCCGGTTCAAGTATCGGGCAAAGGCCATGGCCGTGGAAGAACAGCTGCGGCCTGGCGAAATTCTGTGGGAAGTTTTGGAGGACGAGGATTATACGGCCTTTTTCAGCCCGCGCGATCTCTGCCTGGTCAAATATCTGCCCTGGATTTGGAAAAACCAAATCAGGGCCGTGAAAATCGAAGGCCGGATGCGTTCCGCGGCCTATGTCGCCCTGACTTGCGACGTCTATCGCACGGCATTGGATGATCTGGGCATGGGGCGATTCCGGCCGAGTTTGTATCTGCATGAACTTGGACTGGCTTTGCATCGACCCATGGATTCCGGCTTCTTTCTTCCCGGTGCTCCGAGTACGACCGCCAGACGCTGGGATTGCGCAGGCCGGATGACCATGGTCGGCCACCTGATCCGTCAGGAAGGACAGGAAAAATGGATGGTCCAGGTTCTGGATCGCTGGGACGCGGCCAAACCTTTGGAACTGGTGTTGCCGGGCCTGCGGCGCCCTGTGGTGGAGGCGTCGGAGTATGGCCTGGAGAACGAGCGGGGCGAAAAGCTTGCTGTCGCCCATCCAGGACAGCGCGTCCTGCTCTCCTGCGGTCACCCATCCTGCCGACCGGGCATGTTTGTCCGGCAGGACCAGCCGGAAAGAATTTCACCCACCCGATAGTTCAAGGTGTCGGCTCAACGTAGCTGATCATCCCGCGGCCATATCCTCCAGGGCCGCCTTGTCCAGGAGCCGGATGGTGCGCCCGTGGACCTCGATCACGCCGTTTTCGGACATCTTTTTCAGGGTCCTGGAGAGGGTTTCCGGCGTGGTGCCCAGCAGGGTGGCCAGCTGGCCCTTGGTTACATCCAGTTCCACTTCGTCCGCCCGCACCAGCTCGCTGCCGGCATGCAGCAGATACGCCGCCAGCCGGGCCGGGCTTTCCTTGAGGGACAGGTTTTCCACCAGCCTGGTCAACTGACGCAGCCGCTTCGACAGGTCGGCCAGCATGTTCATGGCCAGATTCGGATCCTTGGCCAGAAGCCTGCGAATGGCGGCCCTGGGAAAGAAAAAGGTTTTCGTCTCACGCAACGCCGCGGCATTGGCCGGATAGGCTCCCCCGGAATAGACCGGGACTTCGGCAAAAATTTCATCCGGCCCGACGAAATGGAGCACCTGCTCCTTGCCGTCAAATGACATCTTGAACACCTTCACCTGCCCGGAAAGAACAAGAAAAAAGCCCGCCGCCGGATCTCCCTCGGAGAAAATCAGATCGCCGGGCTGATACCTGATCGGTTCGGCAATATTGGCCAGCGCCTGGAGTTGCTGCGTGGACAGCCCTTGAAAGACCGGCATCTTGCCGAGCAGGGTAGTGATGTGTTCATCCATGTTGGACTCGGTGTGTTGGCGTGTTGGCGATGATGTTGTCGAAAAAATGACGACTCATGTCATCCTAAAAAGCGTACGCTGCTTTTTTTCAAAAAGCGGACTGGATTATAGGAGAGTTTCGCCTTGCGCAGTCCTTCGTCGTCCAGATCCTGTTCGCGATTGACGTACTCGAAGCCGCTTGCCGCATTGGCCAGGAACAGCTTGTTGATGGCCTGATAGACGCCCTTGTAGCCGGTGTGCCCCTTTTCAAAGTGGATGACCATGGTGTTTTCGGTCAGGGCCTCGGCCACGGTATAGGCGACGATCTCCTCATTCACCTCCAGAACGCCGCCCTTGAGCCCCGGAATCCTGTCCCACTCCTTGAGAACGCGTCCTATGGCCGTGTTCTCCGCTTCCAATGCATCGGAATGGGCGCATTCTTTCCAGGAGCACCAGTTCTGCTGCATTTCCAGCACCCGCTCCACGCAGTCCATGTCCAGATCGTGATAGACTGCTTGGTAATTTCGATCAAACTGATTGAAGTGATTCTTTTTTTTGTGAAACCGATTTCCTTTCAGTTCCACCAACTCCCGGACCAGATAGATGTAATCCCACTGCCCCCGGGCATCGGACACCACGAGCCGCTCGCCGAAACAACCCCGCCAGATGCGGGCCAGTTCCTCGGGCACGCGCTGAAACCGGGCCGACCTGAGCCTTGTGGCATGCTCCTCCCAATCAATCTTCTCCCATGATCCGATAGGGGCCCAGTAAACAGGTTCCGGCTTCTGTTGCCTGATCCAGACCAGGTCCTTCTCGAAAAACCATTCCAGGCCATACTCCTCAGCCCAGCCGAAGATGTTCGCAAAGCTGTAGTCCGATGTTTTCTGGGAGCACTGGGCCAGCAACAGCAGATACTGCTCCTGGTCCCGCAAACTGACAGGGTGGAATTCAATGGGCATGATGTTCTTGATTGTTTTGGATGATGTTGAGGATTGTCGCGGTCATGAAGAGCGGCCACCGGAACGTGCCGGTCACGACCGCAGGGCAAGATCCGGAGTAGCGGCTATGCGCGCACAAGGGACGAGACGACCAGACGGTGGATTTCCTGGGCCGTCCGGGGATCGACGGATTCCAGCTCGCGCAAGGCCTCCGGGGTGAGCAGGAAAGTTTCCACTGCGGATTCCGCCTGATAAGAACAGCAGGATCGCCAGGGCTCATAGGCAGCGGGCACAGCGAAAAAGGTGCCCTGGCCAAGAGTTCGCAGCGTAGTGCTTCGCCCCGAGGAAACCGTAACGCTCTCTCGGACAGCGCCTTGATGAATGAAGAACATCCCGGGCGCCGGGGCGTTTTCTTCCAGCAGTTCCTGCCCCGCGGCAAATGAACGGGCCTCCAGATATGGACGGATTCGTTCCAACAGCGTTTCAACGTGTTCCTGCTGTTCCAGCTGATCCAGAAGATCGTCGGCGACCTCATCGAAGAGTTGGCCATGGGATCTTCTTCGTGAGTCCGGCGTGGCTTTGGCCATGGTCGTCAGTGCAGTGTTCAACAACTGGTCCTCGATCCATTCCAGGGCCGTGTTTTTGTCCGGAAATATCCGAACCTTGGAAGCCGTTTCCGGTCCAGCGACCTGGTTGAACAGGTCCACGAACAGCCCTGGTGGTGCTGTAAGAATGAAATTTTCATTGCGTGCAGAGATGCGTTGGGCCAGACGGACGAAATTGTTTACCGCCGAGATGTCGAATCCGGTCACTTTCTGAAAATCGACCAGAATGAAGCGGGCTTCCTCGTTGGTCCAGGCTTGCATGACCGCCGAGGTCAAGGCGTTCACGGAACCGAAAAAAAGAAAGCCGTTCAGATTAAAGATATAGGCACTTCGTCCATGCTCCGCAAGCAGACGCTGATGGGGCAGGGGGCGTGCCTTGCGGCTGCGGGTCTGGGCGCAGGTGGAAGTGGACTCGACAGCCGGAATCCGAGTGAGCTTGGCCACAAACAAGGTCACGGTCGCCAGCAGACCCAGCAAAACACCGTACAAATATCCAAATATGCCGATAGTGGCAAAAACGCCGACCACGATCATGTAGTCGGCCCTGGGCATGCGTTTATAGGTATCCAGTATCCAGTCCGAAAGGAAAAAAAGGCCCAGAAGCAGTAAAAAGCCGCCCAACAGAGCCTTGGGGAAAATGGAGATGATTTGCCCGCCGAAAAAAAGCGTCGCGATGAACATGGCTGTGGCCGTCAGCCCGACGATCCTTGTGTCAGCGCCGGTCTTGAACCCCAGCATGGCGAGACTAAGGGAGGTGTATCCGGCGGATGACCCGGCCAGCGCCGCCAAGGCATTTCCGCCGCTGTTGACCAGTAATTCCCGGTTCAAGTCCAGGTCTCGCTGCGCGGCCAGTTCGATGCCGCCGGTGTTCAGAAGAAATCCAAGCAGGGAGATGAAGGGTATGATGGCCAAAGTCGGCAGCTGGGGAAAGAGGGCGTTCCATTGGATGAATTGATAATCCGAAAGGCTGAATACCGGCCAGAGGTGCGCCGAGGAGAAGGAAGCGAAAAAAAGTCCCGATTCTCGGGCCTGTTCCATATCCAGGTCAAAGACGGGCATGGCCAGATGGTAAAGGATCAAGCCAACGATCATCGAGCCGGGCAGAATTAAAAAGTGCGACCAGCGGCGCAGACAGAAAAACAGCAGCAGGGCATAGGCGGCTCCTGGGGCCCAGAGCATGAGCGCTTCCGTGGACAGCAAAGCCGGCACCGTGGACCAGGTCATGGAAAACCCGGTCATCACTTCCAGGCTGCCTTTGCTCAGCAGCCAGCCGGTGCCGGCAAGAAACCCGGCAACAACAGGATAGGGCATGAACCGGATGTAGCCTGCAAAACGCATGACCCCGGCCAGCAGGAAAAACACGGCAGTGGCCATGGTGGAAAGGATCAATGCAGCCACAACCGTGATGAAGGCCGCCTCGGTGTATCCGGTACCCAACGTCACGGCGATGCCGGCCGCGGCTCCGGCAAAAATGGCCACGGGAGCATCCTGAGGGGCAGTGATGGTGGGGCGAAAACTGCTGAAAAGGGCTGATATCAGAAGGAGCGCCACGGCGCCGGCCATGGTCAATCCCATGCCCCGTTGGGCGTGAACCTCCAGAGGTCCGGAAAAAATCATCGCGGCAAAGGAAACCTGAATAATGATCAACATCAGGCTGATCACCAGCCCGATACTGATTCCGGAAAGACACTTGACCGAGCCGATGTCGTTCAGGATTTCTCGGGTCAAGGATCGGCTGGAGGAAGCAGCGGATGGATCGTTCATGATTTCCTTTCAACGGTCAGAGATTGGCTGGATTCACTCTTCTGGGCTTAAAATCTTAACCGCATGATTTCGTTGTGTGTTTACCAAGAATTTTGCCCAGGTCAAGCAGGCAGGCCACTCTGCCTAGACTTGAGAGCTGTGTCGAGGTGAAAGGCAAGCCGTACGACCCGCTTTCTGAATTTGTTGCTGGCTATGGGTGGCACGGGCATATATTTGCGGATTATCATTTCACAAGAAATTTTTCTCCAAATGCAAGACGATAATAAATTTTTACTGAGTTACTCAGAAATTTAAATAATAATGCTGAAGGTTTTTCAAGAAGAAGGTATTGGCATGCATATTGATGAATGATCAGCATGAAAACGAATAGTTTTACAAAAATTTGAATTGATATCCGATAAGCAACATTTTTCCGAGTAACTGATCAATCAATTGTGGTAAGTATGGCCTGGATGCCCGCCTTCGCGGGCATGACGTGACTGGAAAGCGTTCAATTGAAGTCATTCCCGCGAAGGCGGGAATCCACTTGCAAGGTAGCACGCAAGCTGTGCCCGATCTATTTGAGCAGTTACTTTTCCGTATGGTGTTGAATCCTGTTCATTGCAGAGTGCTTGTCTCGGCGCTGCCGCGGTTACGACGTCGGCTTTCGTTTCAGCCCCTGGCTCAGGGGAGTGCTGTTGCGACGGATGGACATATTCATGTTCATCCGTTGTTCATTGTCGGCTGATCAGGCCATGACATGGAACATAACATTTTGCTGGACAGGACTATGTTGTTCAGCTGCAAACCGAATGGAGGAGGGGAAAATGATGTCGTCAATTTGCGGTTCATTTGCTCAACCCGGACGAAGAACGCTCTGGGCAACAATTCTGGTTGTCTGCCTGTTGACGGCGCCAGGCATCAATTGGTGGAGCGCTTCCGAAGCCGGCGCATCGCCGCAGCTCAGCGTCATCTATGTTCCCACGCCGGAGAGGCTGGTCCATCGCATGTTGGAAATGGCCGAGGTTCGGGAGGATGATTACGTGATTGATCTCGGCTCGGGGGATGGCCGCATCGTGGTCGCGGCTGTCAGGGATTTCAACGCCCGGGCTGCTCACGGCATCGACCTGGATCCCCAGCGGGTTGCCGAGGGCCGGGAAAATGCCCGCCGGGCCGGCGTCGAGGACCGCGCCACTTTCGAGGAGGGGGATCTGTTCGAAATGGATTTTTCCGAAGCCACAGTGCTGACCATGTACCTCCTGCAAACGTTGAATCTGCGCCTGCGCCCGGTGATTCTGGAGACGATGAGACCCGGAACGCGAGTCGTCTCCCACGCCTTCAACATGGGCGACTGGGAACCGGACCAGCATGAAGTGGTCGACGGACGCAACGCCTATCTCTGGATCGTTCCCGCACAGGTGCAGGGGCGATGGCAGCTCTCCACAGCCGACGGCAGGGAAGTCACCCTGTCCTTGACCCAGTCTTACCAGAACATCAGCGGTCATGCCGTGGTGGAAGGCGCTTCCATGGACCTTAATGACGTAAATCTGCGTGGCGACGAGATCCGCTTCGTCATCGGCTCCGACAACTATGTCGGCAGGGTGGAAGGCGATACGATGGTTCCCGTTCAAACCTCCGGCGCGGCGCAAGGCTGGAATGCCAGACGCAACTAGCTGCCGGCCAGCCTCAAACGAAAAGCTTCGCGGCGGACTGAGCGTTGCCGACGGTGTCGCGGTTCTGGTCGGCGTGGTCATCGGCATCGGCATCTTCGGTTTTCCGCCCCTTGTGGCCCAGCAGGCAGAGACCCCATACATCTACATGGGCTTGTGGCTGGCCGGTGGGCTGATCATGCTGCTGGGCGCGCTCTGCTACGCGGAACTGGGCTCGACATACCCGCATGCAGGAGGCGAATACCACTTCCTGCAGCGGGCATGGGGATCAGGGGTGGGCGTGCTTTTCGCATGGGCTCGCGGCACTGTCATCCAGACCGGGTCGATTGCCGCGGTGGCTTTCATCTACGGGGAATACGCACAGCAGCTGGTGCCCCTTGGGGCATGGGGCGCTGCAATGCACGCGGCCGTCGCCATCATGGGGCTGACGGCCCTGAATATTGTCGGCACCCGTGAAGCCAAGCGGGCGCAGATCCTGTTCTCGTCGATGACCGTTCTGGCCCTGGCCCTGGTTATCGGCGGCGGACTGCTCAAGTCGGCGCCGGCCATGGCGGAGCCGATCATCGGCGCCGGGACCTCAACCGCTTTGAGCGGCAATCCGGCCGGGGCTTTAGGCATGGGCATGGTCTTCGTCCTGCTCACCTACGGCGGCTGGAACGAGACGGCCTACCTGTCCGGAGAACTGCGCGACCCGCAGCGGAGCATGAGCCGGGTCCTGTTGCTCGGAGCAGCCATTGTCATCTTCGTGTATGTCCTGGCCAACCTGTCGTATCTGCACATTTTCGGACTGGAAGGCCTGCGTGAGACCCATGCGGTGGGAGCGCAGATGATGCAGCTCGTTGCCGGCCCCAGGGCCGCTTTCCTGTTGAGCGTGATGGTCTGCATCGTGGCTCTGAGCACCCTCAATGCCACAATATTGACCGGGGCCCGCGTCTACTATGCCCTGGGGCGCGACGTACCGCGTCTTTCCATGCTCGGCGCCTGGAGCGAGCGCTCCGAGACGCCGGTCAGGGCGTTGGCGCTCCAGGGGCTGATCACCCTGGCCCTGGTCCTGTTCGGGGCCATGACGCAGGACGGCATCGGTACCATGGTCGCCTACACCGCGCCGGTTTTCTGGCTGTTCATGCTCCTGACGGCGATGTCCGTTTTCGCGCTGCGTCACCGGGATCCGCTTCGCAGACGTCCCTTTCGGGTCCCCGTGTACCCGCTCACCCCGCTGCTGTTCGGGATAACCTGTCTTGGATTGCTATGGTCGAGCACCCTCTATGCGGGGCCCGGCGCCATTGTCGGATTAGGTGTCCTTGCCGCAGGCGCGCCCTTGCTGCTGTTGCGGGGCCGGAACACTTCGACTGGATAGTTGCGGCACCTGTTTCCAGCCGCTGTCATGCCCCGGTCTGTTGATCGAGACATTTTTCATCGCTTCCGGTTCCCAGCCACTTGTCGAGAATCCCTGCCAGCTGAGCGGGCTCAAGAGGCTTGGACAGAAAGTCGTTCATGCCTGCCTCGAAACACTTCTCCCGATCCTTGTCCAGGGCGTGTGCGGTCATCGCGATGATAGGCACGTCGGGATTCTTGGCGGCAACGGAGACGTTTCCGGACCCGGAGCGGATCATTCTGGTGGCTTCCAATCCGTCCATGACGGGCATTTGAATATCCATGAAGACCAGGTCGTAGGCGGAATGTTCGAGGATGGTCAGGGCCTCGGCGCCGTTCTGCGCCAGTTCCGCCTGAACACCCATTTTTTTCAGGATGCCCAAGGCAACCTGCTGGTTCACGATATTGTCTTCCACCAGCAGGATTTTCGCCGACTTCGGTATGTTCGGCAACGCAATACCTTGTTTGTGAGAGGGTCGGCAGGCACCGGCATCGCCCGCGCCAAGCATCGCGGTCAGGCAGTCCAGCAGGACGGAAGGCCTGACCGGCTTGGTCAAGGAGGCCGAAAACCCGAGTGCTTGAATGTCCTTCCTCATGTTATGACGGTTCAGGGGGATCATGGCCAGCATTTTGGTCAGTGGAAACGCTTTTGCCAGCCTGGTCGTTTCCGGATTCAGCGGTTCCTCCGCCTTGTTCAAGGCCAGATTGACCAGAGCAACCCTGAATGGGGTCCCCATGCTCGCCGCCTCGGAGAGCAACTTCTGGACAGTCCGATGATCGGGCGCATCCACGGGAACAAAATTCCAGTGGGTCAGCCACCGGATGAGCATTTCCCGGGCTGTGGCGTTCTCCTCCCCGACCAGAACACGTGTGCCCCGGACCTCCAAGGGGGCATCCTTCGGGAGGGCGTTGTGAGAAGTCTTTAAACTGATGTCCACCCGGAATTCCGTGCCCTTGTGCACAGTGCTCTGGACAGTGATCTCCCCGCCCATCAGTTCGACCAACTGCTTGCAGATGGCCAGTCCGAGCCCGGTGCCGCCGTATTTCCGGGAAGTGGAGGCGTCGACCTGGGTAAACTTGTTGAACAGCTTGCCGATCTTGTCCGCCGGAATGCCGATGCCCGTATCCCGGACAGCCATTCGCAGCCAGGCTTGGCCGCCGCTTCGCTCCAGCAGAGATACGCGCACGCAGACCTCCCCGTCGGTGGTGAACTTCAAGGCATTGGAGGTCAGGTTGGTCAAAATCTGGCTCAGCCGCTTCTTGTCCCCGTAGAGCATCACGGGCACGTCCGGGTCCGCGGCACAAATGAATTCAATCCCGTTTTCCCCGGCCTTGAGAGCCATCATGGCCGCGAATTCGTCGAGCATGTCATGCAGTGAGAATTCAATCTGCTCCAGCTCCATCTTGCCGGCCTCGATCTTGGAAAAATCCAGGATGTCGTTGATCAGGTTGAGCAGGGTCGTGGCGCTGGAACGGACCACTTCGGCCTGATAGCGCTGTTCGGCATTCAGGTTCGAGTCCATCATCAGTTCGATCATCCCGACGACGCCGTTCAGGGGCGTCCGGATTTCATGGCTGATGTTGGCCAGAAAGTCGCTCTTGGCCGCATTGGCCTGTTCGGCCGCTTCCTTGGCCGACTGGAGCTCCCGGTTGACCTCGCGTAGCTCGGCCTCGGTTTTGTTCAGCTTGATGTTTTGCTGCATGGCCGATTCGAAGGTGGACAGGAGCATGTCGATGATCTGGAAGCGGCTGGAATTCAGGGTGTAGTACTGTCCGGCAAAAAACACCTCCACCGAAACCTGGGCGATGCCAGCCTTGCGCAGTTCCATGTTCGTCAGAATGTGCTCCAGGCGGCGCAGCAGCAATTCCTGGTCATAGGGCTTGGTGATGAAGTTGTCCGCACCGCACTGGATGCCCCGAATCACATTGCGTGGATCGGACAAGGACGTCAGCAGGATAACGGGGATATCGCGGAGCTGATCGTCGTTCTTGATCCGGGAGCACATTTCATAGCCGTCCATTTCCGGCATCATGATGTCCGTGACCACCACGGTGGGATGGACGTGTTGCGCCATTTCCAATCCCTGTTTGCCGTTCCGGGCCAGGTGGACCACGTAACCTGCCTCTTCCAGAAGGTGCTGCAGGCGCAGGGCCTGGGTCAGGCTGTCTTCGACGATCAGGATTTCTTTGCTGGTTTTCATGAATGGCTCTTGGGAGTGTGAAGTTTGGGAACGGCGGTCAATGTGAGAAGCATCTCGGCGATCTTGCCCGGCGGCAGCATATAGGTGCATGCACCAAGTTGAAGGGCTTCGCCGGGCATGCCGTGGATGATGGACGAGGCCTGATCCTGGCCGAATGTGATCCCCCCGGCGTCCTTGATCATCTTCAGTTCCGCGGCTCCGTCGCGGCCCATGCCCGTGAGCAGGATGCCGATCCCGGCGCTGCCAAGGGCTCGGGACACCGACCGAAACAGACAGGAAACCGCCGGACGCATGGAATGTTCCGGTGGTGCGTCGCTGAGCACCACGGTGGAGTGCGGCCCATACAGCAGATGCAGGTTGTCCGGAGCGACATAGGCGTGACCGGGAAGAATGGTTTCACCGTGCCTGGCCGGACGGACGGACATGGGAACGGTGTTGTTGAGCCAGTCCGCGAAACCGTCGGCAAAGCCCGCGGCAATATGTTGCACGATGAGCAAAGGCACGGGAAACGTTGCCGGCAGGGCGAACAGCAGTTCCTGGATTGCCGTTGGTCCGCCTGTGGACGCGCCCACCGCCACGACCTGGATCGGTTTGACGGGCAATTCCTCGGGTCGGAGGTCGGTGCTGGAGATTTCCCGGCGCGGGACACGAAGCTTGCGAACCTTTGCCGCGGCGGCCTGCCTGATGGTGGAAAGCAGCTCGACTGTGGACGCGGCGTGATCCGGATGACGCAAGCCGGCCCGTTGCTGCAAAATGGCCACGGCTCCGGCCTCCATGGCCTGGAAGGTCCGGGACACCTCGCCAGGGCGCCACAGGGAACTGATGATCACGATGGGCACCGGATCTGTTTCCATGATCGCGCGGGTGGTCTCGAAACCGTCCATTTCCGGCATCTCGATATCCATGGTGATCACGTCGGGACGCGAGTGTCGCAGGAACTTCAGGGCCTCGCGGCCGTTGCGGGCCATGCCGACAACCCGCATTCCCGGATCGGTTCCGATGAGATGTTCCAGGTATTCCCGCACGGATTGGGAATCGTCCACCACAAGAACGTTGATCATGTCATTTGCCAAAATTTAGTTCCAGAAGAGCTCTTCAGCATATTCCGATGGGAAGAAAGGTTTTGCGTTTCATGGTGTCGTTCATCTCGCCAGCCGGCGCAGCACTTCCAGCAGATTGCCCTGATCGAAACTGCTTTTGACGATGTAGGCGTCCGCGCCGACGTCTATGCCGCGTTCCTTGTCCCGGCGCGATTCCAGCGAGGTGACGAGCACCACGGGAAGATGCGCTGTGTTCTTGTCGGAACGGATCCTCGACGTCAGGTCGAACCCGTTCAGTTCCGGCATTTCAACATCCGAAACAACGAGGTCGAAACGTGTTTGATGCAGTGCTTCCCAGGCAGCGGCTCCGTCAACCGCAACCCGTACCTCGTAACCCGCCGCGGTGAGGATGTTCTTGAGCAGGGTTCTGGAGGTGATGGAGTCCTCGGCCACCAGTATCTTGAGGCGGGGCTTTTCCGGTGATGTCGGGGCGGCGCGGGTCGGGCTCGCGATCCGGACCGCGGATCGCAGCAAATCGTTGACGTTGAGCACCGGAGAGAGCCGGCCCGAGCCGAGTACCGCGGCTCCGGAGACATTCCGCACCCGGACCAGTTGCCTGCCCAGGCTTTTGATCAAAATTTCCTGTTCGTTGAGTACCGCGTCCACGGAAAAAGCCATTTGTTGCCGCCCTGCCTGCAGGACAACCACCGTGATATGGGAAGATGCGGGCGGACTGTCGGGCAAAGGGGCCATTTTCAAAACCTGTCCAAGGCGCAACAGGGGCAGGTGAGCGCCCTGGAAGGCAATGCCGTCTCGTCCTTCCAGGGTAAAGACGGCATCCCGCGGCAGACGCAACGTGCTTTGGACATGGGCAACCGGGAGGACGAAGGTCTGTCCGTATTCGCTGACCAGGAGCCCTCGAAAACCGGCCATGGACATGGGCAGGGTGATCCGAAAGACGCTGCCGCGGTGCGGAAAACTTTGGATCTGGATGTCCCCGCCCAGGTTTTCCACGGCTTCCAGAACAATGGCCATGCCCAGACCGCGTCCGGATATATCGGTAATGATCCGGCTGGTAGAGATCCCGGAGCGCAGAATCAGTTTCAAGGTTGCCTGCTCATCGAGATTTTGGGCTTCTTCCTGGGAAATCAGTCCTCGCTTGAGGGCTATGTCGCGGATTTTCAGCACATCCATGCCCGCTCCGTCATCGGAAACCACGATTTGGAGGAGGTTGCCGCGGATTTGCGAAAAGGCCACGCGAATGGTTCCGATTTCCGTTTTGCCATGGTTGCGGCGAATCTCCGGAGGCTCGAGACCATGGTCGATGCAGTTGCGTACCAGATGGACCAGCGGATCCTTGATTCGCTCCAGGATGCGTTTGTCCACTTCGATATCCGTACCGCTGGACGTGAACAAGGCCTCCTTGCCCTGGGCGCGGGCAATATTCCGTACGGTTCTGGGCAGGACGTCGACGAGAGCGGCCGCCGGAAACATGAGCACGGACTTGGTTGTCTCCAGCAGATCGGCAATAAGCTGACCGGCCCCGCGAGTTTGCGCGATCAGAGCGCCGCGCATGGCATCCAGACCTTCTTCGAGTTCCATCAGTCGGGACTGGTTCCAGTCCCACGACTGGAGCATGGTCCGCAGATCCTTGTCCTCCGGGGTGGAGCCGTTGCCCTCGAATCGGCGGGAAGTGCGTTTTGCCGTACCCTCAAGCTGGCTCCAGCGTCGTTTCCACGGGCCAAGCAAGGCAAGGATGTCGGCCAGATCCTGGGTGCGCTGTTCCAGGGCCAGCTTGATGGAAACAAGCTCTTCGGTCCGCAACAGGATGGAATCCAGCTTGCGGGCGGAAATGCGGATGGTTTCGGCAGTTGGATCAGGGGGCGTCTCCGGAGCAGGGAGCGCTGGGGAAGTTTCGGTTGCCGGTTCAGGCGCGGTTGCAACGGGAGGATTCCGTTGCGGCTCAACAGCGGCATCCGTTTGTTCCGCGGATGAAAGGGGCTGCTCCGGGAACGACAAGGGCTCGTCATTCTGGGTCCGCGGGACCGGCTGAACGGGCTTGGCCGGCTCTGGAACACCTTCGGCGCGGACCGGAATATCCGCGGGAAAGGCCTTGGAACGCGGGGTTGCGGAAGGATTCGGTAACGAAGGATCGCCCCGGCGGGCGACGATCTGGTCCAGGGTGGCCAACAGCTCGTCGTCCGGGATTTGTTCCGCGGCGTTCGGCGAGGCGAGCATCGCGCCCAGGACGTCCACGGTGCGCTGGAGGATGTCGTAATCCTCCCCGTGCAGCGTCAGCTTGTTATTCTTGAGCGCCAGGAAGATGTTTTCCAGGGAATGACAGACCGTTCCAATGCCGCCCATGTCCACGGTGTGCGCCGCTCCCTTCATGCTGTGGGCGGCACGGAAAACCTCTTCCACGGCTTGTTTGCTCTGGGTGGAATCGTCCTGGCGTTCAATTTCCACCAGTCCCCGGACAATGGTCCGCAGATACTCATCGGCCTCCACGGCAAAGGTTTTGCGCAGCCGCAAGAGGAATTCATGGTCGGATAGAGGCATGTAAGATCGCTGGATCCTGGTTCAATGGGTGAAGGGGCTTCATCTGTTTCGATCAGACCCTGCCAGCAGAAAAGCCGAATCTGCAAACCGCGCAACATGCTCAGACTTTGTACTTCCCGATCAATTCGCTCAACTTGAGACCCATGTCGCGCAACCCGCGGGCAGCGGCCTCGAGTTGGCGCATGGCGGACACGTTCTGGTTCCCGGCTTCCTTGATATTGACCATGGCCTGGGAAACCTGATCCATGCCCAAAAGTTGCTCCTTGTTCGCGGCCGCGATCTGGGCGGCGGACTGGACCGACTCCGTAAAGGTCTTGTTCAGGCTCTGGATGGCGGCCGTGGCTTCCCGGGCCTCATGCACGCCTTGATCCACGGCCTTGCCGCCTTGTTCCGTCGCCATGACCGCGGCGGCAGTGGCTTTCTGGATGTCGTTGAGGATGGCGCGCACCTTGCGCGTGGCCTGCTTGGACTGTTCCGCCAGGCTGCGAATTTCCTGGGCCACCACGGCGAAACCCCGCCCCTGTTCTCCGGCCCGGGCCGCTTCCACCGCGGCGTTGACCGCCAGGAGGTTGGACTGCTCCGCAATGTCGTCCACGCTGGCGGTGATCTCCCCGATGGCCTGGGTCTGATCGCTGAGTTTCATGATGGTGTCGGCGATGGAAATCATCTGCTCGTTGATCCGTTCCATACCCTGGGCCAGGGTTTCGGTGGTCTGCTGCCCGGCCTGGGCGGTGCGTAGACCTTTTTGGGCATTGTCCGCCACATCCCGGGCCTTATGGCTGGTGATCTGGGCGGTTTGCTTGACCTCCTCCACCGTGGCCACGGTTTCGGTCACGGCGGCGGCGCTTTCCTGGGCCCCGGAGGTGACCTGGGTGACCGAGGCGGAAATCTGGCCGGCGGATGCGCCCAGGGATGCGGAAACCTCGGCGATTTCCTGAAGTTGCGTCCTGAACGCCGTGCTCATTTCGTGCAGGGCCCTGGCCAGAACGCCGATTTCGTCCTGACGCTCCCGCAAGGTCTCGGGCACTTCCTTCCGCAAATCTCCTGCGCTGATTCGTTTCAGCAGGTCCACGCCGGAATTGATGGGGCGGCTGACGCTGCGCGTGATGGTCACGGCCAGAAAAATACCCAGGAGCAGCCCCAAGCCCATGGCGATCAGACTGACGGTCTGGAGCAGCGAGCTCTGGGCTTTGGCCTCGCGGAGCGTATCCTCGGCCATTTCCAGGTTCCGGGACACCAACTGGTCCAGGATGATCAGGGCTTCTTCCTGCCGCTCGGTCAGCGGGCCCAGAAGCTGGGTCAGGGCGGTTTCCAGGAGTCGGGCTGAACGGTTGGCTATGTCCAGCATTTCCCGGAACCGGAAGAACACTTCCTGCATGCTTGGGATCATTTCGGCCATGTATAAAGCTTCAGCCTGACCGCGGCTGTCTTGTCCCATGGCCTGCTTGATCCGGCCGACGGAGTCGTGAAAGCGGTGATGGGGGGCGATGAAGGCGCGCAGCAGTTCGTGCAGTTCCTGGTTGTCCGTGGAGAAAGAGGGCAGCCAGCGTCCGAAGTTGCAGGCCGCGGGATCATCGCCCCCGGTGAACGTGTCGTCGCGGTAGACGAGGTGGAGCACCTCCTGAACCAGGATATAGTGGTCCTTCATGAACCGTTCGATTTGTCGGGAAACTGCTATGGGATCGGCAATGCCAAGTGCGTCGAACTCCCGGCTGATGTCCATGAAGAGCGTGCTCTCGACCTGCCAGGCGTCCCAGGCCGTTGTGAACTCTCGCCACAGTTCAGCATCCTGCTGGTCGTGCTCCAGAGAGGAAAAAATCTCCTGTGCGGCGTGCAGGCGCCGGCTCATGACCTGCATCAGTTCATACTGCTGGCGTCGATCCTGGATGGCTATCCCAGGGATGCCCAGAATGCGCTGGGCGCCGCGCAGCTTTTCTGCCTCGGCCTTGATTTCCAGAAGACTGGTCACGCCCTGAAGCCGATGCGATCCGATATCGCGCAGAGCCTGTTCGGTCCGGGAAATGCCGTAATGGCCGACGAGTCCCAGCAAAACGGCAATCCCCACCAGAAGACCGAATCCCCATCCAAGTTTCTTGCCGATGTTCAGATTTGCCAGGTTCAGCATCATTCAGCTCCGAGTTTCTGTTTGTGGACGGACAGTACGTGGCGCCGAAGTTTCAACCTTGGGCTATTCGCAACCAATCAGCCCTGATTTGGTGCCACGTGTTCAATCTTCAGCGTATCGGCTTGCTCCGGCAAGTGGTCGCTGTAGCGTTGCCGTGATTATGATTCTTCGTTGACCAGCAGAGTCGGGTCGGACAGCAGTTTGACGGCGTCCAGCAGGATCAGGTCCGTCCCGATGATGCCGCGCAGATAGGTGCCTCTGCCGTCCTGCATGGTGGACGGCGGGGGGTGAACGGCATCCAGGGCCGCGGTTTCCGCGCCGACCAGTTCTTCGGCGAGAATTCCGAACTCCATGTTCTCCGAAGTCAGGATCAGGACCTTGTCTTTTGGGGATGGCCCATTGTGGGGCAAACCGAAAAGAACCCGCAAATCCATCACGGAAATGATCTTTCCCCGAACGTTGATGATCCCGTGAATATGCTGCGGCGTGCAGGGAACCGGGGTGATGTCCGACGGGACGAGAACCTCGCGCACATGGACGGATTCCACGGCGTACCGCTCCCCGGACAGGAGAAACTCCACGAAGTTCAGGTTCTGTTCCGGATCGCTCGCCCGGGTCGTGGATCGCGCCAGCAACCTCGCCCGGTGGCGCAGAATGCGCCGTTTTTGTTCCAGAGTTCGTTCAACCATGGGATTCGTCCGATCCGCTCCGAGTTGCTCGTCCAAAAGGGTCATCGCAGACCTTCCCGCGCAATCATTGTTCCAATGGTTTCCATGAGTCTTCCCGCGGTCATACCGTCCATTTCAGGAACGGGCGTCTCCGCGGGCAGAGCCGAGAGCAGTTCCAGGGCGTTTTCGAAATGTCGTCCGGCTTCCTTGAGTTGGCCGTCGCGCGAAGCAATGCTGCCCAGACCGGCGTGGGCGGCGATGCATTCCGGTTCAAGATAAAGCAGATGCTTCAAGGCCTGCCTGGCCTCCTGATCCTGTCCCGACTCCTGGAGGATCATGGCCTGCAGATGCAGAACTCCGGCATTGGTCTTGTCCTCGATCAGGGCGCGGCGGCACCAGTCCAGGGCCTCGCCCAGGAGCCCCTTGTCGGCCTGAATCGTGGCCATGAGCTGCATGGCCTTGCTTCTTCGGTCGGGTGCAATCGGCATCATCTCTTGCTCCGTAAGCAAGGGAGCCAGCAGGGTTCGGGCCTCATCCGGCCGACCCCTGCGAAGAGCCTGAACCGCCTGCTTGTATTGCGGCCACAAATGTTCCGGGGTAGGGGGTACGGGGCTGGCCAACGGCGGCGGGGGAAGTTGGGCTGCGGTCTCGTGGCCGGCAGTTATTCTGTCCCGGAACGAGCATTTTTCGTCCCCACGGGCAAGGCCGGCTGGAGTGTTTTTTGCGTCTTCACGGCTTTCGGCAAGAATGGTGTTCGACAAATCCGACGGATCGGGATCATCAGGAAACTCAATCCGGTACGTAGCCGTATCCAGCATGCTTTTGCGATAGACCGTAGCTCCCGGCAGGTGGATCGGCCTGAATTTGCTGGACCGCAGTCGGGCGCTTTCGCTGGCGGAGACGATCAGCCAGCCGCCTTCCACCAGACACCGATAAAAACCGGTCAGCACGCGGCGAATGGTTTCCGGCAACAGGTAGATCATCACGTTGCGGCAGATGATCAGGTCCAGTGAATGCGTGTTGTTCAGCAAGGCAGGATACTCGTCCGTGGCCAGGTTCAGGGGAGCAAAGGTTACGTTGGCCCGGTATCGGGGCTTGACCGCATAGGTATTGTTGCCCAGAGGCAGAAAGTAGCGATCCCGTATCGCATCGGAAACTCCGCGGAAGGACCACTTGGAATAGACGCCCCGCCTGGCCTTTTCCAGAGCCCGGGGGTTGATGTCCGTGGCGAGAATCCGAATGTTCCAGGTGGGCGGTTCGGGCAGGTTGTGATCCAGGAGCATGGCCACCGTGTAGGCTTCCTCCCCGGAACTGCATCCGGCGCACCAGATGCGCAGCGAACGGCGGGACGGCTGTGCGGCCATCAACCGGGGCAGGATATGCAACCGCAGGGCATCCAGGCTGTTTTGCTCACGGAAAAAATATGTCTCGCCCGTGGTCAATCGTTCAGCCAGCAGCGGAATGTACTGGTCGCTCAGGGATGAATCCAGCAAGGTTCGCATGAATGCTTCAGGACTTTCGCTGCCCTGGGTAGTCCAGAGATCAAGAACGGCTCGCCGCAAATCGTCCAGCTTGTTGTCCTCGATCCGCAAGCCCATTTTTTTGCCGATCAAGGTTCCCAGTCTGCTCAGAAAATCCGGTGAAATCTCCGCAAAGCTGGTTCCCGGAGATTTCCTGTCCTGGGAGGAAGCTGCCGGCATTTTCATTCGTGGCTTCCGGAGGCGCTGTGGGACATTGCTTCCGGCTCGGACGGAGCCGGCAAGTCATTAAACAGATCGGCAGGACTTGGAAGGGAGGTTGCTGCCTTGATGAACATGCGCATGTCCTGGATGAGGACGATTTCATCGTCAACCGTGGAGACCACGGTGCAGCCCCGCCGTCTGTCGCCGGAATATGATTCAGACATTTCCGGATCGTCCTCCAGGGGCAGAGATATGGTCTGTTCGGCAAGCTCCCGAACGTCGTCCACGCTGTTGGCCAGCAGGGCCATGAGAATTCCGTCGGCACTGGTCAGAATGAATCGGTCCTCGGGGTCGATTTCGTCATCTGTCCGGTTCGGGCGAGACCGGATATCCACCACGGGAATCACCTCGCCGCCAATATTAATCAATCCCCGAATCATGGGCGGCAGGTTTTGCCCCGGCGTTGTTTCCGCGGCCGGCAGGACGCGGATGACCTTGGAAACAGGCAGAGCATACAGTTTCTGATCAATGCCGAAGAGAAGGTAGGATGCGGAATGTTGCATGCGGATGTCGGGAGAGCCGTCGATGCGGAATTACATGACCGGCAACGTGAACAGGAATCCGACACAATACCGGGTCATTTTCAGTAGTTGCTGTTCAATAAACCTGTATCGGTACACGTAGGGGAAAAATAGATTGGGAGCAAGGGGGGTAGCCGGATATGATACCCGGATAATCCTAGTAAACCGGTTTTTCACCAGGCATCTTGAGACAACGGCCCGCACGAGCACTTGATGCGAAGCGCGGGCATGGCATTGTTTACAAGTCCTGGCGCACAAGATAAGAATTCTATCTTTTGCGGCAGGTTGTTTTTTGGTTCAGAGTGTACTTGAGAGCTCAAAGTCGAAAACAGGGCACATCGGATCATTCGATCCTCCACCCTTTTCTTCACGGACTTGTCTTGTCTTCCGTTATGTGTCGGATCGTTTTTTTTGTAACCGACACCAAGATGACGACGTAGTGCCGTATGCAGTGCGACACTATTCCTTATGTAACTTCCAGCAAAGAACCGGATAATTCCGGATTGGAGCAGATTAACCCATGACGAAACCGACTCGGTTCATGATGGCTGTTTGTTTTTTGGCGCTGCTGATAAGTTTGGTGCAACCCGGCACGGCCCGGTCCGATGTCGAGGCGCGGATTCCGACGCAGATGCAATTGCGGGAATTGTTGTCCGCGAATCCGGAACTGGTCCTGGACGTGCTTCGCGAGCATCCGCTGGAGCTGGTGCAGATCCTGGAACAGGGCCTTCTGGCAAAACGGGAACTGGAGCGGCAACGCCAGGAGCAGGAAGACCTGGCCATGGAACGCAATCCCGAAATTTCCAAGGACCGTCCGATCCGCGGCAACCCCGAAGCACCCATCACCATTGTCGAGTATTCCGACTTTTTGTGCCCGTATTGCAGCCAGGCTACGGCCACGGTAAAGCGGCTGCTGGACCTGGATGATGCCGGAGAGTTGCGACTGGTTTTCAAGCATCTGCCCCTGAATCCCGTTTCCCGGGAACTGGCCCTGGCCTATGAGGCCGCAGCCATGCAGAGCCATGAAGCAGCCTGGCAGCTGCACGATCTTCTGTTCGAGCGCCAGGCGGAACTTCGCGGCAATGCTGAAGCAGTCCTGGAACGCATTGTCGCGGGACTGGACATCGACCTGGATCGCTTTGCCGCGGACCGCGCGAGTCCGGAAGCGGCCGAGCGGATCATCAAGGATATGGAAGAAGCGCGAAGCTTCGGTTTCGGCGGCACGCCAATGTTTCTGATCAATGGCATTCCGGTGCGCGGCGCAGTTCCCCTTCAGGAATTTCAGCGCGTTGTCGAAATGGCCGGAACGAAATCCAGCGGCGGCTACGCCGGCGAATAAGGAGCAAAAATATGTCCACCCCTGAAACCCCCGTCCTTGCTTCGAATTTCATCAAGAATATCGTCGAGGAGGATCTGCGGGCCGGAAAAAACAACGGACAGGTGACCACCAGGTTTCCCCCGGAACCCAATGGTTACCTGCATATCGGCCATGCCAAATCCATCTGCCTGAACTTCGGCCTGGCCCGCGAGTTCGGCGGCGTCTGCCATCTGCGTTTCGACGACACCAACCCGATCAAGGAAGATGTGGAGTATGTCGAATCCATCAAGCGTGACGTGCGTTGGCTGGGCTTCGACTGGGAAGACAAGCTGTTTTACGCCTCGGATTATTTCGAACAACTCCATGAATACGCCTGCGAACTGATCCGGCGGGGCAAGGCCTATGTCTGCAGTCTGAGCACCGAGGAAATCCGGCAGTACCGCGGCACCCTGACCGAGCCCGGTCGGAACAGCCCGTACCGTGACCGGAGCGTCGAGGAAAACCTGGACCTTTTTGCCGGAATGCGGGCCGGAAAGTTCGAGGAGGGACAGCATTCGCTGCGCGCCAAGATCGACATGGCTTCGCCCAACGTCAGCCTGCGTGACCCGGTGATCTACCGGATCAAGAAGGCCGCGCACCACCGGACCGGCGACACCTGGTGCATCTACCCCATGTACGATTTCGCGCACTGTCTCTCCGACGCCATGGAGGGCATTACGCATTCCATCTGCACCCTGGAGTTCGAGAACAACCGCCCCTTGTACCACTGGTTCCTGGATGCCCTGGAAACACCATGCCACCCGGAGCAGATCGAGTTTGCCAGGCTCAACCTGAGCTATACCGTGCTCAGCAAGCGCAAACTGATCCAACTGGTCCAGGACAAATCCGTTTCAGGATGGGACGATCCGCGCATGCCGACCATTTCCGGGCTGCGCCGCAGAGGCGTGCCCCCGGATGCGCTGCGCACCTTTTGCGACCGGATCGGCGTGTCCAGAGCGGATTCCATGGTGGACATCTCCATGCTGGAGCACTGCGTTCGCGATGCTCTCAATGTTCGGGCGCCGCGGGTAATGGTCGTGCTCAAGCCGTTGAAGGTCGTGATCACCAATTATCCCGAGGGCCAGGTTGAGGAGTTGGACGCCCCTCTGCACCCCGAGAATCCGGACATGGGTTCGCGAAAGGTGCCATTTGGGAGGGAATTGTACATTGAGCGGGACGACTTCATGGAGGACCCGCCGAAGAAATTTTTCCGGCTGGCCCCGGGCCGTGAAGTTCGCCTGCGTTACGGCTACTATATCACCTGCCGGGATGTGGTGAAGAACGAACAGGGCGAGATCGTGGAACTGCGATGCATCTATGATCCGGCTTCCCGGGGCGGCGGCACCCCGGACGGCCGCAAGGTCAAGGCCACCATGCACTGGGTCTGCGCCCAAACCGCCAAGCCGGCCCGGGTGCGCATCTACAGCCACCTGTTCACCGTGCCCAATCCCAATGAAACTTCTGAAGGCCTAGACTTCCGCGCCAATCTCAATCCTGATTCCCTGGAAGTGCTGGAAGACTGCCGGGTCGAACCGCACCTGGCCACGGCCGAGTCCGGCAGCCGCTGGCAGTTCGAACGACTGGGCTATTTCAACGTGGACCCGGCGGACAGCACCCCGCAAGACTTGGTCTTCAACCGAATCGTCTCCCTGCGCGACACCTGGGCCAAGGTTCAGGCCGCGGAAAGCGGGAAGAAATAACGGCAGTGCGATGAGGGGGACCGGCCTTTCACACCGGCCCTCGCATCATAAGGTACGCCAATGTCGAGAAATCGAAACCGCTTTCCAATCGAGTTGGGGCTGGTCTGCATTCTTTTTGCTCTGACGGCTTTCGGTTGCTCGCCGGATGCGCCTTTGCGGAACGTCTGCGCCGATGAGCTGGGATGTGTCTGGATTGAGCCCGGTGCTGAGGTAAAAATCGTCAGTTTACATACCTTCAGCGGCATCCAGGAAAGAATCAGCCGGGAACATCTCCGGAGTCTGGAGATAGCCATCGCGGAACGGGGAGGCAAACTGCATGGTCATCCTCTTGTCGTGGTCACCGCGGATGAACAATGCTCTCGCGCCGGGGGTCTTGTTTCTGCCCAGAAAATCGCCACGGACCGGAATATCGTGGCCGTCCACGGCCCGAATTGCTCCAGCGCGGCCATTCCGGCGACACGAATACTCTCGGAAGCCGGTCTGGTGCTGGTTTCCGGCACAGCCACGGCGCCGTCCCTGACGTCCCAATCCGGCGATCCCGGCGAGCACCGCCAGCCGGGTTTTTTTCGAACCGCGAGCAATGACGAATATCAGGGCATTGCCGCCGCTCACTTTGCCTATCATGTCCTCGACGTTCGTCGTGCAGCCACGGTCCATGATCAAGACGCCTATGCCATGGGATTGGCTGAAGCCTTTGCCGCGGCGTTTCAGGAACTTGGCGGCGAAGTGGTTTATGTGGGAGCCATCAACCGCGGCGATCGGAACATGCACCCCCTGGTCCAGGCCCTGGCCGGTCAACGGCCTGAACTTGTCTTTTTTCCCATCTTTTCCATGGAAGGCCATTATTTTATCCAGGCACTCCGAAGCTATCCCTTATCTGAAAAACTGAGCCTGCTCAGCGCGGACAGTCTCCTGAACCGACCGTTTCTTGAAATCTGCGGCAATCGTTGTCTGGGGATGTTTTTTATCGCTCCGGACAGCGCGGAAACCCCGGCCTATGTCTCCTACCTGGAGCGCTACCTCCAAACATACGGGGAAGGTCCCCAGGGATATTTCCATGCCCATGGATATGATGCCGCGGTCATCCTGCTGCACGCCCTGGAACAATCCTCCTTTCCCGAACCGGACGGGTCGTTGCGCATCGAACGCCAGAGGCTGCGTACGACCTTGTCCTCGATCCGCGATTTTCCCGGGTTGACCGGCAGGCTGAGCTGCGATGCGTTCGGCGATTGCGGCATGCCGCGGTTCAAGCTGGTGAGCTTGAACCGCGGCATGGAATTCGAGGAACTCCTGGAAAACGTCATCGCCGTGCATGCTCCCTTGGAACAAGCAAATCCTTCCGTCAGTCAATGAAGATGCGAGACGCCGTGGTCCGGAGGTGGCGAAGCGCGCCTATTGGCTTCAAGTTCGGGGCTATCATGGCCTTCATGATGTTCCTGATCCTTTTTACGGCCGTTATCGGTTCCATAGCGCTGCGCATGACCCTGAACCATGTCGAGTCCGTGATCCTGACCAGCACGGAGATCCGGGAATTGACCATGGAGATCGATCGGGAACTGCAGCATGCCCGGCAACTGGAACGGGCCTTCTTCATGCAATGGCCGCGCATCGGTTTCGAACAGGCCATGGAATCCTCCGGTTACGAAGCGAAACAGCGGATTCGGAAAGTAATCGAACTGACCGGTTCTTTACGCAATAAACTGGACAATTCCGCCATCAGTCGTGAATTGCAGGAGGCTGTCCTGCACCTGGAATTCTATCTTTCCGCAGCGGAACGCTATGCCGGAACCTTTGGAGATGCCGTGATCCTGGTTTCCGAATTGGCCCGCCAGGAAACCGGACGCCAGACCAACCTTGCCGTTCTCTCCGACATATTCATCGAACGAATCGAGATGCTGCAGGCGACCGATATGCTGCTGCTGTTCCGCACGTACCAGACCTGGCAGAATCTCTACCTGGGAACCCGGCAACGTCCGGACATGCAATCCGCGCTGAACGCCTTGAAACCATTGCAGGAAACAATCCTCTCCTCACCGGATCTGACGGAAATTAGCCGCCAGGATCTGTTGAACATTCTGGTGGCTCTCGAATATGTCATTGCGCAGATCCTGGAACTGGACTGGCAACTGGAAGACAAATTCCGGGAATTTGACCTGCAGATCAGCGCGCTGACGCCCATATCCGAACAATTGACGTCCCTGGCCCGTCTGGAAGTGGATCGGGCCAGGGACGGCATCGACAAGACCCGCTGGAACACCACGCTGCTCTTGTTCCTGGCCGTGCTGTTCGCCATGGCTCTGGGTATGTCCACGGCACTGGTCATGCACCGCTCCATTACCCGCAAGTTCGCGGCCTTGACCCTTTCCGCGGACCGCTTGCGGGGCGGCGATTTCCAGGCCCGGGCCACGGTGCGTTCCAGCGACGAGATCGGTCGCCTGGCCGAGACCTTCAATACCATGGCCGAGCGGATCAGCAACCTGATGCACGATCTGCAGCAGCGTTTCGAAATGAGTCAAATCCGACTCTTCCAGGGCATAGAATCCATCGAGGAAGGTTTCGCCCTCTTCGACAAGCGTGATGGCCTGGTTACGGCCAACCGGAACGTGATCAAACTCCTGCCGCCCACTGGACATGTCCTGCGACCCGGTGCAACATTTCGGGAGTGCCTTGCCTCGGTAATTGATGCGGGATTGTTCCGAGGGGAAAGGGCTTCGGTCTGGATGGCAACCCAACTGCAAATGTTTCGTCGCGGGGCGGGATCGGATGAATTGCGATTGACCAGCGGGCGCGTGCTCAAGATTCGGTATTCCCGGACCCAGCATCATGAGACCGTGGTCCTGCTGGAAGACGTGACCGAACGTGTACGGATGGAGGAGCAACGGCTGGACATGGAACGCCAGTTGCTGCATGCGCAGAAACTGGAGAGCCTCGGAGTCCTTGCGGGAGGCATTGCCCATGATTTCAACAACCTGCTTTCAGCAATGATGGGCAACATGGAGCTGGCGCTGGCCCTGCCGTCCCTGGAGGATCCAGCCCGGAAACGAATTCTGCAGGCACATACGGCGGCGCGCCGGGCCGCGGATTTGACCCGGCAGATGCTGGCCTACTCCGGCAAAGGGGGCTTTGAGGTCCGCCCCCTCATGCTCAACGATCTGGTGCAGGACAACGTGCATATTTTCCGGACCGCCCTGCCGAAAAACATCCGACTGATCCTGAATCTCGCACCGTCTCTGCCCCTGATTCGCGCCGATTCCGGTCAGATCCAGCAGGTGATCATGAACCTGATCACTAATGCCGCGGAGGCCATCGGCGATCAGCCCGGAACCATGACCTTGTCCACCAGGGTGCGCTATTGCGACGCGGATTGCATTCACCGTTCCCGGACTACGGAAAAACCTGCCCCGGGCTGGCATGTCCTGCTTGCGGTCCAGGATTCGGGAGACGGAATGAGCGACGAGATCCTGACCAGGCTGTTCGACCCGTTCTTCAGCACCAAGTTCACAGGACGCGGGCTGGGCCTGTCCGCCGTGCTGGGCATCATCCGGGGACATCGCGGTGGAATCATCGTGGAGAGTTCGCCTGGATCAGGGACAACCTTCGAGGTTCTTTTTCCCCTGGATGAATCGGTGATCCGGAATACTTTGAATGATGGGGAACCGCCGGTCGGGGAGGAGTCGGTTCTTCCCGAAATGAATTCGACAATTCCGGAGTTGGTGCTTGTCGTGGATGACGAGGAAATGGTCCGGGAATTGTCCGTGGAGGCGCTGCAGCATCTTGGATATTCGGTCCTGGTCGCCGAGGACGGGCTGGATGGGGTGCGGATTTTCAAGGAATATCAGGAGCATATCGGCTGCGTCATTCTGGATTTGATGATGCCGAACATGGACGGAGTGACGGCATTTGCTGAATTGCGCAAAATCCGCAAGGATATTCCAGTCATCCTCTGCAGCGGATACAGCCCCCAGGAGACCGAGCAGCGCTTCGCGGGAGACCGTCCGACAGCCTTTCTCCAGAAACCCTTCAGCATCAAGGCTCTCCAGAAAACACTCCAAACCGCATTCAACTCGTATTCCTGATCGCGCTAAAATCGAAATCCCTATCGAAATCGCAATCGCAATCGATAAAAATCACCATGACCACTCCAACCACTATCACCCCCCCAATCCCCGTGCCGCAACCATCCGCCCTGAAAGCCAGCCCGGGTTCCGAGCCGTGACCTCCGAACATGCCGCTACCGCGTTTCTGGACGACCACGGCACGGTGTCGGGGACCGGTTCGCAGGCCATGGTCCTGCGTGGACGTTTGGATGTAGGTTCCACTGGAGGGATCTGGCGAAAGATTCGGAAGTCTCTGGATAAAACCCGAGCCAGGACATTGGATCTGGACGTTTCAGGACTGGAGTATGTCGACAGTTCCGGGCTGGCCTTGTTCTCGGAATTGAAAGACCATCTTCAGTCCCAGGGAGGAGCGTTGCGGCTGGTCGGCCTGCGTTCCGATCTGCACCCACGGTTGCAGTATTTCCAGGAATCCGCGCAGGTCGCGGTGCATCCGCGGCGGCGTCCCGGCATCCTGGAAAAGTTCGGACGCGGGGCCGAGGTTCTCTTTCAGGATGTCCGGGAACTGGTGGGATATGTCGGAGCGTTCACTGCGGGCTTTGCCAAGGCGGTGCGTCATCCGGGAACGATACGCTGGCGGGATTTCTGGCTGAACTGCGAGACCGTGGGCGCCAACGCCGTATTGATCATCGCCCTGATCGGCTTCCTGATGGGGCTGATCATCTCCTTCCAGTCCGCCATGCCGCTGCGCATGTTCGGTGCGGAGATCTATGTGGCCCGGCTGCTGGGACTGTCCATGATCCGGGAATTGGGGCCGCTGGTCACGGCCATCATTCTGGCCGGCCGCTCCGGGGCCTCTTTTGCCGCGGAACTGGGGACCATGAAGATAAACGAGGAACTCAACGCCTTGACAACCATGGGGCTCGACCCGATCCGGCTGCTTGTGGTGCCGAGGATGCTGGCGGCCATGTTCATGACCCCGCTTTTGACCATGCTGTTCATAATATTTAGCCTGATCGGAGGGGCCGTGGTCATGCTTTCCCTGGGCTATCCTCTGATCACCTACACCACCCAGGTGACCATGTCCGTAGGCGTGACGGATCTTTTCAGCGGCCTGTTCAAGGCATTCGTCTTCAGCATATTGGTGGGCTGGATCGGGTGCGTGCGCGGACTCCAGACCGGCCACGGAGCCTGGGCCGTGGGGGCGGCGACCACCAGCGCCGTGGTCAGCGGGATCATCTTGATTGCCGTTGCGGACGGCATTTTCGCGGTGGTGTATTATGTCTTCAACTACTGATCAAGAATCGGCATGGAAAGAGCCGATCATCGTGGTCCGCGATCTTCGGGCCGGTTACGGGGATGCCGTGATTTTGGAAGACGTTTCGTTGGACGTTTTTCCCGGCGAGATTCTCGTGCTCCTGGGCGGATCAGGATGCGGCAAGAGCACGCTTCTCAAGCAGATGATCGGACTGGAAACACCTATGCGGGGACAGGTTTTCATCGAGGGCTCCGACGTACACGCGGCAGCGGGCGAGGAGCGAATGCGCATCCTGCACAGCTTCGGCGTGAGCTATCAGACTGGCGCCCTGTTCGGTTCACTCAGTCTGTTGGAAAACGTTTTGTTGCCATTGGAGGAATGTACGGATCTCCCCAAGCCCTTGCGGGAAAAAATTGCCCGCATGAAACTGGCCCAGGTGGGACTGGACGGTTTTGAGCACCATGCCACGTCGGAACTCAGTGGCGGCATGGTCAAGCGCGCGGCCATCGCCCGGGCCATGGCTTTGGATCCGCGAATCCTTTTCCTCGATGAGCCCTCAGCCGGGCTGGATCCCGTAACATCCGCGGAACTGGACGAGTTGATCCTCGGACTGGCCCGGGGAATGGACATGACTTTTGTAATCGTCACGCACGAACTGGCCAGCGTTTTCGCCATTGCCGACAGGGTGATCATGCTGGACAAGGGCAAGCGGGGCATCGTGGCCCAGGGAGATCCCCGGGAACTTCGAGATACGGCCACCGATCCGGTGGTGGTGGATTTCTTCCATCGTCATGCGCGGCATGAACGGCAACATTATTCGTCAACATAGGTTTTCTCATGAGCGCGCAAGCAAATTACGTCAAACTCGGACTCTTCGTGCTGATCTCCCTGGTCTTGATCATCGGAGCATTGATCGTCCTGGGCGGCGGAAGGCTCTGGACAGAACACATCGGCGTTGAGACGTATCTGGACGAGTCGGCCCAGGGGCTGGAGACCGGCTCGGTGGTCAAAATGCGTGGCGTGCAAGTCGGCAATATCCAGAATATCAGTTTCGTGTACATCAAATATCCGGATGCCTTCGAGGCGGGTCACCGCTACGTGCTGGTGGAGATCGGGTTGCAACCGGACAAGTTTGGCGACATTTCCCGGGACGAATTCACTGTCCTTCTGGCGGAGGAGATCAGAAACGGTTTGCGAGTCCGCATCACTCCCCAGGGGCTGACCGGATCGGCCTTTCTGGAACTGGACTATACCAGCCCGTTCCGGGCGCCGCCGCTGCCCATCAACTGGCAGCCCGCCCGACCGTATATCCCCTCGGCCCCGGGAACCATAGCCCGATTTGAGGAAACCTTTGAATCCGTGAGCAGGACCCTGAAAAACATCGAGGTCATCAACCTCGAAGAATTCGTTGAACGCCTGGAAGATCTTGTGACTGTAGTTTTGGACAAGGTTGAAAATATTCAAACCGACCTGATCAGCTCTGAAGCAGTAGGTTTACTCGGCGAATTGCGTCAGACAAACGAGAAGTTTTCCCGGCTGCTGGGAGACCTGGCCCCCGGGCAGCAGGTTGAGGCCGACGTGCATGGCATCCTTGCCGACATCTCCCGGACCGTCCAGGAGTTGCGGGCCATGGCCGAAGGAATGAATCATTGGATACAGAGTGAAGAAGGTGGAGTGGAAGACCTGCGGATGAGCGTTGCCGATCTGCGACGATCCATGGCCCAAACTCCGGAGATGGTGGATGAGTTTTCGGCTGCCGCGGACATCGCCCAGCAGGGGTTTGTTCAATTGCAGCAACTGCTGCGGCAGGTGCAGTTGCGTTTGAACTCGCAACTGGAGCAGATCGACGCCCTGTTGCATAACCTGGAACGATCCAGCGAGAACGTGCGTGAGATCACCGAAGACGCCAGGGATTATCCCTCCAGGCTGTTTTTCGGTGAGCCGCCGCGCGGTTCCCGGAACTAGGAGTCAAGATCATGACCTCAACATCCCGTATTCTCGTCCTCGGTCTGATGCTTTTAACCGTCGGATGCGCGACATTGTCCCGCCCGGATCCGGACCGGCGTCACTACATGTTGCAGGTGGAGCGGCCCCAAATACTTCAAGCCGAATCCAAGCCGGGTGAGGGCGTCCTGGCAGTGCGCGCTTTTCGCGTGGCTTCGGCGTATGATGCCAAGGGCATCGTAACAATCCGTTCCGGAGGACGGGTGGAGAGTGATTTTTACAACCAGTTTTTTCTGTTGCCCGGAGAGATGATTTCCAGCCAGGTCCGACAATGGCTCAGAGCCTCCGGAATGTTCGCCCTGGTTTCGAATCTTGGCGGGCTGAAGGCGCCGGACATGATTCTGGAAGGGATCGTACAGGAACTCTACCGGGATTATCGCACCGGCTCCCCGCAGGCCGTGCTGGCGATGCAGATCCTGCTTCTGCGTTCGGATCAATTCGGCGCCATGGATGTGGTGCTCCAGGAGAACTATCGTCAGGTCCGGGATTTGCCGGATGATTCCATCCAGTCACTGGTCGGCGCCTGGAACGACGCTCTGGAGCATGTTCTTATGGATCTTGAAGACAGGTTGCGGGAGGTTATGCCCGCCTCTTTGGACAATCCCCTGTAAATCAGGTCTGCGCACCCGCCTAGTGGTTTTCTTGCCGCGCTTCACCGAGGTTCATCCCAACCAGGGAGATGTCGGACATAGCCATGACGCACCGGGTCTACGACGCCGCCACCCACGTTTTTGATCCTCTTCACGCCTACTGGGAGTCCGAGACCAATCGCAAGATCGTCACGGCGCTTCTGGTGGCTCTTTTTCTGTCTTCACTGATCGCTATTGAACTGAACAGGCAGGCGCTGCTTCCGGATCCGTTTCGGGAAATAATCGGATACAGCCACTTTCAGGCCATCAACGCCGCCTTCACCCTGGTCCTGCTGTTGGAGGTTGTCAGCCTGATTTTCGTGCTGCCCTGCTCGGTATCCAAGTCCGTGGGCAAGCAGTTTGAAATCCTGGCCCTGATCCTGTTACGCAACTCATTCAAGGAACTGGTCTACCTGCCCGAACCGATCCAGATCGGGACGGATCTCACGCCGGTACTGCGCATCCTGTCTGACGGTTTCGGGGCACTTGCCATCTTCGTTATCCTTGGGTTCTATTACCGACAGCAGAAACATCGCGGCGAACTGATGAGCGGCGAGACAAGGTACCGTTTCGTAGCCGCCAAAAAGCTTGTCGCCCTGGGGTTGTTGGTTGTGTTTCTGGGATTGGGACTGTACGGCGGCTGGGACTTTCTTTTCGAAACACGAACTTTCGCCTTTTTTGCAACCTTCTATACCGTGCTGATCTTCAGCGACATTCTCCTGGTGCTTGTTTCGCACCGGTTCCTGCCGACGTTCCATGCCGTTCTGCGCAATTCCGGATATGCCGTTTCCACTTTGCTTTTGCGCCTGTCTCTGACGGCGCCGCCCTATTATGACGCCGGTATCGGCGTGGCCGCGGCCTTGTTCGCCCTGTCCTTGACCTGGACCTACAACAATTTTTACGCATCCGGTGAGGGTTAGTTCCATAGCAACTACTCAGCTGCGTTCCGGCTTGTCACGATTTTTCGACATCGCAACTCCTTTGCCGGCTTCGTAACATCGAACCATTGCTCGAATAAACTTCAATTGGCGCTTCAGGCGCTTGGCAATGGCTCGATGAACGAATCCTGGCTCAGTCAGACAGGCGATGCCGAAAAATCGTGACAAGCCGGAACACTCCAAGTTTTGTCATAAAAAGTGCTGATAGTTACGTTCCATATTTGATATCCGTCACGACAAGGTGAATTCTGCGAGAGCAACGAATCAGCGCATTCGTTTCAGAGTGGACGATCATCCTGAGCGGACATTGAAATGGATCGATGGAGTTGCGGTGGATCCGAAACAAGGCTAACCAACATTTGCGTTGATGTTCGGTCATGATGTTGCATTGCTTTTCCATTATTATAATGACTTCTGGTCTTCGGCGTTCACCAGTGTGACGTCGTGGAGCTCTCCGTAATTTTTGCAAGACACCGGAAACATGGTGCGACGCGAACTCTTGCCGACCTTTCAGAGGTGCAATGTTGAAATCACATCCTTTTGCCTTGATCATCATCTGGCTGGTCATGACAGTCTGTGCCGCAACAGCTCGAGCGGAGACCATCTATGTGTCGGATGTGCGGGAAATATCAATGCGGATCGGTCCGTCCACGGAAAATCGCATCCTGCGCATGCTGCCCGCCGGATCAAAAATGGAACTGCTGGAGGAACGTGACGGCTGGCTTCGAGTGCGCGCTACGGATAATGTCGAGGGCTGGGTGCTCAAGCGTTTCACCAGCGGCGATACTCCGGTGAGCCTGAAATACCAGACGCTTCGCGAAGAATACGCCTCGCTGCATTCCGCATCCAGCGGCGCCCTGGGCCGCATCGCTGAACTGGAGGAAATCAACAAGAACCTGATGGAGGTTCTGTCCACCACTTCGAACAACCTTTTGAGTCTGGACCGGGAACATGCCGCACTGCGGCTGGATGCCGCCAATGTCCTTGACCTGCGAGAACAATTCGACCGGATGGCCGTGAAACTGGCCGCGGTCCAGACCGAAGCCGAAGCATTGCGCCAGGACAACAGCCGGATGAAAAATCTGGATCGCTTTTACTGGTTTCTTTGCGGCGGCGCTGTTTTTCTGGTCGCCTGGCTGGCCGGTGTGATCACCGGACGCATGCAGGGCAAGCGCCGGAACACGCTGCAGTACACCTGAATTGCCATTGGGTTGTCTTTTGATCCGGAGAAATTTCCGTCCGGATGGCAACCGACAAGGAACGTCATGCTCAACAACAACGAACTGATCGATCGAGTCATGGACAGGATTTCCGGAAAGATCGCCGAGGAATTGCGAAAGTCCATGGTTCAGGCCCTGGAAGCCGAGTTGAAGCAGAACATCACCCGGACCATGATGCAGGGAGAGTTCTACCGGATTATGAACTCCGAACTCCAGGACGGGCTGAAGCAGATCTACAAGGAAATCTCCCATGCCAAGAAGCATGACGGCCAGCCCATGTCCACGGTCGGCGACGGGTCCCAGACCTCTTCGCTGATCTCGGAAGCCTCGGACCAGCTGGACGAGATCCTGATCGCCACGGAACAGGCCGCGGTCCAGGTCATGGACATCGTAGAAAACCAGATGGAACTGCAGGCAGAGATGACCGCCATCCTGGAACGATTTCGCAGTGGAGGGGCCCGGGCCGTGGACGTCAACGCCCTGATTTCGACGAATCAGCGGCTCAGTGATGATTTCATGCGGATCATGACGGCTCTGTCTTTCCAGGACCTGACTGGCCAGCGCATCAAAAAGATCATTGCGGCCATCAAGCAGGTCGAGCGGATCACCATGGATCTATTCGTTTCCACGGGGTTGAAGATCAAGGGGCTGGATGAGGACCCGGACAGAGATATCCAGATCTTGAACACCGAGGCCCGGAGGAAGGTTTCCGAACTTAAAGGGCCGCAGACCGATACCAAGCAGCAGGACGTCGACGATCTGTTGGCGCAGCTTGGGCTGGACTGATACCTGTGTCATGTTGCATGTCTGCACAGCCGATCAGCCCGGCTCCGAATCTGGACTTCGCCGGATTCGTGTTCCCATGGAGCCGTGCCACGCGATGAATTCCGCGCATTTTTCCAACTACCCGGTCTTTCACCTCCAAATCGGCGAATGCTTTCTTTCCAAGAAGCCGACATTGGTCTGCACCGTTCTCGGTTCCTGCGTCGCTGTTTCTTTTTTTGAACCCGTGATCCGCCTGGGGGGCATTTTTCATGCCCTGCTGCCGGACTCGCCGGACAATGACGGAGGGACGCCAACCACGCAGCCTTGCCGGTTTGTGGATCAATCCATTCAACGGATCCTCTCGGCCGTGGAACGCAATGGCGGCCGGCGCAGGGACATTCAGATCAAGGTGTTCGGCGGCGCCGAACTGTTCGGCTTTTCCGGCGGAACCGGTTCGGCCGCGAACAGTGTCGGCCGAAGAAACGTTCGGACGGCCATTGTCGAACTGGAGAAGACCGGCTTGCGGATCATGGCCTCGGATGTGGGGGGGACACTGGGACGGAAGCTGTATTTTTTAAGCGATACGGGGGAAGTCTGGGTGAAACGCATCCAACGAACCTTGTTTTCAGAATAGTCCGGTCCGATCCCGGGCTGCGTCAATCGCGAACAAAGCGCACTGGCAATAAGATGGAATAGGCCAGTGTATGTCTTGGTCGAAATCGAAATCGTAATCGAAATCGTAATCGAAAAAACAAAATAGGACATAAAAATATTTCGATGCCGATTTCGATTGCGATTTCGATTGCGATTTCGATCCAGACAATAATGCCGAGATTTTATTCATTTGCTCAGGGGACCTTCATACGCCACACCGGCCCACGTCCCGCGGCCGCCACTTCTGAGCCAAAGAGAGCGCAGTCATGAAATCAAAAATCAAAGTACTGGTCGTTGATGATTCGGCCCTGGTCCGTCAAACCCTGATCGAGCTTCTGACGTCGGATCCGGGGATCGAGGTCATCGGGGCGGTGAGCGATCCCTATGCCGCGGTGGAACGGATGAAGGACATCGTCCCGGATGTGATGACCCTGGACGTGGAAATGCCGCGCATGGACGGCTTGACCTTTCTGCGCAAGATCATGTCCCAGCATCCGATTCCGGTGATCATCTGTTCCACCCTCACCGAGCAGGGCGCGGAAACCACCCTCAAGGCTCTGGAATACGGAGCCGTGGAGATCATCCAGAAGCCCAAGGTCGGCACGAAAAAGTTCTTCGAGGAATCTCGAATCAGGATCTGCGATGCGGTCAAGGCCGCGGCCGGCGCCAAGCTGAAACCATACGCTTCCATACAGATCAAGCCGAAGCTGAACGCCGATGCCGTCATTCCCATGTCGCCCGCCCACAAGGCAATGGTCAAGACCACGGAAAAAGTCATCGTGGTGGGTGCGTCCACCGGAGGAACCGAGGCCTTGCGCATTCTGCTGCAGTCTTTGCCCATGGATTGTCCGGCCATCGCCGTGGTGCAGCATATGCCGGAGAACTTCACCGCGGCCTTTGCCAAGCGGCTGGACGGCATCTGCCGTATCACCATCCGCGAGGCCGCGGACGGTGATACGATGCTGCGCGGGCAGGCGCTCATCGCTCCGGGGAATCGCCACTGTCTGCTCAAGCGCAGTGGGGCGCGATACTATGTGGAGATCAAGGACGGTCCGCTGGTCTCCCGACACCGTCCCTCGGTGGATGTCCTGTTCCGCTCGGCGGCCCGCTATGCCGGGGCCAATGCAGTGGGCGTGATCATGACCGGAATGGGAGACGACGGAGCCAAGGGCATGCGCGAGATGTTCGACGCCGGTGCCCATACCGTGGCCCAGGACGAACAAACCTGCGTCGTGTTCGGGATGCCTCACGAGGCCATCAAATTGGGCGGCGTGCGCAAGGTGCTGCCTCTGGGCGGCCTGGCCGGCGAAATACTGCGCATGAGCTGATTTTGTCGGCGTGTCTTTTTACCGGGATTCCATACGAGCTTCCATGAGGGCATCCCGTTGCGTCTTGGTGAAAAGAAACCTATCCTCTACGGACAAGCCCAGTGATTGTTGGTGAGTCCGGTAGAGTTGCAGGTAATTGAGGGTGGAAGATTGCAGGTTGTCCAAGCCGAACCGTTGCGCGGTCCGTTGGATGGATTCCGGCGTTCCTTCCAATTCCACCACTTGGGTGAAGGGCAGGGTGTCCAGGCAAATGATGCAGGATTCCCATTGCCAGGTGGCCCTGAATTTCTGGTACCGGAATGCAACGCCGTAACCGAGGTGTTCCAGAATTTTCCGCAGAGCCGCCATGTCGCCCACGACCGTCTCGACTTCTTCCAGTATCTTATATCTTGAATCATCCGCTGGGAGGGATTCAGGCTTCTTTTTCAGGGTCAAGACGGTTTCTCCCGCATGGCGGAGGCGGAGAAGGATGTTTTGGCTGCGCAACAACTTGTCGGGCGTGTCGAAGATGAAATTGTCTTCGAACCCCTGGGAGCAAAACGTTGCTCCCCCTCTGACGAGCCGTTCCCGGAGCAAATCCATGTCCGGCTCCAGAAATTTTTGTTCAATTTCCAATGCCACAACCACTCCTTTGAATGAAGGACGCTACAGGGAAAGCCTCTATTGAGCTGAGGCCCGGTTCGACTTTGATTTGCGGCATCGAAACTCATGACGTGCAGCCGGAAAGTTTCCTTGTCCCGTCAACCGCCTTGCGTGAACGAAGCGATATGGAGCAGATGAATGAATGATAAGCAGTTAGCCGCATTGCAACAGGTCAGGAAATATGAGGTCATCATCAAGCAGTTTATTCAGGATGAGCGCGGCGTCGGTATCATCTACACGGATGACGCCATTGCCGCGAAGATCCTTCGCAACACATTTTCCAGCCACCTTCAGCTGAAGGGAGACTGCCTGCGCTTCGCCATGCGCGAGAGCGAGCTGCTCAAGGAAGCGAGGCGGATCATCGAGCTCAGGGGCAAGATCCTTTTCTTCATTGAGCGGGTCGTGGACAACCGCAGCAACAATCAGCTGATCAAGTTTCTAAAGATAACCTATCCTGAAGCGTCGATAATCTTGTTGACCACGGAAACGGATCGCAGCCTGCTCGTGTACCTGCACGAGATAGGGGCGGACAATTTTATTGTCAAACCGGTTTCCGTGAACACGTTGATCGAAAAGATCGCGCTGACCATTCGTCCCCAGGGGCAATTGCCCAAGCTTGTGGGGCTGGGCAAGGAGCTGGTCCAACTCGGGGAGTATCACAAGGCGCTGGAAACGGCGGACAAGCTGCTTGAAATCAAGCCCAACAGCTCCGCGGCATTGATGATCCAGGGAGACGCCTACCTAAAGATGGGCCGGGACGAGGACGCTTTGCAGAGCTATCTGCAGGCAGCCGAATATGCCAAGATGTATCTTGAGCCTCTGAAAAAGATCGTCGAGTTCTTTCGCCAAAAGCAGGACGTGACATCCCAGTTGGCCTACCTGGAAAAACTGGAACGCTTGAGCCCCATGAACATGGACCGAAAGATCGAGATCGGAGAGTTGCATCTCGATCAGGGCAATTTGGAAACGGCACAGGACTATTTTCAGGAAGCCGTGAAAATTTCCACCAAACAGGCCAGGGACATGATCGACCAGGTCAAGTTGACCGTGGCTGAAGCCTGTCTGAAAAAGGACGCGGGAATGGCCGAACGGTATTTTCGCGAAATCCTGGACGGCAAATCGTCGCTGTCCCAGTCGGATGTTCACGTTTTCAACCGCCTGGGCATCGCTCTGCGCAAGCAGGGCAAATGGGAGCAGGCCGTCAAGGAATTCAAGAAGGTACTCAGTGTTGCCAACGACACTGAAGTCATTCATTATAATATCGGCATGGCGTACATGGAAGGCGGTCGGTACTGGGATGCGCACGATGCCTTTGAAAAAGCGTTGAAAGTTAATGAAGCCGGCATCCTCGGAAATGACGTTACCGCATACAACATCGGGGTGTTGATGCAGCAGCTGAGTAAACGGGACAAAGCCCTTGCGATGTTTCAGCGGGTCAAGGAGCTGAGGCCTGATTTTCCGGGAATTGACAAGCGCATCTCCGATGTTAGTTAGCTGCAGGCAGCTTCTGATGCCGGATTCGTGCGCGTTGCATTGAACGACGCAGATCAGCCTGTTCCGGTGGGACCCCGAAATCAAGGCAAAGCCGGTCGTCAGCTGAGGTGATACGAATCCTTTTGTTCTCGTGAATATCATTTTCTATCTTGGAAGCAACTGGCGCAATTCGCGCATAAAAATAAGGAACAACCCTTGTCCGCAGAAATAAGCGACCCTCGCATCGAGGGCGACTTGCAGGTAGAGGATCTTCTGGAGCAGCCCAAGCGTTACAAGGTGCTGCTCCACAATGACGATTATACGACCATGGAATTTGTCGTGCATGTCTTGAAAACGGTCTTTGGCAAGTCCGAAAGCGAAGCGTCCATGGTGATGCTCAAAGTACACCAGGAGGGCGTGGGGATATGCGGGATCTACACGGCGGAGATCGCCGAGGCCAAGGTGGTGATGGTTCACCACATGGCGCGGAAAAGGGGTTTTCCGTTGAAATGCACCATGGAAGAGGTATAAAATATGGTCAGTAAGGAATTGCAGCGCTCCTTCTTGGTTGCGGTGCGTGAAGCCAGGGTGCGCAATCATGAATTCTTGACCCTGGAACATCTGCTTTACGCGATGATCAGAAACTCCACTGCAAAGGACATCCTGGAACATTGCGGCGTGGAATTGGGCAAGCTGAAAAGCCAGCTGGAACGCTTCTTTCTGGAACACATGCAGGTCATGCCCACCGGGGGCATGACGGAAGTCGTCCAGACTCCCAGCCTGCAACGAGTGATCCAGCGCGCCATCCTGCACGTGCAATCTTCCGGCAAGACGGAAGTCACCGTGGGCGACGTCCTGGCCTCCATTTGCCAGGAGCAGGAATCCTACGCCAACTATTTTCTGCAGTCCTTCGGCGTGGACCGGCTGGACATTCTGGAGTTCATTTCCCACGGCATGCCGGCGCAGGCTCAGGGGCAGCCCGAGGAAGAAGCATGCACTGAATGCCGCGGATCGGACCAGAAGCAGAAGAAGGAGTCGTTTTTGGAACAATTCACCGTGGATCTGGTGGCCAAGGCAAAGGCCGGTGAAATAGATCCCCTGGTGGGAAGAAAGCTGGAACTGCATCGCACCATGCAGATCCTGGCCCGCCGGCGCAAGAACAATCCCATCTACGTGGGCGATCCCGGAGTGGGCAAGACAGCCCTGGCCGAGGGCTTGGCCCTGCGTATCGCGGAAGGGGATGTACCGGAGTATCTCGGCAAGGCTACGATCTACGCCCTGGACATGGGAGCAATTCTGGCCGGCACAAAATACCGCGGCGACTTCGAAGCCCGGATCAAGGGCGTGCTCAAGGAATTGGAAGCCATTCCGGACGCGATTCTGTTCATCGACGAGATCCACACCATTGTCGGCGCCGGCGCCACCAGCGGGGGAAGCATGGATGCATCCAATCTGCTCAAGCCCGCGCTTGCCTCCGGCAAGCTGCGCTGCATCGGCTCCACCACCTATGAGGAATTCAAGAATCACTTCGAGAAGGACCGCGCCCTGTCGCGGCGCTTTCAGAAGGTGGAGCTCCCCGAGCCCAGCCGTGACGAAACCGTGCAGATTCTTCAGGGGCTGCGCCCCTATTACGAGGAACACCACGGGGTGCGATATGCGCCGAGTTCCCTGGAAGCCGCGGTGGATCTTTCCATTCGCCATCTCAACGACCGTTTTCTGCCGGACAAGGCCATCGACGTGATCGACGAGGCCGGCGCGGTGTTCAAGTTGAACGCCAAGGCAAAGAAAAAGAACGTGATCCGGCCGCTGGAAATGGAGCAGGTCGTGGCCCGCATGGCTCGCATCCCGGAAACCCGGGTTTCCGCCTCGGATAAGACGCAGTTGCAGGAGCTGGAAGGGCGGTTGAAGGAAGTCATTTTCGGCCAGGACGATGCCGTTGAAAGCCTCTCCAAATCCATCAAGCGCTCCCGGGCCGGTCTTGGAGCCGAGCACAAGCCCACTGGATCGTTCCTGCTCAGCGGCCCCACCGGCGTGGGCAAGACCGAGCTGGCCCGGCAGCTGGCCCAGGTGCTGAACATCAATTTCCTGCGCTTCGACATGAGCGAATACATGGAGAAGCATGCCGTGGCCCGACTGATCGGCGCTCCTCCGGGGTATGTGGGGTTCGAGCAGGGCGGTTTGCTGACCGACGCCATCCGCAAGAATCCGCACACCGTGCTGCTGCTTGATGAAATCGAGAAAGCGCATCCGGATCTGTTCAACATTCTGTTGCAGGTCATGGACTACGCGACATTGACGGACAATGCCGGGCGCAAGGCCGATTTCCGGAACACGATTCTGCTGATGACCTCCAATGCCGGGGCGCAAGACATGAGCGTGGCCAGCATCGGGTTCGGCGAGCCCGGCAAGGATGATCGCAGCCATCTGGGCAAGAAGGCCGTGGAAAAGCTGTTCGCCCCGGAATTTCGCAACCGACTGGACGCCACGATCTATTTTCACTCGTTGACCAACGAGGTCATGGAACGCATCGTGGAAAAATTCGTGGCCGAACTCAATGTCCAGCTCAAGGACAAGCGGGTCAAGGTCTCGCTGACCCCGCGGGCTCTGCAGCGCCTGGCTGAACTGGGATTTGATCCGGTCTACGGGGCCAGACCCCTGGGACGACTGATGCAGACGGCCATCAAGGACCCCCTGACCGACGAAATCCTCTTCGGACGACTGGTCAAGGGCGGCAAGGTGCTCGTGGACGTGTCGGAGAACGTGGCGTCTGATTCCGCCAAAGTCGGTGATTCCTCCAGGGTCGATGACTTCGTGTTCAGCTACGAATAGCCGGGATTCATCACGCTGATCGGAGAGCCGAGCCGCAGTCGGCTTGGCTCTTTGTTTTCAAATACACGACATGCCTGTCTATGCCTTGAATCACAGGATCGTTTTCCCACCCGTGGAAAACGCCGAGCCGGACGGGTTGCTGGCCGTGGGCGGTGATCTCACGCCGGAACGACTTTTCCATGCCTACAGCCTGGGCATCTTTCCCTGGTATGCTCCCGGTTCTCCCATTCTCTGGTGGTCCCCCGACCCCCGCCTGGTGCTCTTTCCCGAGGAACTGCACATTTCCTCGAGCCTGCGCAAGTTTCTGCGCAGGAATGCATTCCAGGTCAGCTTCGACAAGGCGTTCAAGTACGTGATCACGCGCTGCGCCACCGTTCCCAGACCGAACGGTCCGGGGACCTGGCTCGTCCCGGAAATGCGGTGCGCCTACATCAAGCTGCATGAGGTCGGAGTGGCGCATTCCGTGGAAGTGTGGGAGGGGGGGGAGTTGGTGGGTGGAATTTACGGCGTGGCCCTGGGCCGGATATTCTTCGGAGAATCCATGTTCCACACTCGCGCCAACGCGTCCAAGGTCGCGCTGATCCATTTGGTGCAGCGTCTGCGGCGCTGGGATTTCCAGGTTCTGGACTGCCAGCAGACCACCCAGCACATGTTGCGGTTCGGAGCGCGGGAAATCCCCAGAACCCAATTCATGACCATCCTGGAAGAGACAGCGACCCTGCCGACCATTTTCGGAAAATGGGCTGACGATTAAGCGGAAGACCCCGGCCGACGGCAGGGCGCGCTGTCACACGTGTCTGAATGATGATTGCTCGACTGCCTAAGTTTCCCGTCCGTTGGCTTCCATCAGCGGTTCATGCTGGCTGAGGTCGTACAGTCCGTGCACGGGAAAGGGCAGGGTAAACTGAGGGACGGTTTCAAGTCGCAGTCGGCCAACGCTTTTGCCTTCCGGAACATCAGACAGGGCGGCCAGGCCCTTGGGAATGGGGAAGTCGAGATAACAGCCGGAGATGCTTTCCAGTTTCTCGCCGTACCGGTGTTTCAGGTAGGCCACGAGCTGGTCCCGTTCTTCGGCCGTGAACGCCTCCATCAGGACCTTCTTGCTGTTTTCCAGGGGGATTTCCGTATCCTGGCTGATCGGATCGCCCAGGAGCGCGCCCCAGTCCTGGGCCTCCATTTCCTTTGCCTGCCAGCCCGCCCGGTACAGATGCACCTCCACATTGCGCCGGCCCTTGAAGCTTTTGATGACCATGGTCAGGGCATGGGCCCGGGGGACAGGCAGTTCCTTCTCGGGGCTGATGATGTTCAATTCCATGAATTTCCTCTCTTGTTGTCGTTATTAGGATGGTCTGGCGGTCTGAAGCGACCGCGGGATGACAGTTGGGGAGTAAGGATCTACATTGCTGGGCTCTGGGCCATTGGCTACGGGCTATGGGTTGTTCCGTCATCCGTGCCGGAGAAAATTTTGTGGACCAGTAAAGCCCGCATGATCAGCACAAACATCATGATTCATACCATTTACCGCCTTGCATCGCAATGACGACCACTTCCGATTCCTTCCCCGATCCGCTGGAACCGGCTCGTTTCGAGCTGGTCAGCCCATTTCTGCCCCAGGGCGACCAGCCACGGGCCATTGATGATCTGATTTCCGGAGCCCGGGCCGGAGAGCCGCACCAGGTGCTCCTCGGCGTGACCGGCTCGGGGAAGACCTTCACCATGGCCAATGTGGTTGCCGGGCTGGGCCGCCCCGCCCTGGTCATGGCCCCCAACAAGACTTTGGCCGCGCAGCTGTTCAACGAGTTCAAGGAGCTGTTTCCGCGTAACGCCGTGGAATATTTCGTCAGCTACTACGACTATTACCAACCCGAGGCCTACCTCCCGCACAGCGACACCTATATTGAAAAGGATTCCTCCATCAACGAGGAAATCGACAAGCTGCGCCACTCCGCGACCCATGCCCTGCTGACCCGCCGGGACGTGCTCATCGTGGCCTCGGTGTCCTGCATCTACGGGCTGGGCTCGCCGGAATACTACGCCAAGATGATGATCCCCATCGAGGCCGGGCAGCAGTTGCGGATGGAGGATCTCCTGGGCCGGCTGGTGGAGGTGCTTTATGAGCGCAACGATGTGGATTTCCATCGCGGCACCTTCCGGGTGCGGGGCGACAGCGTGGACATCATCCCGGCCTACAGCCACGAAAAGGGATTGCGGCTGGACTTCTTCGGCGACGAACTGGAAGCCATTCACGAAATTGATCCCTTGACCGGTAAATACCACGGGCCGGTCCGCAAAACCGTGATTTATCCGGCCAGCCACTATGTTTCGGACAAGGACAACCTGCGCCGGGCCATGTCGGACATCCGGGATGAACTGGGCGAGCAGCTGCGCATTCTGCGCCGGGAGAATCGTCTGGTGGAGGCTCAGCGTCTGGAGCAGCGGACCATGCTGGACCTGGAGATGATCGAGGAGCTGGGCTACTGCAACGGCATTGAAAACTATTCCCGGCACCTGGACGGCCGCAGAGGCGGCCTCCCTCCCTCCTGCCTTCTGGACTACTTCCCTTCGGATTACCTGCTGTTCCTGGACGAGTCGCACATTACCCTGCCCCAGATCGGCGGCATGTACCACGGCGATCTGTCGCGCAAGAAGACCCTGGTGGATTTCGGCTTCCGGCTGCCGTCGGCGCTGGACAACCGGCCCTTGAGCATGGACGAGTTCTGGGAACGGGTGGGGCAGGTGGTCTATGTCTCGGCAACGCCCGGCCCGTTCGAGCTGGAGCACGGGAAGGGGCGGGTGGTGGAGCAGATCATCCGGCCCACCGGGCTGGTGGATCCGGAGGTGGAGGTGCGGCCGGTTCAGGGCCAGATGGACGACCTGCTGGCCGAATGCAAGATCCGCCAGCAGCGCGGCGAACGGGTCCTGGTGACCACGCTGACCAAGCGCATGGCCGAGGATCTTACCGAATACCTGCAGAACATGGGCATGCCGTCGCGCTACATGCATTCGGACATCGACACCCTGGAGCGGGTCTCCATCATCCAGGCCTTGCGCAAGGGTGAATTCGTCGTCCTGGTGGGCATCAACCTGCTCCGGGAGGGCCTGGACCTGCCCGAGGTGTCCCTGGTGGCCATTCTGGATGCGGACAAGGAAGGATTCCTGCGCTCCTTCCGGTCGTTGATCCAGACCTTCGGCCGAGCCGCGCGCAACGTCCAGGGACGGGTGATCCTCTATGCGGACAAGGTGACCCGGTCCATGGAGGAGGCCATGGGGGAAACCGCGAGGCGAAGGCAGGTTCAGCAGCGCTTCAATGCCGAACACGGCATCGTGCCCGCCACGATCATCAAAAGCATGGACAATATCCTCGGACATATCTATGCCGAGGCCAGGGACAAGAACCAGCCGGACCAGCTCCGGGAGAGCGGGGCGGGGTACGGCAATCCCAAGGAAATCGGCAAGCGCATCAAAACCCTGGAACGCGAAATGCGCACCGCGGCCAAGGAACTGGAATTCGAACGCGCCGCCGCGCTGCGCGACGAGGTGGCCATGCTGCGCCGCAAGCTGCTGGAAACCGATGCCGGCAACGATTGAATGTTCTGGTGAAAACCATGACGCTCGGCCCGCCGTAATCATCCTGCATTACGGACGTCCCGCGGCGACCCGACGTCTGCACAGGCAATTGCTGGCCGGCGATCCGGGCTGGAAAGAGCGGATCATGGTTCTGGACAATCATGCCCCGGAACCCTATCCGGATGCCTGGCAGCGGCTGGATGAAAATCGATTTTGGGGCGGCGCGCTGGACTACGCCCTGCATGTCTGCGGGGAGCGAGGCTGGTCCCGTCTCTGGTTTTTCAACAACGACGCCTTTTTCATCTCCAGTCCTCCGCACCTGGAAAAAGCATGGCAGCGACTCAGGAAAATCGAGCGCACCATCGGCCCCGCGGGCATTTATTCGCCGTCTTTTGAACACCATCCCTATCATCCGCAAATGGTAGCCAGCCCGAATCACGCCTATCGACGGGCAAGTTGCGTGGACGGCGTGGCCCCGCTGATCAACCTGAAATGCTGGCAGGCCCTGGGCGGGCTGGACTTGGGCGACAATTCCCGCGGCTACGGCCTGGATCTCTGTTTTTCCTTGCGCGCCTCCCGGGCAGGGTGGCCGGTGATCGTGGACCACCATGTCCGCATGCGCCACATCTATCATTCCACGGCCGGATCTATTCCCGGTTTCCTGGCCGTCGCGGCCGCTCAGGAAAAAGCATACCTTGAAGCACGCCTCGGACTTGGGTATGGCGACATTCTTCGCCAGGCGCAAACCGATTTTCACGACGAGGTTCGATTGTGAGTTTCTCCCCTGATGATCCCGGCAAACGCATGGAGCAGCTTGTCCGGCTGATCCGCCACCATGACCATCGCTATTACGTGTTGGATGATCCGGAAATCAGCGATGCCGAATACGACGTCCTGTTCCGCGAACTTCAGGAGTTGGAGCAGCGGCATCCGGAGTTGGCGGACCCGGATTCGCCCACCCAGCGGGTGGGGGGGGAGCCGGTGGCGGCGTTTCAGCCCTTCGCGCACAGCCTGCCTATGTACAGCCTGGAGAATGCCTTGTCCCTGGAGGAGTGGCGGGCTTTTCTCGTTCGGCTGGAGCGCCATTTGCCGCAGGAAAACCTGGAGTTCTGGGTGGATCCCAAGCTCGACGGCCTGGCCGTTGAGGTGGTTTACGAAGAGGGACGATTTGTCCGGGCCGGCACCCGCGGCGACGGCATGGTGGGGGAGGACGTCAGCGAGAACATGCGCACCGTGCGCAACCTGCCGATGCGCCTGCATTCCAACAGATCTCCGGTTCCGGAGCGGCTGGAGGTGCGCGGCGAGGTGATCTTCTTCCGCTCGGATTTCGCCAGGTTGAATCAGGAGCAGGCCGCGGCCGGACTGAAAACCTTCGCCAATCCACGCAATGCCGCGGCCGGTTCGGTCCGCCAGCTGGACTCCCGAATTACGGCGCGGCGGCCGCTACGCTTTTTCGCCTACGGCGTGGGACTGGTCCAGTGGGCCGACGGTGTGGACCGGTGGACCACCCAGGAGCAGATAATGACCGGCCTGGACGCGCTGGGCTTTGCCCTGCCCGAGTTTGCCCAACTCTGTTCGAGTCCGGAGGATGTGGAGCATCGGTATGCGGCTGTAGCCGCGGTCCGCGAGGAGCTGGACTACGAGATCGACGGGGTGGTGGCCAAGATCAACACCCTGGAACACCAGCAGCTGCTGGGCGCCACGGCCCGGGCGCCGCGCTGGGCCCTGGCTTGGAAATTTCCTGCCGGTCAAGGTACGACCCGGTTGCTGGACATCCAGGTCCAGGTGGGGCGCACCGGCGTCCTGACCCCGGTGGCCCTGCTCCAACCCGTCTCCCTGTCCGGGGTCACTGTGTCCCGGGCCACACTGCACAATGAGGATGAAATCCGGGCCAAGGACCTGCGCATCGGGGACATGGTAGTGGTCCAGCGGGCCGGGGACGTGATCCCCGAGGTGGTCGGCCCGGTATTGGAGGAGCGGAACGGTGGAGAACAGCCGTTCGTCTTCCCCGCCATCTGTCCTGTCTGCACGACTCCCGCCATGCGTCTGCCCGGAGAGGCGGCCTGGCGCTGCCAGAACCTGGCCTGCCCGGCACTGCTGCGCGAGAGTCTGGTCTACTTTGTGTCCAAGGCGGGGCTGGACGTGGAAGGCCTGGGCCGGAAGTGGGTGGAAAACCTGGCGGACAAAGGCATGGTCCGTTCGCCCGCGGATTTTTTCCGGTTGACCGAGCAGGATCTGCTGACCCTGGAGCGGATGGGGCCCAAGCTGGCCCGGAACATCATCCAGTCCATCGCCAAAGCCAGGCAGGAGGCCAAGCTGGCTCCGCTGATCCGGGCCCTGGGCATCCGGCACGTGGGCGCGCAAACCGCCAGAGTGCTGGCGGAGCATTTTTCGGATCTGGACGCCCTGGGCCGCGCGGATGAGACTGCCTTGCAACAGCTGCCGGACATCGGCCCGGAGGTGGCGGCCTCGATTCACGGCTTTTTCGCCAACCCGGACAATCAGCGCATCCTGCTGGAATTGCGGGAGCTGGAGGTGTGGCCGCAAGCCGGCGGGCAGAGGGAAACAGAACAAATTTCAGACTCACCATTTGCCGGCAAACGCGTGCTGTTCACCGGCACCCTGCCCGGCATCTCCCGAACCCAGGCCCAGAAGCTGGTGGAGCAGGCCGGAGGGACCGTGGTGGGCGGCATCTCCAGTAAAGTGGATTATGTCGTGGTCGGCGATGATCCCGGCTCCAAGCTCAACAAGGCTCGTAAATTGGGCTTGACGGTGCTTGACGGCGATGCGTTCCTGCGGATGAGCGGCGGGGCGACGAATATTGCGTAGCTTTGAGCGGAATTTTGGGACAAAAAGCCGTTGCAGATGAAACTACTGGGCGCACGGGGGGCACGGGGAAGGAAGAGTGCACCCTTGTACGCCTGAAAAAATCTTAAACCAGGAGAAGAATATGAACGCGTGTTCCGTAGTGATCATGGGTGCAAACGGGAGAATGGGAGGGACCCTGGCTCGGTTGGCTCAGGCGGATCCTGAAATGACCTTGGCGGGTGTTGTGGAGCGGCAGGGGCATGATCAGGGGCTGGCGGATTTCGGCTGTGTTCATGGAACCAGCCTGGAACAGGTCCTGGGTGAACTGTCCGATGCCGTGGTTATCGATTTCACCGCACCGGAAGCCTCGGTGGCCACGGCCAAGATAGTCGCCAAGGCCGGACATCGGGCCGTAATCGGCACCACGGGCATGACCCGGGAGCAGACCGAGGACCTGCGCGAAGCCGCGAAGGCAGCCCCCATTCTCTGGGCGCCGAACATGAGCGTGGGCATCAACGTCCTGCTGCAGCTTTTGCCCCAGCTCGTGAACCTGCTCGGCCCGGCCTATGATCTGGAAATGATGGAGATTCACCACAAGGCCAAGAAGGACGCGCCCAGCGGTACGGCCGTGAAACTGGCCCAGTGCCTGGCCGAGGCCAAAGGCTGGGATTACGACTCCGTCAAGAACTGCTGCCGGGAGGGGATCATCGGAGCGCGTCCTTCCGAAGAAATCGGCGTGCAGACCCTGCGCGGCGGGGACGTGGTCGGCGACCACACGGTCTTTTTTTTCGGCCCCGGTGAGCGCATTGAAATCACCCACCGCGCCCATTCCCGGGAAAATTTTGCCCGTGGCGCTCTGCGGGCCGCGAAATGGCTGGCCGGACAGACACCGGGCAAGCTCTACGCTTTCACGGACCTGCTGGAATCCTGAAGGTTCACAAAAACGAAATCGCAATCGCAATCGATTTCTTGACTCAACCGATTCATCCCGCTCATTCCCCCAGAATCCACGCGGCCGCCGCGGCCAGGTCAGGCGCGACAATGTCGGGATGGTTCGGATTCACCGGGGGGCGCAGGTCCAGGATTCTGCCGCTGGGAACCACCAGATCCAGATCCTGGGCCGTTTTGAGTCCGTACCCGCTCAGGACGAGTACGGCGGCAGCAAGGTTGCCGGCGCGGGCGAAGCAGATGTCCGCGTGCTTGTCGCCGATCATCATGGACGTTTCCGGGAGCAAATCGTATTTGTCCCGCAGTTGCTCCCAGAGGCCAGGCAGAGGTTTGCGGCATTGGCAGTCGTCCTGGGGGGCGTGGGGGCAGAGAACCGTGTCCGTGAACTCGACGTCGAAGTCCCGCAGGACTTCGCCGATGCGTTCCTGGACGGCGTCGTACTGTTCGCGGCTGAAATACCCCCGACCGATGCCGGACTGGTTGGTCACCAGAAAGAGCCGGTGGCCCGCCTTGACCAGGGAGCGCAGCGCAGCGCCCGCGCCGGGAGTGAGGCGGACATGTTCCGGATCGCACAGGTAATGGCATTCTTCAATGACCGTTCCGTCCCGGTCGAGAAGAATATTCATTGGGTTCTTGATCATGAGGACGACCTCGGGAAGCTGAATTATGTTTGAGTTGCTGGTGGTGGTGGGGTTGGCGACGCTGGTTTCAGGGCTCTGTTCGCTCTCCGAGGCCGTGCTCTATTCCGTGCCCTGGAGTCATCTCGAACAGATGCGCAAGAGCGGCAAGAAAAGCGGGCTGCTGCTCTTTGATCTGCGCAACAATGTCGAACGGCCCATCGCCGCGATCCTGACCCTGAACACCGTGGCCAACACGGCCGGTGCGGCCGTGGCCGGAGCCTTTGCCGCGGCCCTGTTCGGCACGGAAAGCCTGATCTATTTCTCGGCCATATTCACGGTGATCATCCTGGTTTTCGCGGAAATCCTCCCCAAGACCATAGGGGTGATGTACTCCCGCCAGCTGGCCGGATTTCTGGCCAAACCCCTCTGCGGCATGGTGTTGGTGTTCAGCCCGGTGATCTGGCTGATGGACCGGGTGACCCGGTTGATCGGCCGCAAGAAATCCGGCCCGGATACCTCGGAGGATGATCTGCGGGCCGTGATCAGTCTCACCCGAAGAGCCGGCGTGATCAAGGCCCACGAGGAGCTGTCCATCCGCAACATCCTGACCCTGGACACCAAGATGGTCAAGGACATCCTCACGCCGCGCACGGTCATTTTTTCCTTTCCCTCGGAACTCACCGTGGGCCAGGCCCGGAAGCTGAAGACAGCCTGGCCCCACAGCCGTATTCCGGTATATGATGAAGATGACCAGGAAGACATCGTCGGCCTGGTCTATCGGCGCGAACTCTTGGAAGCCTTGGCCAACGACCAGGACGATCTCGTGCTCAGCAAGCTGATGAAACCCGTCCAATTCGTCCTGGAAACCACGACCCTGGACAAACTTCTGGTGCGCTTTCTTGAATCCAGGATGCACATGTTCATCGTGCTGGACGAGTATGGCGGTCTGGCCGGACTCGTGACCCTGGAGGACGTGCTGGAAGAGATTCTTGGCAGCGAAATCGTGGACGAAACCGACCAGGTCGTGGACATGCGCGAACTCGCCCGCCAACGCCGCCGCCTCGTGACATCGAAAGCCGCATCCTGATGCAGTCGTGATGTTCTTTGGCGACGAAAGTAATGACTTAGGTGAGCCTTACAGTATTTGTAAAATTGTGATATGGTTCCGCCTTATTCACTGGAGATCAGATATGTTCTGGGAATTACGGTAATGGCTCGATGAACAAGTCCTTGGCTCAACATGCAAATCCGAAATCAAGCCATGCTGTTGGCTACCTTCGAAACACTGCTGAGCAGTTCCCCTCCTGATGTTTGCTTTTCCCAAATTAAATTCAATTGACGCCATATTTAAGAATTATGCGAAATAAAAAGGCAAAATTGCCTGGTACCACTATTATCAGAGCCTGTGTTGTCGTATTCGGGATCTTCCTTCTACTGATGGGCTTGAGATACATGATGACGGATATGGATGATCTGATCCAAAATCGAAGAACACAAGCCGAGCCGTCCCTTATGCTGAGGCTGCCCGTGGAGCGTGTTTTCATGGATACAGAAGAGAACGCTCAGTCCAGTCTTGATTCCGGCCAGGAGGCGGAAGGGGGCGAAGATGCTGAGGACGAGACGCTTTCCGAAACTTCTTCACCGTCCGAACAATTGCCGGACAAGGCGTTGTCGGACGAAGAATTATTCAAGGAAGAATCCCCTGATCAGGAACCGTCGGATGAGGTGATATCGGATGTACAAGGTGATGCATCACCCGCCGAAATGCCGCATCCAGTTCCTGATGAAACCGTTGAGAATGGTGGAATAGATGCTGCCGAACACCACTATTTCGTCCAGGTCGGGAGTTATCATGTGCGGCGTAATGCCGAGAATTCCGCATCACGACTCAAGGAACATTCCTATCCCGCGGAGATCCGGATGATAGTCCGAAATGGGCAGACCTGGCATGTTGTTTTCGCCCATGGATTTGCCCATGAGCGCGAAGCCCATGAATGGGCGGCGCACTTCAGAGAAAAGGAGCAACGCGAAGCCTTGGTGGTGCAACTGTCGCCATCCGGATATCGGCTGCTCAGGTTCATGGGAAATTGATGGTAACGAATGTGCCGAGCTGGCGGCAGAAATAGCGAATACTGGAAGGGATCGTACGTAAGATTGAACAAAAGCCGGAGTTTTTCATGTGAAAGGCAATCTCTCTTTCCAGGGAAAACGTGAAGAAACGTCATGATCAACTTTTAGCTCTCCTCTCGCACTGTCCATTCCCCAGCACATAGGGAGGGCCAGAGCTTTACAAGAACATTAACTTTCACAACTTATCATTCGACAGAAATTCTCAGCCTCTTCATCGAAAACAGCCCTTCAATCCCTCCAACCGACGTGAACCTACGCTCGTCCTTTTGCTCCTCCTTAGATGTCGCTCTCCGTGATGGCAGAAAAAGAGGGGAAACCCTTGGCATACAGGCTTCCCCTTCACTGAGTTCTATCTTCCAGTCAGCTGGTTCAGTTGTCTCGAAACACTTCGTCCAGATTTTTGGCGTCCAGGATTCGTTCGGCCCAGAGGTCAAGTTGTTCAGGCGTGGCCTTTCGTAAGCGTTCTTGGACTTCAATGTTCAGGATGTTTTGGCCAAAGCGTTTGGTGAAGAGGCGTTGAATAATGGCTTGGCGGCCTTCAATGCGGCCTTCGTCACGACCTTCAACGCGACCTTCAACACGGCCTTCGTCGCGACCTAGATTTTTGATGTATTGGGCGAGCATGGCGGTCTCCTCGTGTTCCATGATGTCGGCGCATAGAGCTTGTTGTTCTTCCGGCTGGACATGGGCATAAACGTCAATAAAATCAGTATATTTTTCGAACAGCATCCGTGATGCCAATTGGTAAAGGCCCAGATAGGCGTGGCGCAAAACTTCTATACGTTCAGAGTGAGAGTATTGCATCTTGGGCATAAGTATTTTGGCCACGGGATTGTTTACACTGTAGTAATCCTTGGCATGGAGTGCAAATAGTTTCAGGTGCACGTATTCGAAGTGGAGGAAGGTAGTTCCGATCAGATGGCTCTCCAGTTGGCGCGGTACATCTTCGCGCCAGTTCTTGCGATCCGTGAACAGAACCGTGGGAATGACCACGGCGTCCGGGTGAGCTTCCATCAGGTCCGTGGTGTAGCGTAACAGCTTGTAGATGGAAAACTTGTCCTTGTCCTCCTGGAACTCAACCAGCCAGAGGAGCAAGCAGCCGTGTGCAAAACGGAACAGAATCGGCATGTCCAGGGCCAGGGCGGAGTCGGAAAGGTGATGTTTGCGCGGCTCCTGACGGACAAAGGTTATTTCCAACAGTTCGCCGTACAGCTCCAGAGCCTGCGGATAGAACAGTTCAAGGGACTCACGTGGGAAGTCCTGGAACAGGTTCTTGAAGTTATGGTCGTGGGATTGAGGAGGCATGAAAGTTGTTGAATTTTATCATCTGTGCGGAATGTAAGGGATATGCTTGGCCAAGGCAAGGAACCCGCTACCCGCCAACAGCACCCGCCAGCCTCTTCATCGAATATACTCCTTTCACTCCTCCGACCGGCGTAAACCTTCGCTCGTCCTTGGAATCCAGCAAATGCTTCACCCCATCGAAAACCTCGGCCACGAACTCTTTTGAGCCGATGATGCCGGAGTCCGTGAAATACCGACAGCGGTGACGGAAAACGTCGGCGCGGCTCAGTCTGTAGCGTTTCTTGCGTTCGCGTTTGACCAATTCCGGATCGAGCTGCTTGCCTTTGCCGGTATCCATGGCCCCGGTTTCATAGACGAACCGGCGATATTTCCGAATGATCTCCTTTGGATCAAACTCGTTCCATTCCTTCAGCCCCAGGTCCAGGTCAAGCAGGCCAGCCCGGTTGCCGGTCTGAACCAGATATCCCAGGCCGGACCAGCGGTAATCTTCGGGTTTGCGAACCAGACCGGCCCGGACCGGATTAAGGTCCACGTACGCCAGTAGGTTGACCAGGCTGGCGCCTTCCTGAACGATCACGCTCTTGAATCGATCTCCCCAGAAAAATCCCTTCCTGTTCCGATGCTTGTTGAAGTACCGCGTAAAACCCTGCTTGATGTCCTTCATAAACGCCCCCAGGTTGACCAGCCGCCGGCGATAGTCCCGTAGCTGATGCGGCATGATGACGGCATCGTCGCCGAACTGCCTCCTGTAGCGCTTCACGATCTCTGCATCCGTGGCCGCTTCTTCCGTATACATCCTGACAACAAGATGAAAATGATTGCCCATCAGGCAGAACCCGAGCAAGTCGACAAAATAGAATCTGCTCAACCGGGCCACAATGGACATGAGGTGATCCTTCTCGATATCCTGCAAAGGGAACCCCTCCAGCGCCGTTCTGGACATAACGTGATATATAGTCGGACGATCATCCCTCACAAATCTAGCTATACGGGCCATTATTGCACTCCTTGGGGGTAGTGGGGAAGGGGAGAAATGAAGATAGTCGTTATTGCCGACTCGTGTCAATCAACCTGTCCCTTAGCTCATCCCTTTGGATCAAACTCGTTCCATTCCTTCAGCCCCAGGTCCAGGTCAAGCAGGCCAGCCCGGTTGCCGGTCTGAACCAGATATCCCAGGCCGGACCAGCGGTAATCCTCGGGTTTGCGAACCAGACCGGCCCGGACCGGATTAAGGTCCACGTACGCCAGTAGGTTGACCAGGCTGGCGCCTTCCTGAACGATCACGCTCTTGAATCGATCTCCCCAGAAAAATTAGTTCCTTCTATGGCTCGTGGCTACCGACCGACTCGAAATCTGATCGCCTAACCTATCTCCGGGGGCAAGCTTCAATTTGGCCTACCCACATGAAACAGCGAGGAACCTCAAAATTGGGAGCCCCTTCTGTTCCGGAAGCTCCCAATATTAATCATAATTCAGGAGATCCCCATATTGCTGCCAAATTTCCACCTACAATTGTTCCTATTGTAGGTGTTCCAGTAAGTGTTTGGTCTGTGTAGTTGACAGTTACGGTAATGTTGGTGTTACTGATTAGCATCAGTACAGGTGACAGTGTATGGACCTGTAACTCGAGCAACTACATTAGTCGAGCCTGAAAAATCCGATATTTTCGTTACAGGATCATCATAG